>MELA01000058.1 GCA_001767495.1 Acidobacteria bacterium RIFCSPLOWO2_12_FULL_65_11 | reverse complement strand
CCGGTCTTGTGGTGAAGACCTACCGGGGTCCTCTACTGAATTCAAAGGACTTTCCGTGCTGTTTACCATCGAACTGCGAAAGTCAGGCTAGGCGAGCCAGGTGGCGCAGGCTGTCCCACCGTAGCGCGGAGGCGGACCGCCACACTTCACAGTCTCAACGTCTGAGATCGTCGCCTGGCCGGTGTTCTGCGATCCATTGATGACTCACGGCGCCGAGATCGGCGAGACGATCTCGGCGTTGCCAGGACATCATCAATGCGATGAAGACTCCCGTCACACCTACGCCCACGACAATCCACACGGTCGTCACGAGCGAGCGCCCCCTCGCATCACCGGCCGAACTGTGACCTAGGCGACCCTGACATTCTCGCCTCTCGGCCCCTTCGGGCCCTGGCCCTGGTCGAATGTCACGGCCTGTCCCTCACGCAGGTCGTCGAACGGCGTCTGAGCACAAGCCGATTGATGAAAGAAATACTCACTGCCGTCGCCCGCTAGAATGAAACCAAACCCTTTGTCACTGACCAGTCGCTTAATCGTGCCATTCATAGTCGCCATCCTAATCCTTACTTGTAGCCATCCGACCTTTACCTACGCACACCCAGCCACTCCATCGCTTGCCGTTCCGATCGTCGTCTCCTTACGTCCAGCGCGGTCGGTCGTTGTAGCGGTTTGACGACGCGTGGAGCCGATCGAGATTCCAGAGTTCGCCACACGCCTCGCATCGCCAGTACGTCGCGGCGTCGACCTTCCCGCTCGCCGCTGCAATCTTCGACGACCCGCAGAAGGGACACGTGGACGGTTGCGACAACTCGTCTGTCTTCATGCCTCCAACCTATCGAGGCGCGCGATCCGTTCCAGTGCCAGGTCCTTCAGCGCCGCGGCGTCTCTGGCAATACGACTTTCCCCGCTTCGATCGAAGCGGGGCACGCGTCGGTCGAGGGCTCGTACCAGTTCACGGAGGTCCTCGATCATCCTTCGTCTCTCCGGATCATTTACGACGAGGGCGAGCGCGCGTGTCTTGATCGTGGCAGCCGGCCTTTGCGGTTTCTGTCGCTGGAAACGAACTGGTGCGGGACGTGTCATGTGCGCTCCGATCGATGGCCAACATGGGCCTGTCGACGCGCACCCTATTAGAGGAGGGGCACTACTCGAACGCTGGCTGGCTCAGTGCTCTAACGCCGTCTACTATACACG
Source organism: Acidobacteria bacterium RIFCSPLOWO2_12_FULL_65_11 (assembly GCA_001767495.1). GTDB lineage: Bacteria > Acidobacteriota > Vicinamibacteria > Vicinamibacterales > CAVVIG01 > 2-12-FULL-65-11. The sequence goes on along the minus strand of MELA01000058.1, from coordinate 25,709 downwards.
ATCGCGTGATCGGGCGTATTTGAGACGTATACTTATTCGATGATAGGCCGGATCACACAACTGTCCTACGGTCGCCTGTGCGGCGTCATCCGATCGAGTGACAGACAGACTATCTTCTTTCACGCCCGCGATCTTGAAGGTGCCCGGTACAACGACCTGAAGGTTGGTGGGTCGGTCAGCTTTGAACTGATCGACGATCAGGTCAGCGGGCCGCGGGCAGCCTCCATCCGGGTGACTCCACCGGCGAAGCGGGGCTTTCCGCCTGCGCCGGCGGTGCAGTCGCCTGGGTAACGGCCAGTATCCCTACCACGCACGCTATCCAGACCGGGCCGGCTTTAAGGTATGAGGACGATGGGCGCCTGCCAGAAGGCGGCCTTCTGCCCTGTCGGATCGAGGACCGTGACCTGACACTCGTACTGGCCTGGCGCAAGCCTGTCGAGCGGCACACTGAACCGGAGCGGAACTGCCTTCGATCTGGCGTCTAATCCCTCGGTTACAGCCAACGGAGGTGTTTCGAAGGCCTTCACGCCCCCACGATAGAAGCTCACGAACGCGACAAGCGGCTGCGTGGTCGTCGCGCCGCGTTCGTACGCCTGGAGAAACACGTACAGCTCGCGGCTCTTGCTGAACACCCGGGTCACGCTCGGGACGAGCTTCTGGCCTTCGTAGACGAGGGGATTGGCGGCCTCGGCGGCGACCTTCTGTTGGACGCTGTAGATGGCGTCTCCGAGCGGGACACGCTGACTGCTCAGGACCACCGAGCTGATGGGGACGCGCTTTTCTTCCCTCATCAGATTCGGGACGGTAAACGACGTTTGATAGGTGCCCATCCGGCCGGTCTCGGCGTCACGGATCAGATACTTCACCACGTACTTGCCGGGTAGAAGCGTAAACCCCGTCTCGTACTCGATCGGCCGCTTGGCAAGCTGGCTCGCCGTCTCGTCGCTCAGCTTGATGTCGAGCTTGTCGCGGAGATTCTGGATCGTGTTCCCGAAGTCGTCCTTTACTTCCCCGATGAAATCGATGAGCGTCCGACTGGCGCCACCGCGCCGGGCCAGTGCGAGCTCACTCCCAGGAATCTTGATGGCCACCGGAACGAAGTACTCGGCGCGGTTCAACTGGAAGTAGTTCACTTCCATCGCGATCGTGATGTCCGTGACGGGATTCTCGAGCATCAGTGCCTCTTCGAGCTGACGCTCCTTGTCCGCGGCGGTGAACTTCGCAAACTCCTTGTCGCCGAAGTATCCCTGCCGATAGGACAGACCCGCCGAAAGGCCGCCCGCCAACGACACGCGCACCCGACGGAACTTGCCGTCTGCCGCGACGTGATTGCTATAGTACCCGAGGATGTAATAGCTGGTCTGCGCGTTCGCCGCGTCCACGATTCCTCGCGACAGGTCGTTGAAATCCAACAGGGCCTTGCCGCCGGTGTCTTTCGCGAGGGCGTAGAGCGTGTCCTGCGATCGCTGAAAGTTTGTGACGATGCCCTGAGCGAGCTGGCCAGTGAACATGCCGAGCCCCCCCGGAGAAGGCCGCGTGGCGTCGCCAAGTGGCGCCTGCGCCACGAGTCCCCGCGCGTCGATCGGATAGAGCGAGACGTTGGCCCGGATCGCCGCATTGGTGGTCGCGCGCAGCTGTGCCTGGTTGTCGACGCCATTGAGCCTCAAGCCGCTCGCAAAGTAGACAAGCGACTTCTGCTCGGGAAGCGGCCTGAGCATCGCCACCGTCGTCTGCAGCGCCGACAGCTGACGGTCGGTGTTGAAGATGTTGAACTCTGCATCGTCTTGCCCGAAGGCACTTGCTGCGTCCTCGGGCCGATCGGGGATCCCGTCACCGTCAAGGTCGTTTCCATAGATCAACGTCGTGATGACCTCACGCAGCGCCGCGCGGTTATCGGTGAAGTCCTGCTTCACCCGCACCGCCCCGCCCTGGAAGGTCATGATCGCCAGCAGATCCTGCGGCTGCATCTGGGTATCGATGTACCTCAGCGCGCTCGAATAGGCGCGTATCAAATCGGGGGGCGGCATCGCGGACAGATCGAAGTACAGGACGACCAGGCGGCGGTTCCGATAACGGATATCTCCCGGCTGCGACGTGGAGATCTGGCTTGGTACGGTCGGCTGGACGGTGGCGGCCGCAGAGGCCGGTTGTGCTGCGGCCGGCGTCGGCTGCGACACTGCCGGTTGCTCGGGACGAACACCCTCTGCCGTGCTCTCGATCCGTTGGAATTCAACGAAGCTGATCTCCTGCGGCTCGCCATCTTCGGTGACGACAAAGTCCTTGGCGGTCAGTCCTTCGACGGGCTTCCCATCCCTGTCCGTGACGCTCACCGTCTGCACAATCAGCCGCGTGGTCGTCCGAAATGTCGGCGCGCCCTGGGCAGGCGGGGTATTCGGTGTCTGCTGCGCGGCCACCACAAAGGACACGAAGGACACAAAGGAAAGAACGCAGAACATTCGATGCATCACTTAGATTCCCTCTGAACAGGTCCGCCCAAAGGCCGACGCTACATCGGAGGATTGAACCTCTAGCACCGTTAGAACCTCAGCCGAAGGCTGGTTTGTATCTTGCGCATCGCATTGGCCCGGTTTGGCAGCCCAAACTGCGGGCTGCCGACAATTGTATTCACGCCGGAATAGGTGACGCGGTTCAGCACGTTGGTGGCATCGACGCGCCAGTCCAGGCTGAGTCGATCGCCCCACGGAAACGAGCGTCCGAGCCCCATGTTCAGCGAGAACTGCGCCGGTCCTCTGATGGAGTTGCGTCCCGCGTTGCCCCAGCTCCCAGCGGCGGGCGCAGCATATGCCGCGGGATTCGCATAGTAGCCCGACGGCAGGTCGGCCGACGCGCTCGTGACGTCGGGACGCAACGTCCCGGTCACGCCGGTTCCTGCGACAGAGCTCAAGTACGCCGGATTCAAGGGCAGACCGCTGCCCGCGGTCAGCTGGCTCGTCAGCGTCCATCCTTTGACGAGCGCCCCTGTTACGCCCGTCAGTAACCCACCGCCGGCGACGCCAATCCCCGTCGTGTATTGAACCTGCGCGGTGACGAGATGTCGTTGATCGAAATTCGAGGGGCCACGTTCGGCGTCAAGATTCAGCCAGTCCTGAGCGATGGCGGCCCCCGTCAGGCTCACACCGGCGAAGGCCCCGGTGTCATCGGTGGATTTCGACAATGTGTACTGCACGGTCGCGGTGAAGCCATCCCGCAGCCGACGACGGAGTTCGAACTGGCCGGCCTGGCGACTCGAGCTGCCGTTCGACGTGAGATACACGAATCCCGAGGGACACGTGGGACAGGGATTCGCAGCGCCGGCCGGGTACGTGTTCGGCAGAAACTCCTGCATCAAGTGGCTGCCCTTCGCGCCGAGGTAGGTCGCGATCATCGTCAGCGAGGCTGGCAGATCCCGCTGCATCGACACCTGCCAGTTCTGCGCGTAGCCGACTCGGAAGTCCGGATCGACGGCGAAGGTATTCGGTGTCGCGCCTGGAGTCGCGATGAATCCGTTCGCCAGCGTCAGCGGATTGCCCGCGCTGTTCTCCACGCTCAACGTATTCGAGAGCGGCGGCTGCTGGGCCATCAGCATGGCGATCGACTGATACACGTTGGTGTTGCGGTAGATGCCGTAGCCTGCCCTGACGACCAGAGATGAGCCTGCCACAGGCCGCCAAGCGAGGCCGACGCGCGGCTGGACACCCCGCGTGTCAGGATTGACGAGCGAATCGGCATAGCGTCGACCGGTCAAGGTGCCGATCGGGCTGCTTGCGACGACCGGACTGACGGCGCCGAAGCCTGGCGCGACGTCCAGATTCACGAGACGGCCGAACGCTTCGCTCATCGGCGCCTCGTACTCCCAGCGAAGACCCAGATTGAGCGTGAAACCCGGTGACAGCCGCCAATCGTCGTTGAGGTAGGCCTCGTAGACGTTGGCGCGAAGGTACTTGTCGGCATTGCCAAATGCAATGGAACTTGTGTGCGGAATGCCGAGCAGGAAATCCGCCAAGTCCGAGCCGCTGGCTGCGCCGGTGAAGCCAAACGTTCCGCGAGGATCCTGCTGCGAGAGTACGTCGAAGTAGTTCCGGCGGACGCCGCCGCCAAAGAGGACATAGTGGCGGCCTCGACTCATCCCGCTCTCAGCGAGGACGGCATGCGTCAGACTGCGGTTGAAGACATATTGGGCGTCGGTCAGCCCCGCCAGGCCGCTCGAAAACGTCAGTGTCGGCGGGCCCCAGTTCACCGGGTCCTGATTGTTACCCGCGATGGCCGCGCTCCCCGACACGTTGGTGCGATTGGCAAACGACGGCGTCATCTCGGTCGTCTGTCGCGTGAATTGATAGCGGAGCCGGAGCGACAGAAACGGCGAGAACCGCCGCGACCAGTTGATCGCCGTGTCGAGGTTCGAGACTCGGTTCGAGTCCGAGAAGCCAAACAGCGACGTCGTGTCTGTCGTGGTGCGCTGGTAGCCAAGGTTGCCGAACACTTGGGTCCGGCCGCTTACCCCCTGCGCGAGGCGAGACTGCACGCTGTCCTGGCGGGTCGCGACCACGACCGGTGATTGATAGTTGAATCGACCCGCACCGTCGAGGTTCGGCTGCGGGAAGTAGCCGAGAAGCGCCGCCGCTTGCGGGCTGATCTGGCCTGGCGGAATCACGTTGCCGCCAAACGGTACACCGGTCGCCGGATTGATGATCGTCACCGGCTGGCCGAATGCATTGGTCGACTGGGAAAAGTCGCCAGTCCGTTCGAGCAGCGTCGGCATGCGCGCCGACTGCGTGGTGGCGCTGTGATCGGACATCCGCTGATATCCGATGAACAGATTCGCGCGATTTGGAAGATTCGACATCTTGATCGGTCCGCCAAAAGTGCCGAGTACCTGCACATCGTCGTAGGAAGGTTTCGGCGTTCGCTGTCCGGCGAACGAGAACGGTCGCGCGTCCCACGCCGAGGTGCCGAACAGGATACCGAGGGCCCCGTTGTACAGCGACCGCACTCCCCTGCGGCTGTTCCCAAACGCCGCCAGCTGCGCGAAGGGCGACGCCGCGCCGTTATTCACGCTGCCGTTGACGAGGAAGCCCTCGGCGGCTTGCTGGATGAGATCGCTGGCATCTCCATTAGCCGCCGCATTGGTGGCAGGGCTCCCGGGGTTCCTAACGTTCGCAGAGTTCTCTGGGTTCGCAGAGTTCACGGCGTTCGTGGGGCTCACCGAGGCCTGCTGAAACCCGCCCGAGGCGGCTCCACGGTCCGGCTGAACCGGGTCCGGCTGAAGCCGGACACTACGTACGTCACTATCTGGTGACTGCGCACCAGGGGTCGTCGTGTCCGGCTTTAGCCGGACGGCTCCGCGAGCAATCTCCTCGAACGGCAGCAGCTTGAGCTCCCACATGGAAGGTGGCGCATCGGCCGCGACAGCGATGCTCTCGCTGAGCGTCGAGAAACCGAGCATCTCGACGCGGACGGACCATACGCCGTCGGCAAGATCGGCGAAGCGATAGATACCTTGTTGATCGGTGGTGGTGGCGACCTGCCTGTCACCTTGCGAGGCAGTGACCGTCGCGCCGGGAACCGGGAGGCCGCCGAAGGTCACCTGTCCCGCATGCTGCCCTGCCGCGAGCCAGTCGTTCGCACCGACGACTAATACGGCGAGGGCGAAGAAGAAGGGCGTGAGGTGCTTCATGTCTTCAGAGTGCTGACTGCCGACTGCCGACTGCTGACTAATCCGCTGTCGGCTGTTCGACGCTATCGATGACGACCACTTCCACCGGTCCCCTTATCGACTCGAGCTTCAGGCCGAGCTGCTCCTGCAGCGCCGTGAAGAGCGAGGGGCCATCCAATGCCGGCGGCGGGGGGGCGCCCGCAGGCGCACCGCCAGGCGGACCCTGCGGTATCTGGTCAGGCGTCCACGTGAGGTCCAGATCGAAGTTGCCGGTGAGCCCTGTCCGATCGAGCACGACGCGCTGTGCAAACTGCGAGAGCGCCGTCGCGAGCTGCGAGATCGGGAAGCCGCCGCCGGTCATCGTGCCGGGGCCAATCCTCATGCCGCACGCGGGGCGCTCGCCTGGTTGCGGCGGCGGCGGAGGGGCTCCGCGTCCGCGCCCGCGGGCGGCGCAGTCCACGGTGGATGGACGCAACTGAGGACCCAGCTGGCGGTCGGCTCTCGCCAGCACGAGCGCGTAGACCGGCATCTCCCTCGTTTCCTTGTGGACCTTCAGCCTGAAGCGGTCAGCCATCAGGTTGCGCATCATGATCTGGAACGGCCCCGTCGTACCAGGAGGCACCGGCGGCGGGTCGCCTTCGGCCTTTGCGATAATGTCGAAGCGCTCGGACGTGATCCAGCCCGGGCCGCCAACGAGCTGAAAATCCTGAAGCTGATAGGCGTTTCGAATGAGGAATCGCAGCGGTACGTTGACCGCGTTGAAGCGTCCACCGGGTTGAATTCCGATCGAGACTTGCCCGCTCCCGGACTTGTTCGGCTTTACGGAGGCCGCCTCGAATGAAAGAGTGTCCCTCAGCGCGTCGGCCGCGGGCGCCGGCTGACCTTCCCCGCCCCGCTGAATGATGACTTGATCCTGCGCGGCAAAGACGCGTACCAGCGATGTGCCGAGCGCGCTCACGACGGGCAGGCCCAGCATTGCGGTGCCCACGATCACCAGACGATACGGTCTCATCGGACGCTCCTTGGGTCGTCGTTTAGACACCGACCCGTCTACTTTAGACGCCCCGCCTAGTCCGGAGTTGGTCTTTCAACGCGATCGATGACGAGCACCTCGACCGGGCCTCGTTGTGAGTCCAGCTTGAGGCCGAGCTGCTCCTGTACCGCCGTAAACAGTGACGGGAACGTCGAATCGGTGGCGGGCGCCGGCGGCGGCGCGCCCGGGATTCCTCCGAGCGGTCCCGCGCCCTGGAATTGATCGGGCGTCCATTGCAGCTCGAAATCAAAGCCGCCGGCAAGGCCCGTCCGATCGAGCACCACGCGATTGACCAGCCCAGAGAGGCTCGTCGCGAATTCTGCCATCGTGACGCCCCTGGAGGTCCGCTGGCCGCCGCGGCCTCCCGTCGTGCCACATCCTGTCATCTGCATCTGCACCTGACCGGTTTGCGCAGTCTGGCCGGGCGCGGCTGGGCCACGGCCGATCGGACCACGCGCGTCAGGCCAGAGACCCGCAGGCGGCGGGTTCCCGCGGGCAGCGGCCGCGAGCGCCGCGCAATCCAGATCGGACTTGCGGATGCGCGAGCCCAGCCCCCCGTCATTTCTTGCCAAGACAAGAGCGTACGCGGGCAGATCTCTCGTCTCGCGGTGGATGGCCAGCTTGAATCTGTCGGCCAGGAGCGCCTGCACCATCGAGGCGCGCTGATCCGGCGTGGGCGTGATTGTCGATGTTGCCGTCACGTCGTATCGTTCCGAGCTGATCCACTCTGGCGCGCCCACGAGTTGAAAGGGTTGCACCCGATACCCCAATCCGAGAAGGGCCAGAACCGTGATGTTGACTCCGTTGAGACGGCCGCCCGGAAACTGCAGCATGACGCGAGGAATGGCGGAGTTGTTCGGTTTAATCGACGCCGCGTCGAACTCGAGACGCTCGGCAGCGGGAGCCGAGGATTGGGCCATGAGACGTACAAAGGGGACGCAGAGAGTGGCTGAAACGGCGATGACTGATGCCAGGAGAAGCCTTTTACTCATGATTCACTCGATTCTCTTCGCGCGTGTCTGGCTTTCCGTTCGTACGTAGTGTCCGGCGTGAGCCAAACCTGACTTCAGTTGTGCAATCTGAAATTGATCGTCACTTTCAACGGCGATTCGACAGCGACACCGTGCAGCCGCGCGGGCTCGAACCGCCACTGACCGACGGCTTCGAGCGCCGCCTTCGCCAAGCCGGGGTGAACCGGAGCGACCGACCTCAGAATGGGTGAGCCGTTCGTGGCGACATGTCCCTCGAGAACAACACTGCCCTCGATCAAGGCGTCCCAGAGTTCTTGCGGATAACGGACGGGGACCGTGTTCATCAACGGTAGCAAGGCCGGCTGCGCGCGCTGGTTGCGCCGCTCCTGGAGCCGGAGCTCAACATCGCGCGCAAGCATTTCCACGGTCGCCCGGGGGCCGCACAGCGAGTCGACGCACACGAAGCCTTCCGGCAGCGGTGCCGGACCAGCAGGTCTGCCTGCCGTCGTGCCAATCGCCAGCGGCTGAATCTGTAGGGTGACGTTCAGCTGCACCTTCTCTCCCGGGATGACCGTCAACCGGCCGTGGAACGCGTCGAGTCCCGCCGCGCTTACGCCAATCATGTATTGACCCACGGGCGGACTAACGAATTCGAAGCGACCTGACTGATCGGTGCGTGCCGTGCGATCGGGCGCCGTCCCAATGTCGGTAAGCACGACTGCGGCGTCCTGGACTCCCTCGCCGCTGGTGTCGGTGACGGTCCCCGTGACGATCGTGGACGAGGTCTGAACAGGCGTCGCCTGTCTCTGGACGCGGACGATGATCGTTTCACGAGCCTGGCCGTTGCCGCGTGGCCGAGGCTGGAGTTGCGCCTCGATGACTCGCTCATCGCGATGGCGAAAGACGAGAGACGGACCTCGAGGCGCATCAAGAAGCAGTCTTGCCCGGTCAACCTCTGCTTGAATCGCGGTGCTCGCCTGCACAGGCTGGCGGTTGAGGCCCGCAGCGCCGGCCACGAGGAGCAGCACGAGAACGGCCGCGATCATCGCGGGCATCGTCTGGCTCCGCGGCTGCGATCTATCGTCGGCCGGCACCTGCAGCACACGCCGCACGCGCTCGAGGAGCGACCCGTCGGTGGCCGCCAATGCCAGTGCGGCCTGCCCTATTGGTACCGGCCTCCCGGTCCGCGCGGTCTCGAGATCGGCCAACGCCGCCGCGTAGCCGACCGCGTCGCCGCAGAGATCCACTGCCACGTCGTCGCAGCAATGCTCTCGTTCGGCGCGAATGCGCGAGGACACCCACCAGACGGCCGGGTGATAGAACAGGAGCGTCTCCACCGTCGTCTGGAGGAGATTGACGAGATAGTCGTGCCGGCGGATGTGCGCCAGCTCGTGCGCGAGGATCGCCTCCACCTGTCCTGGTGTCAGGTTCGCCAGCGCCGCGATTGGCAGAAGAATGACCGGCCGCAACCAGCCGAGGACGGTGGGGGCGTCGACGAGCAGTGAGTCCACCACGTGTACTGCGCGGGCGAGGCGGAGACGAGACGCCAACCGGTCGCTCATCGTCTGCCAGCACGACGCCGAAATGGCAAGTGACGCCCGGTGCAGACGCCGGACGCGCAACCATCCCCCCGCGAGGCGGACGAGCAACAAGGCGACGCCCGCGAGCCACGTCGTCACCACGAGTGGCAGCGATCGGCTGACCACGAGCCGCGCTGCCTCCATTGAAAAGCTGATGCCTCCCGGCGCGGCGGCGCGTGGCGGCCAAATAGCGGCTGGCGGCTGGCCACGCTCGGGCAATGACGTCGAGAACTCCAGTGGCCAGGGCGCAGTGTCCTGCCCCGCTGGAGCCGAAGTCGAGACCAGGCGCGCCGTGACGGCCGGCGCTATCAGCATGGTCGCCAGAGCCGCGCACGCGACGACATAGCGTGCGTGTGAGGAGGCCGTCCGGAGAAGCCGCAAACAGACTGCAGCGGCAAAGGCAATCAGCGCGCCTTGCCAGACGAAGTGGACCAAGGTCCAGCCGGCAACCAGAATCCATCGGTCGAGGGCGGGATTCATCGGCGACCTCCAGGATGTTTGTCGATGAGCCTGCGGATTTCGGCCAGCTCCTCTGGCGAGGTCTTCCCCGCCTCGAGGGCCTGCAGGACGAGCTTTGCGGCGGACCCGTCGAAGACGCGATCCAGCAGATCCGTGACGATCTGCTTCTGCGTCTGGCCCTGCGAATACATCGCTTCGTACACGTGCGTCCGCGAAGAGTCGTTCCTGCGGACCAGGCGCTTCTCCGTCATGATCTGCAGGATCTTGAGGACGGTGGTGTACGCGCCTTCCCGGCCCATCTCTTCGGCGACTTCGCGCACGGTGCTCGGTCCGCGCGCCCAAAGCACGCGAAGAATCGCCAGTTCGGCGTCGGTAGGCTTCCTGCGGTCCTTCATAGGGCCGGATTGTGTACGATGAGCTTCGTAGATGTCAATACGAAAGTTGTCGTAGCTAAATAGAGGTGCGAACGTGTGGGCTGGCGTCCCCTTGTCATGCCACTCGTTACTGACCGCGGTCACCGCGTCCGCCAGCCCCTCGGACACGATCTTGATGGGCTGCTCGTTGCCGATGGCGCCTTTCTGGATGGTTGTGGTCCTCCGTACGGTGTAGCGGGCAGACCGCACTCGCCTGTGGCGGCGTCGGTCACGGTCGCCAGCCCGGAAAAACAACGCCGGGCGCCGTCGGAGTGTGCCAGCCCGCGGAGGTGGCCGCCGCGTTGGCGACGATGTCGAATCGATCGGAGGCGATCCAGCTCGGCCCGCCAAAGAGTTGGAAGTCCTGAAGCTCATACGCATACCGGATGAGCATTCCGAGCGGGACGTTTACAGCGGTGAACCTGCCGCCCTCCGGCATGCTAATCATGACGAGTCCGTCGCCCGACCTGTTCGGCTTGACGGCGGCAACCTCGAATGCCGGCGGCGGGGCGGACGATTGCGCTACAAGTCGAGGCCCTCGGGGCCCGACAAAGACCAGCGATCCAGCGATTGCTGCGAGTCCAGCGGCGGCGAGGGGTCTCATTGCCGGCGCGACGCTAGAGCTTCTTCGCCTGCTCCAGCAGCGCTCTGAGCATCGCGACGTACCGCTCGTCGGCAGTGGAGAATGTGCTTGCGTAGACATCCTCCGAGATGTTCTGCGCCCGCCAATCGTTATTGAACATCGTCCGCTTGCCGGAGGCTTCGTAGCTGTCGAAGGGGCGGTTCTCCTCGCGCCTGATCTTCAATCCATCGGCGCCGGCATCCTCGATGAAGATTCTGCTCTCCGGAACGGAGGCGCTGCTCAGATCCAGGTACGCGTCGCGGAATTCCTTCTTGATCAGACGCTCGTTCAGATACAGGGGCACGGCATATCGAGCCGAGACGACGAGGAACTGGCTCTTTGAGAAATATAGGGCGCCGACGAATACGTCGGGGTCGCTCGGGTCTTTCGCCGCGATCGCATCCAGCTTCGCGGCATCGAGCGCCGCGGCAAGCTCGATGGCCAACGCTGCGGATTTAGACTCCTGCGACTCCTGCGCCACGGTAGCCGCCGTCATCGCCAGCCCAAGTACTGCGGCCAGAGATCCACGAGTAACCGGCGTCATACAACCCCCAATCCGTTCTTTCTAAATGAACAGCGCGTCCTCATCGTCACGGCCCCGTCTGGATCGCGGATTGTTGCGGATTTCACGAATCACCGCAAGTGCGGCGCGCAGGCCGCTCAGCATCGCCCGCCCCTCGCGGACTGGAGCCGCCAGGCCAGTCTGAAACCCAGTAAGCGCCTGCTCCGCCCTCTCCATCAGGTCGCTGCACATCCGATCGATCCGTTCGACCTGGGCCGCGGCAAGCGAGGTCGCGCGCGACGCGTCGCGGCCGATCGCGTCCAAGTGGCCGAAGATCGGCCGCAGCTCTCCGTGAACCTCGTTGGCCAGCCGATCGAGGCGGCGTGCTAGCCGGCCGGCGGCGATAAACAAGCCTACCTGCGCGACGGCTGTCGCGAGCGTCGCCATCGCGATGATGCCGAGAAACACCTCAGACCAGAGGCTCATGCGTTGTCTCGCGCGCGCGCCTGCTGGTACGCTTCGCGGCCCTTTTCGATGGCCGTCGCCAGCGTCTCGCGGCCCTGATTGACCATCTCGCGGCCCCTGGAGGCGACGTCGCTCGCGCGATCGCTTCCCTCACGCGCCTTCTGGGCGAGGTACTTGCGCGTCTCTTCGCCCGTTGCGGGTGCATACAAGAGCGCCACGGCCGCGCCAGCCACCGCGCCGACCAGAAACGCCAGAAGAACACCACCGGCTCCCACGCCTTCGTCTCTCGCCATCTGTTGCCTCCCCGTCGCGATCCCCGAGGTCCGCTTCAAGGCGGACACTACGGGTTAGAAAATGCTGACCTTTACATTGAGATATCTCTTCGGATCCCTGCGAATGTCGGCCACGAGCGTGCGCAGGTCCGTCACCGCGCCGTTCATGTTCTCATATAACTGTTTGTCTTTCAGCAATTGTCCCACCGTGCCCTCGCCTTCATTCAGCTTTGTCACCAATTGATCGAATCGATCGGTGAGCGTATTCAGACGATTGAAGAGCGCCGGGTCGGTCAGCAGCTTCCCGGCGGTTCCCTCGCCGCGGTTCAGGCGCGCCACCAGCTCCTGCAGGTTGGATGTCGCGCCGGTGAGCGACCTTGAGAAGCTGTCGTCTTTCAGCAACTTACCGAGGCTCCCTTCACCAGCGTTCAACTGGCTCGTCAGCGTTTCGACGTTCCTGAGCGCGCCCTCCAGCGCATTGGCGGCTCGGGGATCGTTGACGAGCCGCCCCAACGTCCCGCGCCCCTGCTGGATGCCACGTGTCAGCTCGCCGGCTGCACTCACAAATTGCTGCAGCTCCTCGTAGAGCCGATCGTCGGTCATGAGCCTGCCGAAGGTACCCCGCCCGGCCCGCACATCCTGAAGGAGCCCGGTGATTTCTGAGACGCCCTGGCTCGCCTGGTTCGTCACGTCGGCCAGTTGCACGGGCTGCGGGCCGTGTGGCACGTAGCCGCCATCGGGAATCGGGGTTCCGCGCGCCGACGCGGTGATGTCCACCGCCGCCTCGCCAAGCAGCGACACCGACCCGAGGGTCGCAATCGACTCGGTGGTGATCCGATCTCGAAACTCACTGTTGACCTCGAACAACACGTCCACCTGCTCGCCGGCGACGACAACGTCGCTCACCTGGCCGACCTCTACACCGGCCAGTCGCACCGGCGACCCCGTCTTCAGCCCGGCGACATTGGCAAATTGCGTCTTGAGGGCGTAGCGCTGCCAGGGGAACCCTCGTGTGCCCGTCAACATGAAGACGGCGATCGCGGTGATGACGATCGCCGCGATGGTGAGGATGCCAATCTTCAGCTCCGACCAGGCTAACGAACGCGTGCGTGGCATATCTGGTCCTCTGTTCTTCGTGCTCGATCCCTGGTCGGTTCCTGGTCTTGAGTCCTTGGTTCTAACTTAGAAATGTCTTCAGGTACTCGTCTTTCGAGCGCCGCAGCGTCTCCGCGTCGCCCTCGAAGATGATCAATCCGTCGCGCAGCATCAGGAATTCCGACTCACGTTCCTTCTCCCGGTCGGCGGGAACGATCCGGACGTCGCCGTTTCCTTGCCGCACGGCCGCGTGCGTCGCGATGTAGAAGGCGTCGCGCAGCTGGTGCGTCACGAGAATCGAGCTGACTTCTTCGATATCCCGCAGCTTGATGATCTCATCATCGACCGTCATCGCCGTCATCGGATCGAGGCCCGTCGTCGCTTCATCGTAAAGCAGAATCTGGGGCTTGGCGGCCATGGCCCGCGCAATCGCGACGCGCCGCCGCTGGCCACCCGAGAGGGCCGAGGGCATCCGTTCGGCGAACTCTGCCAACCCCACGAACCCCAGCACTTCCTCCACGCGACGGTCCACGTCATCGAGCGGCATGTCGGTCTCTTCGTAGAGACGGTAGCCGACGTTTTCGCGAACCGTCAGCGAGTCAAACAGCGCGCCCTCTTGAAAGACCATGCCGAGATTCGCGCGGACTTCCATCATGTCTTCCTCGGCGAGCTCGTCTGTGCGCTGACCGTTCACCCACACCGCGCCACTGTCCGGCTTGAGGAGTCCCAGGAGAATCTTCAGCGTAATCGACTTTCCTGCACCGCTGGCCCCTAGGATGATCTTGGTCCGGCCAGAAAGCAGCGTGAAGCTGACGTCTTTGAGAATGACCTTGTCGTCAAACGCCAGCGACACGTGGTCGAAGACGACCACCGGCCGGTCCGGCTCGTCGGCCACCCCTCCTACCACCGCGCGATCGGCCAGCTCCTGAATCATTAGTCCCCGGTCCGCCTAAAGGCGGACACTACGTTAGACATGAATCCCCAGTCCGCCTAAAGGCGGACACTACGTTAGAGAGGTAGTGTCCGGCTTCAGCCGGACCAACCCTGAACTCAATACATAAGCGAGATCAGCACGCGTGTGACGAAGAAATCGACGGCGATCACGCCGACCGAGCCGGCCACCACCGCCTCGGTTGTCGACTTGCCGACGCCCTGCGTACCGCCGGTCGTCCTCAGACCGACGTGACACGCGATTGTGACGATCACGAAGCCCAGGACGAAGGGCTTGATGAGCCCCATCCAGATATCCTGCATGTAGAGCGCCTGCCAAATCGACGACCAGTACAGACCCGTGGCCACCTGCAACTGGTACCGGGCGACGATCCAGCCGCCGACAATGCCCACGAAATCCGAGACAACGGTCAGCACCGGCGCCATCAGGACGCCGGCCAGCACTCGCGGCACGACGAGCTTTCGGATGGGGTCGGTGCCGAGCGCACGCAGGGCGCTAATCTGGTCGGTCACGACCATCGACCCCAGCTCGGCCGCGATGCCGGAGCCGACGCGCCCGCTCAGCATCAGGCCGGTCAGTACGGGTCCCAGCTCCTTGATCATCGACGCACTCACCAGCCGGCCGACGACCGGGCGCGCCCCGAACTGATCGAGCGTCAGGCCGCTCTGCAGCGCGAGCACGGCGCCTGTGAAAAAGCCGGTCAGCAGTACGACGGTCAACGACGCCACGCCGATGGCGTCGAACTGCTCGATGATATCGTGCCGATAGATCGGCTGCGTGACCATGCCCCGCGCCGTGGCCCCGAGCAGCCGCACGTACTCCTGCACATCGAGTGAGGCCCTCTTCAGCCAGTCTTCGATGAGCGCGATCACGCCCGCGCTCAGGCCCTTCCCGCCGGGCGCGGCAGACCCAGATCAGGGTTCCGCACGCGCTTGATCTCGTCTCGAAGGCCGGCCGCCTTCTCGAAGTCCAGATTGGTGGCCGCTGCACGCATGGCGTCCTGAAGCGACGCGATGTGCGCATCGAGCTCTGCCTGCGTGCGAAAACGATCTCGCGGATCGGCCGCGACCTCTGGCGTCAGGTAGTCCCGCTCGTACACGCTGGACATGACCGCGTCAATCTCCTTGACGATGGACTGCGGAGTGATGCCGTGCGTCTGGTTGTATGCCTCCTGGATCGCGCGCCGGCGGCTCGTTTCCTCGATCGCGGCCCGCATCGAATCGGTGACGACCTCGGCGTACATAATCACCCGTCCGTTGACGTTGCGCGCCGCCCGCCCCGACGTCTGAATCAGCGAACCGCCCGACCGCAGGAACCCCTCCTTGTCGGCATCCAGAATCGCCACGAGCGACACCTCGGGCAGATCCAGCCCCTCGCGCAGCAGGTTGATGCCCACGAGCACGTCGAAGGTGCCGCGCCGTAGGTCACGCAGGATCTGGACGCGCTCGAGGGTCTCGATATCGGAGTGCAGGTAGCGCACGCGGACGCCCAGCTCGTGATAGTACTGCGTCAGGTCTTCCGCCATCCGCTTGGTCAGCGTCGTGATGAGTACCCGCTCGCCGCGAGCGACTCGCTTTCGGATCTCCTCGAGCAGATCGTCCACCTGGCCCGTGACCGGTCGCACCTCGATCGGCGGATCGATCAGCCCGGTCGGCCTGATGATCTGTTCAACCACCACCCCGTTCGCCTTCGCCAGCTCGTAGGGTCCGGGCGTGGCCGACACAAAGATGGCCTGCCCGACGCGCGACTCCCATTCCGCGAAGGTGAGCGGCCGGTTGTCCAGCGCCGAGGGAAGACGGAACCCGTACGCGACCAGTACTTCTTTGCGCGATCGGTCCCCGTGATACATCCCACGGATCTGCGGCACCGTCTGGTGACTCTCATCGACGAAGATGAGGGCGTCGGCCGGCAGGTAGTCGATGAGCGTGGGCGGCGGCTCGCCCGGCGCCCGGCCCGTGAGATGGCGGGCGTAGTTCTCGATGCCGTGGCAGTACCCGATCTCCTTGATCATCTCCAGGTCGAACATCGTGCGTTGATGGAGCCGCTGCGCCTCGAGAAGCTTCCCGTCGGCCTCGAGCTTCGACCGATACCAGGCCAGCTCTTCCTTGATCGTCTCGACGGCGCGCTTGGCGCGGTCGCGCGGCGCCACGAAGTGCGACTTCGGATACACCGCGATCTTGTCGTGCCGTCGCACGGTCTTCCCGGTCAGCGGATCGAACGAGGTGAGCTCGTCCACTTCGTCTCCCAACAGGCCAATCCGCAGTCCCAGCTCCTCGTACGAGGGATACACTTCGATGATGTCTCCGCGCACCCGGAACGTTCCGCGCCCGAAGTCGTGGTCGTTGCGCTCGTACTGAATCTCGACCAGTTTCCGCAGTACCTGTTCGCGGGCGATTCGCTGGCCGCGCTCGAGCGGCAGCAGCATCCCGTAGTAGGCCTCGGGCGATCCGAGGCCGTAGATGCACGACACGCTGGCGACGATGATGACGTCGCGGCGCTCGAAGAGGGATCGGGTGGCCGCG
This sequence comes from Acidobacteria bacterium RIFCSPLOWO2_12_FULL_65_11, assembly GCA_001767495.1. Classification (GTDB taxonomy): domain Bacteria; phylum Acidobacteriota; class Vicinamibacteria; order Vicinamibacterales; family CAVVIG01; genus 2-12-FULL-65-11. The sequence continues at coordinate 9,170 of MELA01000058.1, read as the reverse complement.
AGGCGCATGCGATCGATCTCGTCGTTAATCGTCGCTTCTTTCTCGATGTACGAGTTGGTGGCCGGCACGTAGGCTTCCGGCTGATAGTAGTCGTAGTAGCTCACGAAGTACTCGACAGCGTTCTCGGGGAAGAACCGCCTGAATTCCTGGAAGAGCTGCGCGGCCAGCGTTTTATTGTGCGCCATCACCAGCGTCGGACGATTCACGCGCGCGATGGTCTGCGCCATGGTGAAGGTCTTGCCCGATCCGGTGACCCCAAGCAGCACCTGATGAGGGTCGCCACGCTCCAGCCCCGCGACGAGCTCGGCAATGGCGCGTTCTTGATCGCCCCTGATCTCGAAGGCGGAGACCAGCGTGAAGCGGTCGTACACGGAGGGCATGGGAACCGTGAATCGTACCATGGCTCAGGGCTCAAGACTTAGGGCTCAAGCCAGCTTAAGCCATGAGCCATGAGCCGATCACGGCTTCTTGTACGGTGCGAAGTACCCCTTGCGGGAACGGAGGCGGTAGTTGCCGCCGCCTCGTTTCACGACGTTGATCTCCACCTTCCGCCAGGCGCCGTCCGTCCTGGTGTTGGTCGACTGGTACCCCAGCAGGTACTGCGCGTCGATCTGTGCGAGCACCGTGTCGTACGCGGCGCCGAGATCCCTGACGGAGGTCGGGAAGAACGCCTGGCCGCCCGTGATGTCGGACATCTCTTGAAGGGTGAGGCGTTGCTGATTGGGGCCCGACGGCGTCTGGCGCTCGAACCGGCCAATCACGTACACCGTGACGTCGGAGGCTTTCAGGAGGTCAAGGAGCTCGCGATAGCGAATCGCGCTCGTCGTGTCGCCGCCGTCCGTGTAGAGCAGCATGATCTTTCGGCCGTCCTGCCCCGCGGCGCCATCGACGTATACGGCGATCGCGTCGTAGAGGGCCGTCCAGCCTCTGGCCTTCTGCTGACGGATCCGCTCGACCACGCGCGCAAACTCCCTCTGACTGTAGCGGGCCACTCGCACGTCGGTGTCGAAGTCGACGACGGTGATGTCAACGGCCTCGCGGAACGCGTTGAGGAATCTGATGGCTGCCGTCTTGGTGAAGTCGATGCCCTCGCCCATGCTCTCGCTGACGTCGAGCAACAAGCCAAGGTGAAGTGCTGGGCTTCGACCCGGCTGACCGCGGCCGGCCGCAAAGTCGGTGATCGATTGTTTCTTCCCGTCCTCGGCGACGTCGAAGTCCTCGGCCGTGAGATCGGTGACCAGCCGGCCTTTGTCGTCGGTGACCGTGACGCCAAGGCTGACGAGATCCACGCCTCCGCGGAAGACCGGTACTTGCTGGACAGCGCTCGACGCGCTTACCACGATCGACACAAAGGACACGAAGGACACCAAGAACCAGAGCGCGACACCCCTTTGTGTCACCGGTGTCCTTTGTGTTGATCGAATGGGCGTCACGAAATTGCACTTTACACCTTCGGCGGCTCCGCGTGCCACCTCGGTCGAGCGTATAATTTGCGGTTGGTACCACTATGCGTTGTCTAGCCGTGTGCCAGGACGAGCTGCTCATCAGGATGCTCGAGGAAATCCTGCTGCCCGGCTTCGACGTCGAGTTCATCACCGACAGCCGCCCGCTGGCCCGGCGCCTCCACGAGGCGGGCGTCACGGTCACCTCCGGCGATCCGAAGCGCGTGGACACGTATCTCAAAGCCGATCTGAGCCCCAGCACCTGCGTCATCATCGAAGACAACGCCCAACGGAGCCTGAAGAGGATCCTCGAAGCCGTGCGGGACGCGGGCGGCACGCTGGTGTACGTCCTTGGCATTGGCGCCGCTTCATCGACCAAGCGGGCCGAGGCGCTGCACGCTGAGTTCCCGGACGTCTCGTACCTCGCGATGTCGGAGCTGTTCGGCGGGCCGCTCCTGACCGAGTTCAGCCGCTCGCTCACCCGCGCCAGGGTCCAGCAGTACCAGCGCTATTTCGGCGACGCGGATCGCGTGCTCATCATGCTGCACAACGATCCTGATCCGGACGCCATGGCCAGCGGACTGGCACTCCGCAACGTCCTGCACCGGACCAAGACCACGGCTATCATCGGCGCCATGGCTGGCGTCACGCGACCGGAGAACCTGCGCATGGTGGATCTGCTCGATCTCCACGTGGAGGCCATCACGCAGGATTCGCTCAAGGAATTCGACCGCATCGCCATGGTCGACGTCCAGCCGCACTACTTCGAAGGGCTCATCGATCGCGTGGATCTCGTCATCGACCACCATCCCGAGCAGCCGGGCTACACGGCGGTGTTCAAGGACATCCGCCCCGACTATGGCTCGACCTCGACCATTCTCACCGAGCATCTCCGAGCCGTCGACGTGAACATCTCAGAACGCACAGCGACGGCCATGCTCTACGCCATCAAATCCGACACGCTGTTCTTCAACCGCCAGACCAATCGCGTCGACCTCGAAGCGTTCTCGTATCTGTACTCCCTCGCCGATGCCACCATGATTCGAAAGATGGAAGGCGCCGAGATCACGCCCGAGCGGCTGGAGTACGTCATCAAGGCGTATCAGAGCGGCGCGACCGTCGAACAGGTGTTCTGCGCGTTTCTCGGCCCGTTGTCGCGGGAGGACTTCATCCCCTACGTCGCCGATTTCTTCCTTCAGCTCGAAGACGTCAAGTGGACGGTCGTCGCGGGCATCGTGGACGACTCACTGGTCATCTCGGTGCGGAACCTGGGGTACTCAAAGAACGCGGGAGAATTCGTGCGGCGTCATTTCCTGGACATCGGCAACGCGGGCGGCCATCGCGCCATGGCGAAGGCCGTCATCCCGATGGCGGCGTTCCGCCTGAAGTTCGGCGATCTCGATCTCGCCTCGATCGGCGCGCGGCTGCAGGAGCTCGCCGTGCATTTCCTCCACGATAAGGAAGCGAAAACTCACGCGACCACACCGTAGTGTCCGCCTTCAGGCGGACCTCACGTCCGCGTAAGAGCCGGACGCTACGTTGGGTGTAATTGCGGGCTGTCCGGTTACGAATTCTGCAGCGCCTGGTCGAGGTCCTCGATCAGATCCTTCGCGTCCTCCAGCCCGACTGAAATCCTGACCATGCCCCTGGTGACACCAGCCGCGCGGAGCTGCTCGTCGCTGTGGCCCCAGTGGCTGGTCAGGATGGGCAGGCTGGCAAGACTCTCTACCCCGCCGAGACTCGCCGCTCGCTTGATGAGCTTCAGCCGATCGTACACACGGGTGGCCCGCTCGTATCGCTCGTCGAGATCGAAGGTGACCATGCCACCGAATCCGCTCATCTGCCGCGTGGCGATCTGGTGGTCCTGGTCCGAGGGCAGCCCCGGATAGCAGACCGTGCTCACGCGGCGATCCTGCGCGAGGAACTCGGCGACTGCTTGCGCGTTCGCGTTGTGCCGCGCAATTCGAAGCGGCAGCGTCTTCAAGCCGCGCCCAAGGGCATAGGCGGCCTGCGGGTCCATGACCGTTCCGAGCAACCGCCGCGTCATCTCAACCGACCGAACGAGCGCCGCCGCGCCGGTCACGCAGCCGCCGGTGACGTCGCTGTGACCATTGAGGTACTTGGTCGCGCTCTGCATCGCCAGATCGACCCCCAGCGCGAGCGGCTGCTGGTTGATCGGACTGGCAAACGTGTTGTCGAAGACCGAGACGACGCCCCTCGTGCGGCACGCGTCTGCCACTCGCCGCACGTCCACACAGCGCATCGTGGGATTGACGGGCGACTCGAACCACAAGAGCCTCGTCGACTCGGTGAGCACCCGATCGGGATCGGCCAGCTCCGCGAGCGAGACGAAGCGCGGTCGAATGCCGTACCTGACGAGCAGGTCGTCCAGCAGATGCAGTGTGCCGCCGTACACCGCGGCGCTGCAGACGACTTCGTCGCCCGCCTTCAAGTGGGCCATCAGAATGGTCGCCGTCGCGCCCATCCCGGACGAGAACACGAGCGCCGACTCCGCGTGGTCGAGCACCGCAAGCTTGCGCTCGACGCTGACGAGCGTCGGGTTGGCGTATCGCGAGTAGAGGTACTTGTTCGAGCGCCCCTCGTTATAGTCCAGCACCTCTTGCGCGCTCTCGAACACGAACGTCGTGGTCTCGTAGATCGGCGTCGTAAGCGGCACGGGCACCCCCAGGCCGGACTCGCCGACGTGGATCAACTCGGTTGCAGGACCTTTCATCTGTCGCGCCATCTCGGTTGCCCCTCTTGAGCACCGCTCAGCCGTTCGCCGCTCGCGCCGACCACCGGCTCGATGAACTGATGGTAGGCGTCCTGACAGCCCAGGTCGAGCAGCTCAATAATTCTCCCCGGCCGATCGGATCGATCGTCGTAGCCGCCGCCAAAATCGAACGGGCCGATCGGATTGTGCGCCGGACGGATCGTAAAGACACGAGGCACCGACCGGACCGCAATCGCGGTTGCGTCGCGCAGGACGGCCGCTTCCGCAGAGTGCACGTACTCGCCAAGACGCGCGCGCCCGTCGACGCGAGGCGCCGCCAGCGCATGCGGTCCCTCAGATGCCGGTGCCGCCGAGACGATGATCAGCTGATCAACACCAAGATCGGCGAGCTCGTCGATGATACGTCCGAGCGCCGCCGGTCGATCGCAGAGCCGATGCGTCTCCCCGCGCCAGTAGCTGTCGGGGGCAAAACTGATGGGCTCGAGGTCGGTTGCCACCGGCACTGCCAGCGCCGCGGCCACCGCATCGGCCAGGTGACCGCGCGCCGGACCAGCCAGGTCGAACACCTCGGCGCGGCGGACCTCGGCGGCTGCGATGGTCTCCCGTCGCATCAGGTCGCGCCGGCGAGACTCGGCCACCAGCGCGAAGACCAGGTCGCGGTGGGCGTCCACATCGTGAGCGACCACGAGCAGCTCACGGAATCCCGGCTGTCCGAGGTTCTCCGCCAGCCGCTCGACGTAGCGGCGCCCCAGCTCGGCCGGCTGCGGCCTGGACCGATCGGCGGCACCGCGGACCAGGTCCCAGACGAGGCGCCAGCACAGAGCGGTCGCCGCGTCGGCCGACAGGGGCGGCGGCACCGCCCGCCACCACCACGGGCCGCGGCCCCGCCCTTTCATCCGACTGGCCGCGCTCGCCGCCGCCACGACGGCCGCCGACAGCAGTGCCAGAAACACGAGACGCGGAAGCCACGTCGGCAGCGCGCCGGAGGCGAAGGCCGCCTGCACGACCCGCACGTACCAAGCGACCAGATCCGTGGCGCCAAGGCTTCCGACCATCTTCAGCACGAAGTCGATCGGAAACACCACCAGTCCGATCGCCATGGTCCCTATCGGCACGACCACGATAGCCGCCGACACGCCGAGAGCCCAACACGCGACGCGCATGGCGAGCCGCCAGCCGTAGAACGAGCCGATGGCCGGGTCTCGCCAGAATCCCGTGTCGTCCCACAGTCGTTCGGCACCGTCGATGGCCGAGAACAACGCGCCGATGACGCCGATGCCGCGGCCGGCCACGATATCGATCTTCACGCCCGCCTCGTCCAACGCGCGCAGGACGCCAGCATGGTAGATCCCGGCCGTTCCCGTGCCGGTCAGGACAAGCGCCGTGCGAAGGTGTGGTGAATACGTGTCGGCGGAAGACGGCGGCGGGCTCGGCCGATCGATCATCCCGCCGCTTCGTCGTGGATCGTGATGAGCTTGACGATCTCGAACGCCCGCATGCCGCCCGGCGTCACCACCTTGACGCTGTCGCCCTCCTCTTTATTGAGAAGAGCGCGGCCGATCGGCGAGGTGGTCGAGATGAGTCCCTTGGCGGCGTCCGCGTCCTCGGGCATCACAAGCTGAAACACCAGCGTTTCGCCCGTGCTCTCGACGACGTGAAGCGTCGAACCGAAGCCGGCGCGATCGGCTGGTATCCGGTCGATATTGATGAGCGCAATCTCAGCCACGCGCTTGTGGAGCATGCTGATGCGCGATTCGACCAGCCGCTGCCGCTCTTTGGCCGCGGCATACTCCGCATTCTCGCGCAGGTCGCCCAGCTCGCGTGCGCGCTTGATTTCCCTGGGGAGCTCGACCTTCAACTCGCGGTCAAGGGCCTGGATTTCATCCTCGAACTTCTTGATAAGGCGATCCTTCATCGACACCGGGGATGGTACCACAGTGCTATGCTTCGCAGGCGCCTGCGGCCCGCGCGAGCATAGCGAGTCTTCGAGCGGCGCAGCGCGAGCGAGCGAGAGCCTTCAGCCAACGGCGCTGGGGGTGGGGCCCCGCGAGCATTGAATAATGAGGCGCATCACCAGCCGTCATAACCCGATCGTTGCCCGCTTCCGCACCGTCGCCCGTGGCGAGACAGCCGACCTCCTGCTTCTGGACGGCGTTCATCTCGTCCTTGAGGCGATGGCCGCCGGCCTCCCGATTCGGCAAGCAGTGTTTCTGGCGGATGCCGCCGATCGACCCGAGTTGCAGACCCTTAGCGCTCGCCTGCAACAGCTCCACGTTGCCACCGTGACGGCCGGTGCCCCGGTGATGCATGCGCTCAGCCCGGTCCGGTCATCAAGTCCGGTTGTGGCAGTCGCGGATCGGCCGCGAGGCGAAGCCGGGCACGTCTATCGAGACACCCCCCTGGCCATCGTCGCCGTTGATGTGCAGGATCCCGGTAATCTTGGCGCCATCGTGCGCGTGGCCGAGGCTGGAGGAGCGACCGGTGTCGTGGCGACCGGCGCGTCGGCCGATCCCTTCGGATGGAAGGCGCTCCGCGGCTCGATGGGAAGCGCCCTGCGCCTGCCCATCGTCTCCAGCCCGGATGGCATCGCGGCCATCGGTGAGGCCCGTCGCCACTTCTGTAGGGTTATCGCCACGGTGCCGAGGCGAGGGCGCTCGCTGTTTGAGGTCGACCTCACCGGACCGGTTGCTGTTCTGATCGGCGGCGAAGGCCAGGGCCTCACGCCATCGCTTGTCGAGGCCGCCGACGAGCGCGTGACGATCCCCATGCAGCCGCCGGTCGAATCGCTGAACGCGGCCGTGACCGCCGCCCTCGTCGTCTACGAGGCGCGACGACAAAGGCAGAAGCCAAGGCAGGAGTAGGCCGGACCTTACTCACGCATTTTTCATGAGCGTGGAGAGGCTGGATAGCCTGGGTCTTTCTCCATCGATATCCTCACGCACCTTGCAGCCACAAGCCTCTTTTAGGATAATGCGCGCTGGAACGTATCGCCGCAGGAGAGAGACGATGATAGGAGCGGATATCGACTGGGAGGGCCAATCCGGGAAGGAGTACGGGCACTGGATTCATCGCATCGGCACGGATCTCACGAAGGAACCGGGTAACTACATCTACGCGAAGAAGGTCGAGTCGGGAGGCTGGACACCAATCTACATCGGTCAGTCAGCCAACCTTCAGAACCGAGATGGTGACCGCGAAGCGTGCGCGAAACTTAACGGCGCGACGCATGTGCATGCGCACACGTCACCCTTCGGTGAGGCGGCGCGGACCGCTGAGCAAGCTGACCTTGTCGCCAAGTGGAACCCGCCGTGCAACGCGTAACAGCGTCATCTGCGACCGGCTGCTGCCCGGCGGTCACGACGACCTGCTGTTAGAGGTCACTCGCGTCTCGGGTTCATTCTCTTATTCCGAGGGGAAGAGATCGTCCACGGCCATCGTCCAGCCAGGAAGGGCCGGTTCGGCCTCGGCGTGTTCGCCGCGGCGATAGATGATTGCCGTCGACGGGTCGCTCGAGCGGTACACGCGAACGAGGTGCTCTCTCAGCAGGTCCACGTCCCAGACCACGAGCGTCCCTGCCGCGAAGTACTCGGCCCGCATGGCGGCCATGGCGCGCTCCGCGCCGCGCCCGTAATCACTTTCGCTTCGGATCTCCACGGCGAAGATCGGTGCACCATGGATGAACGCGCCAGTCAGCCGATGTTCGGTGGTGAATGCCACATCGGGACAAAACGAACGCCGACTTGCCATGACGCCCTCATGTTCCGTGGCCAATCCCACATCCATCAGCTGCCTGCGCAAGACTCGCTCCTTGTCAGTTCTCACCTTCACGTGGTCTGATGAGCCGCATGAGTTCGCTCTTCGATAACGATCGGGGCGATCGGCCCGCCGACCTTGCGTCGAGCCCGCTCGCCGAGCGGATGCGACCCCGGACGTTTGACGACTTCGTCGGGCAGGAAGAGCTGCTCGCGCCCGGCAAGCCCCTGCGTGAGGCGATCGAGCGCGATCTCCTGCAGTCGCTCATCCTCTGGGGACCGCCAGGCACGGGCAAGACCACACTGGCGCGCATCGTCGCCGACATCACCAAGGCCCGCTTCGTCTCCTTCAGCGCGGTCCTCTCAGGCATCAAGGAGATTCGCGACGTCATGGGCGAGGCCGAGCGCATCCGCCGCTCGACCGGCCGCCGCACCATCGTCTTCATCGACGAGATTCATCGCTTCAACAAGGCGCAGCAGGACGCCTTCCTGCCCCGGGTCGAGGCCGGCGACATCATCTTGATTGGCGCGACGACCGAGAATCCGTCCTTCGAGGTCAACGCCGCTCTCCTATCGCGATCCAAGGTCTTCGTTCTGCGGGGGCTGACGGTTGACGAAGTCACGTCCATCCTGAGGCGCGCCCTGCAGGATGCGGAACACGGTCTTGGGAAGGCCCCACTCGAGGTGCCCGACGATGTCCTGCGGGCGATGGCCATGTATGCCAACGGCGATGCTCGCGTGGCCCTCAACCTCTTGGAGTTGACTGTGGCGGGAGCTCCGTCGAGCGCCGGCGTGCGCCGCATCGACACGGCTCGGGTAGACGAGGCGATCCAGCGGCGTGCGCTCCTGTACGACAAGGGCGGCGAGGAGCACTACAACATCATCTCGGCCCTCCACAAATCGATGCGCAACAGCGATCCGGACGCAGCCGTGTACTGGCTCGCCCGGATGGTCGAGGCTGGCGAGGACCCTCTCTATATCGCGCGTAGACTCGTGCGGTTTGCGTCAGAAGACATCGGGAACGCCGATCCGCAGGCGCTGACCGTGGCCGTCGCCGCCAAGGAGGCCGTCCACTTCATCGGCATGCCGGAGGGCAACACCGCCCTCGCGCAGGCCGCGATCTATCTCGCGACAGCGCCTAAGAGCAATGCGGTATACCAGGCGTACACCCGAGCCGCCGCGGACGCCCACAACGACGTCGCGGAGCCCGTGCCGCTTCATCTGCGCAACGCGCCGACCAAG
>MELA01000057.1:21251-25822 GCA_001767495.1 Acidobacteria bacterium RIFCSPLOWO2_12_FULL_65_11 | reverse complement strand
ATCGGACGGGCGCGTCCGCAAACTCCATCCGCGCCACATTCGTGCGCGCGACGACCGCATCCGGGTTGATAACGAACAGCAGCGCGAGCGTCGCGAGGCCGGATGCCAGCGTCCCGAACGCGAACGACTCGCGGCGGCCGCGCAGCACGGTCGCGGCGAGCCAGAACAGCATCGCGCCGATCCAGACGAGCAGCACCGTCGCGTAGAACCGCGACTCGGTGAGCCCGTAGCTCGCGTAGTAAAGGCGCAGCCGCTCAAGCGCCGACAGGGCGATCGCGAGCACCAGCCCGATCTGCACGCCGGCGAGACCGCGAAACACGAGTGCGTCGCGTCGGATGCGACGGTCGAGGAGCCAGTCGGCCGCGAGCAGGACCGGCACGACGAGGAAGACCGCGAAGACCAGCTCGAAGAAGCCGCGCCGCGCGTATTCGGCATACGTCAGGTCCGGCGTGATCTGGACGAGCGCATCGCCGCCGAAGAGATACCGGAACTGTACGATCACGAAGACCAGGAAGAGCAGGTCGAGCGCCACCAGCGCCGTCGCCACTTCAGTGATTCCGAGCGCCAGCCATTTCGGCGCCGGAACGCCTCGGCCCTCGATCCCTTGCCTGCGATCGGCGGGCGACGGCAGCTCCGTGCCCGTCAGAAAGCCGCGCAGGTACCCGGTCGAGAGCCACGCGAGGATCGAGAACAGCAGGACGTGACTCGCGATCCGCTCGAAGTCGAAACGAACCACGTTCGCCACCAGCTTCGCGAACACGGCGTCGGCCGACACGAACAGCGCCCCGAACACCGCGACGAGCGGCGCGGCGATCGCGAGGCCGCGCGCGACGGCCGTGGCACGGCGCCACCCGGCCGCACGGCCGGTCTCGACACGCGGGGTGGACCGCATCGCATCCACAAGCGCCAGCGCGGCGGCCGTCCACCCGTGCAGGGCGCCCAGCGCCAGCGCGCCGGCGTATCGAAGCACGCCCGCGCGACGCACCCAGGCCGCGGCGAGACGATGAGCCGCGAGCGCGAAGGCCAACGTCGCGCAGCCAAGCGCGAGCAGCTTCAGCGGCGGAGCGTCGCGCCACGCGAGGCCGGCCGCGAACACGACGCCGATCGCCAGCCACGCGACGCGCTCGCGGTCCAGTGCGAGAGCCGCGCGGCGGTGGAGCGCGAGCGCGGCGACCGCGACCGACGCGACCCACAGCGACAGGTTCAGACCCGGCGGGCCTGGAGCGCGCAGCAGGCCGTCGCCCACCGCGCCGAGGACCACGCCCGCCACGAGCAACGCCGCGACGGAGGCGGGTGGCACGGAATAGAGGCGAGCTGCCCCCGCGAGCGCCTGGCCAATGACGCCTCTGTCGGAGTACCCGTCGGCGGTGCCGTGGCCGACTCGTTCGCCTTCACTCATACGGAAGACTTTACATTACAAAGTCCTCTGTGTAAACTCGGAACTATGCGTATCCTTCGAGCGGCCCACCTCGGCATGTGTTTCGGCGTTCGCGATGCCATCGCCCTCGCGATCGAGCACGCGGACGCCGGCCCCCTCACGATCCTCGGTGACCTCGTCCACAACCCCACCGTCCTCGGCGCCCTCGAGGCGAAGGGCATCGCGGTCGCCGAGGACGTCGCACACGTCAAGACCCCGACCCTGATGGTGACGGCCCACGGCACGTCCGAGCGGACCCTCGCGCGGACCCGCGCCCTGGGGCTGACGGTGGTCGAAGCCACGTGCCCGCTCGTACGCGTCGCGCACCGCGCCGTCGCGGCCCTCGCGCGTGAGGGCTACCACGTCGTCATCGTCGGGCAACGCGACCACGTGGAGGTGCGCGGCCTCACGGGCGATCTCGATCGCGATAGCTTCAATGTCGTGCTCGAAGACGATGACGTCCTCGCGCTCGAGGAGCATCCACGCCTCGGCGTGGCGGCCCAGACGACGCAGGCGGTCGAGAGGGTGCGGCACCTGGTCGACCTGATCCGACGGCGATTCCCGCAATCGGACGTGCGCTTCCTCGACACGGTCTGCAAGCCCACCAAGGAACGGCAGTCCGCGGCGGTCGAGATGGCACGCCAGGCCGATGTCGTCATCGTGGTCGGCGGCCGGTCGAGCAACAACACGCGCGAGCTGGTAAAGACCTGTGCGCGCTACTGCGCCCGCGTGCATCACGTGCAGACCGACGCAGGCGTCCGCCCCGAATGGTTCGAGGCCGCGAAGGTCGTGGGACTGACGGCCGGCACCTCGACGCCGGACGCCGTCATCGACCGCGTCGAGGCGCGCATCCGCCTTTGCGCAGGCGCTTCGGCGGGACAAGTCCGCCAGGTCGAGGCCCAGATTGAGGCGATGCCGCGAAGCGTCGAGGGCGTCCCTGGTGTCAAGGACGGGCTGCGATGACCGGTCACCTCTCGGAGCGAACACGCTTTGCGATCGTCATGGCCTTCGCGATCGCGATGGCCTGGGTCGAGGCCGCAAGCGTGTTTTACATCCGCGCGCTCGTCGATCGGATCGAGCCGTACCAGGCGGACCCGCTGCCCCTGGAAACGATGAACGGAGCGCTGGGCCACGTCGAATTGTGGCGCGAGGCGGCCACGCTTGTCATGATCGCCACGCTGGGGGTGCTCGCGGGGCGCACGTGGCGCCGTCGCGCCGGTTACGCGGCGCTTGCGTTCGGCGCTTGGGACATCTTTTATTACGTCTTCCTGCGCCTCATCTCGGGCTGGCCCAGGACGCTGCTGGACTGGGACATCCTGTTCCTGCTGCCGCTTCCATGGTGGGGGCCTGTGCTCGCGCCAGTCAGTATCGCGCTGGTGATGATCCTCTGGGGCACGCTCGCGACGCAGTCGGGTGATGGTGCGGACAACGCGACGTCAGCCCCCGGGGCCCGCTGGACGTGGGCGCTTGCCTGCGTCGGGATCGTGCTGGCGCTCGCCGTCTTCACGATCGACACCTGGCGGGCGCTGCTGGATGGCCGTGACGCGGTCCTGCAGGTGCTGCCGGCGACGTTCAACTGGCCGCTGTTCTGGGTGGCCTTGCTGCTGATGGCGTCACCGGCACTTCATCAGGTTGCCTTCTTACCCACGAAGAAGTCTGTATTCCGGCGGCTATGACTCTTCACCCTCGACCACGACCTTCAGCGTCATCGCGTCTCCCTTGACCGTGCCGCGGAGGTTTGCGAGTGACATTTCGAGTGACATCGCGCTGGCAAAACCCGAAAACGGAAGCAAACAAACGAAAGCCGACGACAGGATCCGAAGATGCCAAATCCCGGCCGTGTCGAGAATTGAATCAGTCGTGCTCTGTTTCGTGAAGCGAAACAGCCAATAACCGAGGCTGTCGAACGCGCGCGCCTACCAGACCGGTACTCTTGCGAAACAACTTGCAGTGGCGGGCAAGTCGGGGCAGGGGACGAAATTTGTCCACCCTGGCACGGCGTCTGCTTAGTGTCGCGACACGCTTTGAACGGAATGCCCGCGGATTCTCAGGACTCGTTGTCAGGCTAAGCCCGTGACCACCTGTCGCTTAGCGATAGGAAGACAGGGCTGGGCCAGGGGTTGACAAAAGTCCTCCGGACCCCTGAAATGTGGGCTCATCAGCCGTAGTGCCTAAGGTATGATCACCGATCCGAAGAGACAGATGAACGTTCTAACACAGTCCGTACGGGGCTACGTGCTGGCGTTGGTTTTTGCGAGCGGAGCCTTGGTGCTCGTGACGCTCTTGACGCCGGTGGCACGCGCGCAAGCGCCGGCCGCTGCACCGAGTTCTGCGCGTGCCAAACCCTCGCCGGCATCGGCGCTGTTGAAGCAGGCTCGCGACGCCGAGGCCGCCTATCAATTCGACGTGGCGCTCGATCGGCTCTACACCTTGCAGCTCGAGCAGCCGCGCACTCCTGATGCCCTGGCGGGCCGGCTGTTGCTCGCGCGTCTGCTGATGCTCGTTGGCGATCTACCGGCCGCGATTCTTCAGGCGCAGGCGCTCAGCGACGAACTGCCGGCCAATCGCTCCGAGCGCGCGCAGGCGCTCGACCTGGCCACGGCGGGCGGACGCCGCTTGCGCAGCATCCCCATCCAGTACAAGAACCCCGAAATCGCTGCCACGAAGGGGCTCGTCGAGTTCAAGGATCCAACGGCGATCGTGCCCGACAAGGACGGATCGTTCGTGATCGTCGACCAGGGCGCCAAGAGACTGTTCCGATTGGCGGACGACACGGTCGCGCCCTTGGCGGTCGCGCAGCCCGAGCCGAGTGCGGTCGCGTCCTTGCCTGACGGCACGCTCGTCATCGCAGTCAATCCCGACAAGAACAAAGAGAAGATCGGCGCCGTCGCGTCTGCGGCGGGCAAGCCCATCCCGACGACGGGCACCTGGGACGGCAGGATGCGGCCGCTCAAGAAAGTGAGCGCGATGGCCGTCAACTCCGCAGGCGATGTGTTCATCGTCGATGGGGACTACACCAAGGGGTTGCTGCGCTGCAAGGCGGGTGCGACCAACTGCGAGCCGTGGGGCCCGCCTGGAGAGCTGAAGACGGTCAAGGCCGGGGCGTCGGACTTCGTCTATCTGCTGGACGTCAAGCTGCAGACGGTCCGCGTGG
>MELA01000057.1:3637-21217 GCA_001767495.1 Acidobacteria bacterium RIFCSPLOWO2_12_FULL_65_11 | reverse complement strand
TCCGCTGGTCGCCGCCGACCCCGCGGCCTTCGCCCAGGGGGCGGCGAATGTCGTCAGCGTGAATTACGAGTTCAAGCGCATCGTGGATATCGCGATCGATCAGACCTACACGTTGTACCTGCTCGATGCGTCACTGCGTAAGATCGGCATTGTCCCGTTGCGTCTGGTCGGAAATCAGCTTGTGGCCGAAGTGAAGGGCACGGTGGATATTTCAGCCGATGATAGGACCCCGTTCGGCATGAAGAGCCCGTCGGCGATGGCGGTCACGCCATCGGGCGCACTGATCGTCGCGGGTGGATCCACGTCGCGCCTCGTGAGGTTCCGATGATTGGCCCGCTCCTCTTCGTCACGGCCCTCCTGCAGGGTGCCGCGCCGCAGGGGCCGGCCACTGAGACGCCTGCGGGGCAGGTGCCTTCCACCGGAACAGCCGGTGGGACGGTGCTGCTGAAAGTGGGCGATTACGATCTGGATCAATTCAGGAGCGAGCTCAGGCGAGGCGTCGCCCTGATAGAGGCCGGGGACGAGAGTCTGGGCCTCGCGGTCCTGGACAAACTGGCGAGCCAGTCGGCCAACGTGCGACGCGTTCGCACGCTTGTCGACATCGAGCGCCCTGAACACGGCCAGTTGTTCGTCGAACGCGCGAAAGGCTACCTGTCAACCGGCAGCGATAAGGTCGAGGAGAGCCTCCGCGAGCTGTGGCGAGTGAACCCGTTTTTCCGTGACCCCCTCCCTCCGCGCCTGCAGCAAACCCTCGACGGGATGCTCTCGATCAGCGCGGGGTTTCTTGATATCTCGAGCCCGGTGCGCGGCGCCAGCTTCCTGGTTGACGGCGCGCTGGCCGGGCGTGCCGGCGATCTTCCAACGCGCGTACGGCTGCTCGCCGGCGAGGTCGAGGTGCGGGTGAAAATGGATGGGTATCCACGGGACGGGGTGCGCCGAGTGCCAGTTGTGGCAGGACAAGTGAACGGCGTCAGCCTCGCGCCGCGCCAAATCGTCCCGCCCGTCGTGCTGCTATCCGATCGGCCAGACATCGACATCGCCATGACGGGCGCCAGCGCAGCCTTGAAGTTCTCGAACCTCGCAGGCCTGCGCGCACAATTGCCTGCGGCGGCGAGTCAGGAACTGGACCGCCGGATCGCCCAGAACGGCCTCGACGCCAACTCGGTGGCCGGGTTCGTGGTGCCTGACGACAAGATCGAGGTCGGCTTCAACCTCAACCTCACCTTTTCGGGCAAATGTTTGGTCGAGCTGACGCGGACGATTTCCGTGACCGAGGAGCTGCTGAAGGCCAACGAGTCGGCGCCGCTCCTGTGGCTGGGCAACAACGACAATATCGTCCGCCCGCAGCCCGATGTCGGGACCCTGCGCATCAATTCGACGCCGTCGAATGCCGAGGTGTTCGTCAACGACCAGGCGGTCGGATCGACGCCGCTCGACCTGACCCGCTGTGCCGGCTCGTACAACCTGCGCGTTCGCCATCGCAAGGTCGGGTCGTTTGCGACCATGATCAATGTGAGGCGTGGGCAGACCGTGCCGGTCGACGTGCCGCTCAAACCGAGCATCGCGTTCCTCGGCGCCGTTGACGCCACACAGACGCCGCCCCGAGCCGTGCCCGATCTGAACAATCAGATCGTGCAGGGGGCGACGGCCATCCTGACGACCTTCCGCGCCACCGAACAGCTCCTGTTGCCGCCCGAAGTGCAGCGATGGAATCCCCAGTTGGCGGTAAGTCTGGTGACGGCGCTCGACAGGAACGACGCGACCCAGATCGCGCAGTTATTGAACGTGGCCAACGCAAACTTCGAAGCGCCGCTGATGGTCGCGGCCGTTCGCCGCGCCACAGACAATGTCGAGATACTCTTCCTGTGGAACGAGCACGCGGGAGTTGACCGCGTGCGCTGGTCGGGTCAGGCGGCCGATCTCGAGCGAATCTTCAGAGGCGTCGACGCGCCGAGCGACAGCGCGGATCTGGTCTACCAGAACGACATCGGGATCCGGTTCGCCGACGTGGCCCTGCCCGGGGCGCCGATCCTCATCGTCCGAGTCGACGACCTCGGCAGCTCGCTCACGGTTGGAGAGCACATCGAGGCGGTCGACGACACGGCCATGACCGCGCAGGGATTGGCCGACCGCATTCGCCAGAGGAAGCCGGGTGACGCCATCAGGTTGCGAGTCGGCAATGTGGCTGCGGCCCCGCGCGAGGTTCGGGTGACGGTCGCCCGTAAGCCGCGCCGTGCGCCGGTCTTCGATCCGAACCTGCAGGGGAACGTCCTCATTGCCAAACTGAGCGCCGCTGGACTCGCGGCGAATCCAGGTCCCGATCGCGACCTGTTCAACTTCAGCCTCGCGGCGGCGTACCTGCGCTTTGGCGAGTACAAGGCGGCGAGCGACCTGCTGCAGACAGTCGGCCTCGTGCCGGCGGGCGCCGGCGTCGGTCGCGGGCCGGCGCTGTATCTGAGAGCGCGCGCGCTCGAGGCGCTCGGGCAGAAAGACGCGGCACTCGCGGCGCTCAAGGATGCGGCCAATATCAAAGATCAGATCTTTGCCGACGAGGGCGCCGGCGTCGGTCGCGGGCCGGCGCTGTATCTGAGAGCGCGCGCGCTCGAGGCGCTCGGGCAGAAAGACGCGGCACTCGCGGCGCTCAAGGATGCGGCCAATATCAAAGATCAGATCTTTGCCGACGACGGCGCCGGCGTCGGCGTGATTGCCGAGCGACGTCTGGCCGTCTTCGGCAAGACGCCGTAAAGCAAGACGCAGTAATCTGTAGTGTTCGCCTTTAGGCGGACCTTGGGTCCGGCTGAAGCCGGACACTACGCGTGGAAAGCAGGCAATGCCAGAGGGTGAAGACCGCACGCCAGCCATAAAGACGGTCGGCCGCTATCAGATCATCGAAGAGCTGGGGCGCGGCGCCATGGCCGTCGTCTACAAGGGCAAAGATCCGGTCATCGGTCGCACGGTCGCCCTCAAGACCTTGTTGTTCCGCGACGACAACAAGGAGATGCGTGACCTTCGGGCGGCCCTGTATCGCGACGCCTGCGCGGCCGGCACGCTCGCCCATCCCAACATCGTCACCATCTACGACGTCATCGAGGAAGCCGGGATGACGGCCGTTGCGATGGAGTTCATCGAAGGGCGGACGCTCGACGCGATCATCAAGGAGAAGGCGCCCCTCCCGATTGATATGGCGCTCGGCTTGTTCGACCAGATCGTCGCTGGACTCGATTACGCACACACCAAGGGCATCATCCACCGTGACATCAAGCCCGCGAACATCATGCTGACGAGCGACGGCCGCGTGAAGGTGACCGACTTCGGCGTGGCGCGCGTCACCTCGGCCGGCGCCACGATGACGGCCACCGTTGTCGGGTCGCCGAGCTACATGTCGCCCGAGCAGATTCGCGGGGGCAAGCTCGACGGCCGGTCCGATCTGTTCTCGGCGGCGACCGTCCTCTACGAGATGCTGACGAAGTCGCGGCCGTTCCCCGGCGACGACATCGCGACGACGCTCTACCGCATCGTGCACGAGCTGCCGACGCCGCCGGCCGAGTTCAACCCGGCGATCGGTCCGGAGCTGACGCGCGTGTTCGAACGCGCGATGGCGAAGGACGCGAACGAGCGCTATCCGACCGGCGCCGCGCTGGCCAAGGCGATGCGGCAGGCGGGCGGCCCCGAATCGGGAAAGTCGAGCGCGAAAGTGTCGCCGGCGGCGCTTGGTGCGACAGTCAAGATCGCAGCCGCGGCGGCTGCCGCCCCTGCCGCGAAAGGCGCACCGGCGGCGGCGAAAGGGGAGCGTGCCGCGGCGGCCGAGCCGGTCGCGGCAGTTCCGGCGCCGAGCAAGGGCACGCCGATGGCGCTCATGGCTGGCGCGGCGGCGGCGGTTGTGATCCTCGGGATTGGTGGGTACGTCTTCTTCGGCCGTGGTGGTGCGGAGCCTCCCTTCGGCCAGGCTGCGCAGGTGACGACGATACCGCCGCAGCCAACGCCTCTGCCGACAACGACGCCGGAGACATCCGCTGCTCCAATCACGTCTGGCACAGGCGCAGGTGGGTCGGCCCCGCAGCAGCCGGCCGCAGCGGGTCCGGTGACCGAGCCGCCCGTGACCAACGTCGCGGCCGCCCCTGCGCGGGGCACGGCATCAGTTCCGCCACCTTCACGTCGCGGCGGCGTAGCCCCTTCGGCAACATCCGCCAGTGGCCGGACGACGCGCGGCTCCCAGCCGCCTGCGACGGCTGCACCATCGCAACCCGCGGGCGGAGAGCCCGCTCCTGCTCCCACTGGAACTGCTGCGCCCACCATACCTGCTCCTGTCGTCGAAACTCCTGTTAGAACGGCTCCCCCTCCGGAGGCCGCCGCCGCCCCACCCACGCCTGCCGCTGCGAGGGTAACCGTGCGACTCGACGTTGGAAATAGCGCCTACACAGGGCTGGTGATCACCTTCGATAGCAGGCGGATTGATGGGCAGGAGCTACCGATTGTGCTTTCGGGCGTGCAAGCCGGACCGCACGAGGTCACGTACCGTTGGACGTCGGGCGCCCTGATGGGAAAGACGATCAACAGCACGGTCAATCTGCGGGCTGGTGGCAGCAATCGCTTTCGCATCCAACCAAACCCCAACGACTCAGAGATTACCGCCACGCCTCTCAACTGAGCGCGATGTCCGCGCTCACGCTCCGCCTCAGGTCCGATTGAAGGCGGACCGGCCCTACTGCGGTTGAGGAGTCTTTGCCGTAGGGAAGGCTCGCTCGCGGAGGTCGATGAATTCCTTTTCGACCGCGTCGAAGACGTCGATCGCGGCCGGGTCGAACTGCGTGCAGCGATCCTTGCGCAGGCGCCTGGCGGCCTCTTCAACCGGCAGTGCGTTGCGGTAGGGGCGGGCGGACGTCATCGCGTCGTAGCTGTCGGCCACGCCCATCAGCCGTGCGTGCTGATGGATGTCGGTCGCCGCGAGCTTGTCCGGATAGCCGCGGCCGTCGTACCGCTCGTGATGGCCGCGCACGCTCGGCAGCGAGTCTTTGAGGAACTCGAGGTCTTTGAGCATGCCGAACCCGATGGTGACGTGGGACTCCATGACCAGGCGCTCGGCGGGATCGAGCGGGCCCGGCTTGAGCAGAATCGCATCGGGCACACCGACCTTGCCGACGTCGTGCAGCATGCCGCCGCGCCGTACGATCTCGATCTCGTCGTCCGGGAGACCGAGTGTCCGCGCCAGCACCAGCGTGTACGCCGTCACGCGCTCGGAATGGCCGGCGGTGTACTTGTCGCGCGCGTCGACAAATTTCGCGAACGCCTCGAGACTGGCCCGGAAGTACTTCTGGCGGTCTTCGTAGAGCTGCGCCGTCTCGAGCGCGCTGGCGATTTGCGCGGCGAAGGCCGACGCGTACTGCACCTGCTCGGGCGTGAAGCCCTGGGTCGCGAGCTGGTCGGCGTACAGCGCGCCGATGGGGCCGGCGCGCCCGAACAGCGGCACGCAAATGACCGACCGGACGCCGGCCATCTGCAGGCTGGCCGACTGTTGCAGCCGTGAATCGATGCGGGCGTCGTACACCACCAGCACTTCGCGCGCCGCCAGCGCCTCGCGCACCGCCGTGCCGCTCGCAAACTCCGAGACCGATGAGACCGCCCGTGACGGCCGCACGGCGCGCGGCGTCAGTTCGCCAGTCTCCGAATTCACCAGCAGAATCGCCGACCGGTCCGGCTTGAGAATGGTCTGCAGCCGCTCGAGCACGCGATCGAGCAGGCCGGGGAGATCGCTGAAGGCCATCAGCTCTCGGCTCGTGGCGAGCAGGCCCTCGAGCGCGGCACGGTCGATGGCCTTCGAGGCCTGTTCGCTGACCGGCATCCGCAGCACCGTCTGCTCCGCCGTCGCGGCGCCTGCGGCGGCCTGATCTTTCTCGAGCTCGTATTCGACCGATCCAAAGCGCACGCGGTCGCCAGAGGACAGCGAGCCGCCCTTGCGCTGCGAGTTGTTGATGAAGATGCCGTTGGTGCTGCCGAGATCTTCGACCGTGACCACGCCGTCGAAATTCACGTTCACCTTGGCGTGGAGGCGCGACAGGCTTGGTTCGTCGATCGTCACATCGGCCTGGTCGGACCGGCCGAGAACCTTCGAGTCTCCTCGCGCGAGGGGGATGTCGGGGATGTTCGTGGCTCGGACGAGCGGCCGGAGCCTGATGCCTGCTGCCATGATTCAGGTTGGGTACCCAGACATTATATGAGGGTCCGGCGCGTTCATGTAGTGTCCGCCTTTAGGCGGACTTTTCAGGTCCGGCTGAAGCCAGACACTACAGCAGGTCCGGCTGAAGCCGGACACTACAGCAGGTCTACCGGCGGCTGGAACGTGGCTGGTTGAGCGCGGCCACAAGACCGCTTTGCGCTTCCTGTTCTCCCGGGTCGATTTGCAGGGCTTCACGAAACTGCACAATCGCTTCGTCCCTCTTGCCTTGGGCCGCCAGAGCCGTGCCCAGCGTGGCGCGGGCGCCGGCATCTGCCGGACGAAGGCGCACCGCCTCACGGGCATGCGCCACCGCTTCGTCCACGCGCTCGCGGCGAAGCAGGTCGGCGGCGATGATGCGCTGGGCGGTGCCGAGCTCGGTCAGGCCCTGCCGGGCTTCGCTGATGACGGCGTTCGCTGGGTTCGCGGGGTTCGCCGCCGCGCCTGAGGGAGCGGCGGCGAGAATCGTCTGGAACTCGGCTGCGGATTCTTCCAGCTGGCCTTGCGCCATCAGCGTTCGCGCGAGAAGCAGCCGCGCGGCCAGGTGGCCGGCAGGAGCGGGCTCGTCGCGAATGAACTCCTGCAAGACGCGAGCGGCCTCCTCCATCTTGCCCACCGCATAGAGTTCGTTGCCGAGCGCGTACTTGGCGGCCGGCACATCGGGCGCCGCCCGCCGCAGCTCTGCAATCCCGTCGTCTTCAGACCCGACGGCCACGAGCGCAGTGCCCAGGGCGAAACGGGCGCGGCCGTGCGGGCGCTCGGCCACCGTGCTGCTCCAGAGCGCAACGGGATCGGCGTATTGCTCGTTGCGGTACACGGTACGGACCGCGGAGGCGAGCAGCACGACGAACACCACATCGATGGCCATGCCGACGATGGATTTCGAGCGCGCCGGGAATCGAGCGGCGAGCCGCTCGGTCAACGAGGCCGCCAGTCCCACCGCCACCAGGGTCAGCGCCGCGAGCGGAACGTACATGTAGCGCTCGGCGCCCACTTCGGCACGCGCCGGAGCGAGGATCGCGCTCGGCGCCAGCGTGAGAAAGAAGACGGCGCCGAGAAAGCCGACCCTCGGCCATCGCCGCAACGCCACGACCATCGCGGCCACGAGCGCGAGAAGCAGCGTCGCGGCGGGCGACACCTGCCGAAGCGAGAGCGCCTGTGGAGGCCCGTAATCCAGCACCAGCGCACCGGGCCAGACAGCCAGCCACAGATAGTGCGCGACCATCTGCACCTGGTTCAGCAGATTCGTCCACAGGCCAACGGCCGGCGAGGCGGCCATCGCAGGAGGCGCCGCGAACCAGACGAGCGCACCGAGCCCGAGCCAGGTCGCCGCCAGCGCGGCATAGAAGGGCTTGCGCGCCACGATCGCCTTGCCAACCGAGTCGAACTCGAAAGCGCGGTCGTACAACAGCACGACGAGCGGTGCCGTCACCATCAGCGCGTGCGACGCCATGCCGAGCGCGCAGGCGACGACGGAGGTGACCTCCCACGAGACGCGATTCGATCCTCGCGCGCGAAGCGCACAGTAGAGCGTCAGGAAGAAGAAGAGGCCCATCAGCGACACACTGCGTCCGCTGACGTAGTTGACCGCTTCGCTTTGCAGCGGGTGGACCAGCCACAGCAGGGCCGCTCCGAGCGCCAGCACGTCCGACGACCAGAGACGGGGCGCGATGTAGGCCGGGTCCTTGTGGACCCGGCTCCCCGGCGGGTCCGGAAGGACCCGCCCTACTTCGGCTTTGAGCGTGCGCCGGACAATGGCGAACAGCACGAGCGCGGCGACAAGATGGATGGCGATATTGACGAGGTGATAGCCGGCGACCTCGACGCCGCCCACGGCGTAGTTGAGCGCGAAGGACAGATTGACGAGCGGCCGGCCGGAGACCGAGGTCCCGCGAGGTGGCGAGAGCGGATCGCCCAGCGGCCAAAGCTGGCGAATCGTCTGGTTGTCGACGACAACCGCCCGATCGTCCCAGACAAACGGCCCGCCAAGACTGTTCCAGTACGCGCCGATGCACGCGAGCACGATGAAGCCGGCCGGATGGAAGAGACCGATCGCGTTGGCGCTAGTTGATGGGATTGCCTTCCGCATCGCGAATCTCGATCGAGCCCAGGTTCAGCTTCCTGAGCTCCGGCTCGATCGCGGCGCGGTCTCCGACCGCAATGACGACCATTCGCGACCTCACCAGATAGCGCTTCGCCACGTCGAGCGCCTGAGTGGCCGTGACGGCGTTGACCTGCGCGGCGTAACGGGTGTAGTAGTCGAGACCGAGGGTGTAGGTAAAGACGTTCGAGAAGCTGCTGACGGCATCCGCGCTGCTCTCGAACGCGCCAGGCAGCGAATTGGCCAGCGAATCCTTGGCCTTCGTGAGCTCCTCGCCGCTCATCGGCGCCTCGATGATGCCGGCGATCTCCTTGAAGATCTCGGTCACCGCCGGAGCCGTCGCGTCGGTGCGCACGCCGCCGGCGACGGTAAACGGCCCGGCGCTGCGGCGGAACGTGAACTGCGAGTACGTGCCGTAGCTGTAGCCCTTCTGCTCGCGGAGGTTCATGTTGATCCGGCTCGAAAACAGGCCGCCGAGCGCCATATTCATCACCTGCAGTGGGCGGAAATCTGGCGACGACCGCGCGGCGCCGATGGTGGCGACCCGCAGCTGCGTCTGGGGCGATCCGGGCTTGTCGACGATGACGATGCGGGCCGGTGTCGTGGTCGGCTCGCCGAGCACCGGTTGCGCCGGCGCGCCGCGCTGCCAACCGCCGAACGTCCTGTCGGCGAGCGCCCGCAGATCGGTCATCGAGATATCGCCGGCCACGATGAGGGCCGCGTTGTTCGGCACGAAGTTCTGCCGGTAGAACGCGAGCATGTCGTCACGCGTCATCGCCCTGACCGAGGCTTCGGTCCCCAGTTCCGAGTAGCCGTAGGGGTGGCGGGTGCCATAGAGCGCCGCCGCCTGCACCTGCGCCGCCACCTGCGCGGGGTTGTCGCGCTGCTGCACGAGCTGGCCCAGACGCTGGGCGCGCTGCCGGTCGATCTCCACGACCGGGAATGCCGGCCGCAGGGCCACGTCGGCCAGGATGCCCAGGCTCGCCCCGAAGTTCTTCGCGAGCGATCGCGCCGACACCGTCGTCGCGTCCATCGTGCTGCCCGTCGTCAGGCTCGCGCCGAGCTCGGCGACTTCGTCCGCGATCTGGAGCGCGCTGCGGGTGGCGGTGCCTTCGTCGAGCATGGCCGCCATGAAGTTGGCCAGCCCCGCCTTGTCGGTGGGGTTGGTGCCGCTGCCGGTCTTGAACACCAGGTTGGCGGCGACGATGGGCAGGCCTCGCCTCTCGCTCAGGATGAGCGTGAGCCCGTTTGGAAGCGTCGCCGAAACCGGCGTGGACAGCTGGAGCGTTCGCGTGGGACCAGGCTTCGGCATCTCGAGCCGCCACGGCTCGTCGGCGTTGATCGCGTCGGCGCCTTGGGACTGCGCGACGACGGGCGCAGCAGGTGTCGGCACCGGTGCGGCCGCCTGCGGCTGCCCAGGCACGGCGTGTAGCACGACGCGCGCGGTGGGCGGCAGCTGTTCTCTGACAAACGCCAGCAGTGTGGCCGGCGTGACCGCCCGATAGCGCTCGACGTCCTTCTGGAGGTAATCCGGGTTGCCAAGGTAGTGGTTGTACGTATTCAGCCTGTCGGCGACGCCGCCGAAGCCTCCCAGGCGCTCGAGGCCACCGACGATGTTGGTCTCGATCGTATTGCGCGCCCGTTCGATTTCGTTGGCAGCCGGCTGCTGCGCCCGCAGTGCCGCCAGCTCTTCGTCGATCGCTTTCTCGAGCTCATCGACGGTGCGGCCGGGGCGGCCGGTCACCTCGATCTGGAAGATCGACCCGAGGGTCAGCGAATACTGCTGGGCCTGGACGTTCTGCGCGATCTGCCGCTCGTAGACGAGCTTCTTGTACAACCGGCTGCTGCGGCCGCCGCCGAGAATCGTCGCCATGATGTCGGCATCGGCGTCTCCCGGCTTGTAGATAGGTGAGGTGAGCCACGCCATGTACACGCGCGGCAACTGGGCGCGCGTGGTGACGACCTTGCGGCGCTCCGACGCGATCGTCGGCGTGTCGGCCTTGATCGGCGGCACCGTGGGACCGCGCCTGAGGGTGCCGAAGTACTTCTGCACGAGCGGCTTCACCGCAGCGGGGTCGTAGTCGCCGACGATGGCCATTGTGGCGTTGTTCGGCGCGTAGTACTGGCGGAAGAACCGACTGACGTCGTCCAGCTTCACGGTCTGGATGTCTTCGTGCGAGCCGATGACGTTGCCATAGTACGGATGGCCCTTCGGGAACAACGTCTGAACGACCGCCTCGTCGGCGAGCCCATACGGCTGGTTCTCGTAGTTCTGCCGGCGCTCGTTGCGGACCACGTCCTGCTGGTTGGAGAGCGACGCCTGGTCGATCTTTTCGAGGAGGTATCCCATGCGGTCGGATTCGAGCCACAGCGCCAGCTCCAGCTGGTTGGCCGGCACGGTCGAGAAATAGTTGGTCCGGTCGAAGTCGGTCGTGCCGTTGAGATCGCTGGCGCCCGCGGCCTCGAGTAGCCGGATGTGAGAGTCTGGCGGCACGTGCTTCGAGCTCTGAAACATCATGTGCTCGAAGAGGTGCGCGAAGCCGGTCCGGCCGGGCTCTTCGTTGGCCGGCCCGACGTGGTACCAGAGATTCACCGCCACCATTGGCAGACGGCGATCCTGGCTGAGAATCACCTCGAGGCCGTTTGGCAAGGTGTACTTCTCGAACTGAAGGCGCGGTACGTCTGTGGCGGCGCCGGACGCCGGCGGGTTCTGCGCCGACGCCATCGACAGCGCAGAGACGATGAGCGCGACGGCGAGCAACAGGCGGACAAAGTGTCTAGGCATGGTCGTCAATCTTCCTTACCTGTAGTGTCCGCCTTTAGGCGGACCGTCCGGCTGAAGCCGGACACTAC
This sequence comes from Acidobacteria bacterium RIFCSPLOWO2_12_FULL_65_11, assembly GCA_001767495.1. Taxonomy (GTDB): domain Bacteria; phylum Acidobacteriota; class Vicinamibacteria; order Vicinamibacterales; family CAVVIG01; genus 2-12-FULL-65-11. The sequence goes on along the minus strand of MELA01000057.1, from coordinate 10,052 downwards.
GGTGATGAACGAGAGCCCTGAGTCTTACGCCATGAGCCAGCAAGCTTCACACAAACGCGATCGCCCGGCCCCCGACACCCACGGCCAGCCAGAGCGTCATCGACACGAGCGCGACGACCTTCTTCATGCCGAGCGACATCCGAGACTCGTCATCGGCGGCCGTCGCCCGGCGGAAGGCCGTGAAGTGAAAGGTCACCGCGAAGAACAGAAAGACCATTTTGAACCTGAATCCATCGTTACCGTAACATCTGATCGCTTCGGAGAGGAAGAGCAGCACGCCCGTCACGAGGATCACGGCGAGGCTGGCGTTCATCCAGGACCGGAGTTCGCCCGCCAGAAATCGAGTCGGCTGACGCCGCATGCCCATCCCCAAGAGGCGCAGGTCGACGATCAGAATCGTCCCGTAGAGCAGCGTGAGCGCCAGGATGTGAAACGTCTCGATGACGGGGAACGACCATGTCGTATCGCGGATCCACGCACTGATCGCGGTGTTGTCGCACCACTCGAAGAAGGGGAATAGGGACATTCACTTCATGGTGTACGCCGTGGTTCGTCCTGCGGTAATCACGATCGCCCAGAACAGCAGCGACAGCAGCCCTGCCAGCCGGGCCCTGGCCGGCGGAACCGGATCGCGGTCCCACTCGGGCAGCCGGCGATGAATCGTCACGTGATAGGCCACGCCGAGCGCCAGCAGGTGCGTCCCCTCGACGAGGGGGAACATCAGCGTGGACTCGCGGAGCGCCGTGCCGAGCTCAGTCGCCTCGAGCCACTGAAAAAAACCGAGAACCCCCGCCACCGCCGCGCGTTACGGTCTCGGAGCAGGAGCGGCCGCGGGCGCAGCGCCCCGCGCGGGCGGCGCCGGCGCCACCGCGGTGCCGTCTCTGAGCGATCCGTTGAGCGGCCCGTTCTGCAGGTGACCGTCGGTCATGTCCTTGTTGTTGTCGGTGCACGCGTATTCCATGATCACCCAGTCCTTGGGCGCGAGCGGCATGAGCCAGCCGACGGTCCACGGCTTGGTGTAGAACTTCGGATCGTCGATGGTCTCTTCGTACGACAACTGATTCGCGCTCACGCGGCGCCACCGTTCGATGACGTGTAGCGCGTCGCTGTGCCGGTTGCCATGATCGTCGAGCCACGTCCGATCGGTCAGATTCACCGTGTTGATGACGAGCGTGTCGCCGTCCCACCGGCCGACCGAGTCGCCGAGGAGCGTGGGCTCCCAGTTCTTATTGTGCGCGCGGCCGTCGGTGTAGATCACGCGGAAGTTGTGCATGTACTCGTAGAGAAAGATCACCTTGTCCGGCAGTTGAACGATCTGGAATGGATACGGTGACGTGTTGACCCGCGGCACGCCGGGAAGGATGCACTTGCTGGTCGGGTCGATGTGATTCCAGACGTCGTTGAACGCGTTGAGGCCCTCAGCCGTGAACGGGAGCGGCTGGGCCGCGGCGGCCGTGTTCTGGACGAGCCGCTTGTTCCAGACGCCAGACAGGTCCGCCCGGCCGTCCGGTGTGCGCGGCACCGGCGTGCCGTCATTCACCACGGCGCCCCGTCCGCCTTGGCCGGCGGCCGGCGCGGCGGGTGGTGGGTTCTGACCGGCGCCGAGCGATGTGGCGAGCGGCACCAGTGCGACGACGGCCGCGGTGACAAATGCGGCAAGATAACGAGTTCTCATAGCGAAACCTCCTGCGCCACGAAGCTGATCGAAATCAGCAATCACCAATCAACAATCGGCAATTCACGGAAACGGGTTACGGGTTGCCGCGTGCGGGCGGTGCACCGGGACTGTCGGCCGTCCCGGCAAAGACGGTTTTTCCATCTAGCGTCCGCCAGGCCCTGACGTTGCAGGTGTTGGTCCCGTCTCTGGCCTTGAAGCCTTCGACGATGACCTCGGTACCAGCCGGAAGCGAGTGTCGGCTCCACCCCTGCCTGGTCAGGGCGTTGGGTGCGCCACCTTCGCACTGCCAGGGCGTCGTCACATTGCCGTCCTCGCCCTTGACGTCGAGGTACACCCAGATGTGGGGATTGCGAAACTCCACTTTCGTGACCGTACCCCTGAGCGTGACCGGTTTGGTCTGGTCGAATTGCGCCGCAAAGGAGTGATGGGCGACAACCGGCACGACGAGGACGAGCCATCCAAGCACCGCTGCGGAAACACCGAATTTCGCTCGCATACTGCACCTCCATCGTAAGAAGAGGCCAAGGAGATGCCGCGATACTCTCACTTGCCCAACGACAGCGCAAGCGGATTGTCGGCTGATGTCGGCTGAGTGCCGGTGCACCGGCTCGACCACTCGCCATCTCAGCTGCGTCACATCCAACGCTTTTCGATTGCCTCCAATCGGTCTATGATTTGCCGCATGGTCAACCGCAGGGAATTCATTCAAACCGGCGCGGCAGCCGTTGTCGTCACCGGCATCGGCATTGACTCCGGTGCTGCCGCCCCGGCCCATGCGCCGGAAGCGCCGGTGCGCAGACCTTTGTACAAAGCGATTTACGACGAGCGCTACCGCGACAGCGTCGCCTTTGCCGAGCAAGCCAGACGGCTGGGGCTTGCGACCCAGGCCATCGCGGGTGATGTCACCGGCCTCTGGTTCAAGGACCTCGACCTCCGCTGGCGGGAGGACAAGGTGCCGATCGTCGGGCTGACGACCGACGCGGCGCTCTTCTGCCTCGAACAGTTCGCGCACACGCGCCAGATGCGCGTCGTCTATCGCGCCGAGCATGCGTTCGAGCCGGGCCGTGTCGTCCACACCTTCGAGTGCGCGCCGAGCGGGTTCGATCACCTCACGGCGTTCGAGCGCGACGGCCTCACCGACTGGGCGCCACGCGTCGCGCGCCTTGAGTTGCAACCGCCAGGCGCCAGCGGCGCCGCGCTAGCGAAGTAGGCCGGGTCCTGTTCTGTGGCCACGGCGCTCTTTGGAGGGATTGTCATGAACGAGAAGGTTCTTTCGCGTAGGGGTTTGTTGAAGAAGGGCGCAGCGGCAGCCGCGGCGGGGGCGGGTGCGCTCGTGGCGCAAGGCGGAACGGCAGGCGCGCAATCGCGGGCCGCCGCGCCTTCGCGACGATTTCGCGGGTGGGTGTCCCGTGGTGCCGGCCCTGGACGCACGACGCTGCAGGACCTGACGCTGCGTTCAATCGGCGGGCGCCAGGTGGTCGTTCGAACGGAAGCGACCAATCTCTGCTACTCGAACGTGGGCGCTGTGCTCGGCATTCAGCCGAACCTTGGCGCGCCTCCCAACACTGGGCAGCCCCCGGCGGCCCCACCAGCGCCCCCAGCAGGCGTGCCGCGACTCCAGGACATGGCGCTCATTCAAGGCCACGGCGGCGTCGGCGTTGTCGAAGCGGTCGGCCCTGAGGTGCGCCGCGTGCAGGTCGGCGATCGCGTGTGCGTCTCCGGCACGCCGCAATGCGGTTCCTGCTATCAGTGCCTGCGCGGGCGCGCGGACCTGTGTCAGTTCCTCGGCCGCCAGGGGCCGGGCGATCTGGTGCCCATCGCCGACATGCGCGACGGGACCCCGGTCTATGCCAACTCCCATATTGGCGGCCTTGCCGAGTTGATGGTGACGTTTGAGGAGTGGGTGGTGCCGGTCTTCACGAAAGCAGACGCCGTTGATCTTGGTATGGTCTGCAGCTGTGTCAGCGTCGCGGGACTCGGCGCCACGACCTCACAGGTGCTGGCCTCAATCGGACCCGGTGCAACCGTGGCGGTGGTCGGTTGCGGTCCGCTCGGACTGAGTGCCGTACAGGGCGCCAGGATCGCCGGCGCGTCCACGATCATCGCGATCGATCCGATTCGCGTCCGGCGTGAGCTGGCGATGAAGGTGGGCGCCACGCACCTGCTCGACCCCAATGTCGAAGGCGAGCAGCTGGTCGAGCGGGTCCGCGTGCTGACGAGCGGACCAAACGATCGCCTCTGGGCCGGCGGACGCAATCCAGGCGGCAGCCGGCCCGGTGGCGCCGGCGCGGACTTCGTGGTCGAAGCCGCGGGGGCGGCGACTGTCCCGCCGAAGCTCGAAGCGGGCCCCGATCCGACCGGCGTGCTTCCGTTGCGGCAGGCCTACGAGATGACCGCTCCGGGCGGCCACATCGTGACGACGAGCCTGACCCGGGGGACGCTGTCGCTGCCGGCGGTGATGTTCACCATCGGCGGCCGTACGCATCATTCGGGTCAGGCCGGCGGGGCGAATCCCATGCGCGACATTCCACGCTTCGTGGAGCTGCTCGACAAGGGGCAGTACAACGCCAAGGCGCTCGCGACCATGGTGGTTCCGATCGAACGCATGCGGGAGGCGTATGAAGAGGTCGCGTACCGCACAACGGTTACGGCCATCATGACCGGCTGACGGGCTAGTTGCGCCTCCAGGTGTCCCAGGTCCGCAGGATCTGCCCCACCAACTTCTGCGGATCGGCGCCAGGAATCGGCTCGAACTTCTGTACGCGCCCGGCGAAGCAGTCGGCAAGGTATAAGTTTCCGATCTGGTCCGTCGTGATGCCATGCGAGCAGCCAAGCCGGCCCGGCTGCGGACCCGGAGCGCCCCAGCTGTACAGGTAGTTGCCCTGCAAATCGAACTTGATGATGCGACTGGTCGGGGCGTCGCCGACCCAGATGTTGCCGTTCTGGTCGATGAAGTGATTGACCATGAGCGTGCCCTGGCTGTTCGGCCAGTGCGGTGAACGGAGGGGCCACATGTCCAGGAACGTTCCGTTCTCGTCGAAGACCTGCATCCGCTGATGCCCGCGGTCGACAACGTACAGCCGGCGGTCCGCGCCGATCGCGATGCTGTGAGGCGTGTTGAATTCGCTCGGGCCAGGGTTCTGTGGATCGGAGGGCGGCCGCCCCCAGTCCATGATGAAGTTGTCCTTCGCGTCGTACTTGGCGACCCGCGTGCCACCGTAGCCGTCGGTAATGAAGTACGTTCCGTCCGGCAGCCAGGCGATGTCGGTCGGGCGGTCGAAGGTGTTCGGACCCCGGCCCCGCACTCCGAGCTGCCCCTTACTGTGCACCAGCTTCCCGTCGTAGGTGAACCGGTAGATCATGTGAAGCTGGTCGTCGATGATCCAGACGTGCTTCTCGGGGTCGTAGGGGCTGATCTTGATCTGATGCGGCCCTCGGCCACAGGGAAGCTTGCGGAACAGTTCGTCGAGATGCGGCCATTCGTCCACAAGGTTGCCTTCGCCGTCCACGATCAGGATCGAGTGTTCGAACCGCCGCTCCCATCCCCGCTTCGGGACCGGCTCACAGGTCGCTGAGATCCCGTCCCCGTTGCCCGTGGCGTTCCCTCGAGAGGGATTGAGCGCGGCATACGGTGTCCACGGCGCAGCGCCTTCCGGAAGCGGGAGCTCACCGCGCATCGCGATCCAGATCCGGTCGGGACTTTCCGCGTAGACCCCACCGAACGACCCCCAGGTCCACCTGTCGTGGGAGTGGCGATCGTTTGGAAGGGGCTTGGGCCAGCCCTCGACGACCCGGTAAGGGCCTGTGGGCCAGTCATGGTAGCTCCACCGGTTTGTGTCAGTGGCCTGCTGACTTCCGGGGGCCTGGGAGTTGTCGGTACCGCAGCTCACGAGGCCGATTGACAGCAACGCCGATGCGACCAGCCACCGGGTGCGCGAATCCGACCTTGACATAGACTGTGCCCTGGCGGGTCGTGGGAGCTTCCGCAACGATTTCGAACTCCTTACCAAGGGTTGCTCCGGTTATCCGACGTCTTCAAGTCGAATTCCACGCCCGTCTCGAATGGCCGCGCGGGCTTCGGCGATACGCCTGAGGAATTCCGGATGATGCTCGAGACGATACTCGAACCAGTCGTCCTCTGAGGCGAATCCGACCAGAAGGCCCGCGGGCCGGCCGTGCCGGGTGATCACGATCTCTTCGTCGGCAGCCAGACGCAGGTACTTCGAGAGATCATCCTTCATCTCCGCCAGGGCCACCGCCCTCGGCATCCGGGGCTCGCGTCCCGTACTCCTTGAGCCACGCGTCAGCCTCCGCTTTGGTGACGATCGCGAGGACTTCGACTTGCGCTTCTGTAACGTCATAGAACACCCTGATGTCGCCCACTCGGAGCCGATATTGAGGCTGACTCAGCCCCCTCAGGCGCTTGATGCGACTCTTGCTGACCTTCTTGGGTTCATGTGTGAGATGTTGCTTGATCGCGTCAGTCACTCCCGTTCGAACCGGTACGGCGAGGCCCTTGACGGCGGCCGAGGCACCTGGCGCCAAGATGATATCGAACGGCATCTAGCCAGATCATAGCCAGATTATGGCATTGCGCCAATGAATGCGGTTTGTGTTGTTTACGCCGGTCTAACGCTAATGCCTTTCGGAAATTCGATGGTCAGAAATAGGCCAGAAACATGCGGTTCCGCGAACCGCTCGACGCCGCTGGAAACCGCGGGCTCCGGGACATGGGCA
>MELA01000057.1:0-3626 GCA_001767495.1 Acidobacteria bacterium RIFCSPLOWO2_12_FULL_65_11 | reverse complement strand
TCTTTCGCTGGCGTCGCGGCGCTCGAAGGTTCGCGTCCACCGCATATTTCTGGCCGTTTGTGCGCGCTTGCGAGTTTCCGAAAGGCATTAGGATTGTGAACGGTTCGCGGAAGGGCACCTGGGCGGTCAAAGTCAGCGGGAACTGGCGGGTGACACTCGGATTCGCGGGGAAAGATGCCGAGCGCGTGGATTACGAAGATCATCACTGAGGGTGACCGATGAAGATGTACAACCCGCCGCACCCTGGCGAAGTGCTCCGAGCACTCTGTTTGAAGCCCCTGGGACTGACCGTCACCCAAGCCGCCCGCGCGCTGGGCGTCAGCCGCAAGACCTTGTCGGGTATCTTGAATGGCCGCGCCGGAATCAGCCCCGAGATGGCTGTACGTTTGTCGCTCGCCTTCGGCACGACGGCCGAGAGTTGGCTGAACCAGCAGGTCCAACACGACCTTTGGCACGTAGAACGACGCCGCAAGAAGCTACGTGTCGCCAAACTGTCTGCCGCGTGATCAGCTGAGAGCTTGTTTCAATTCCGGCTAGACAGGCTTCAGCCGCGGCGGCTCACGATTTCACCGGCCGCCGTCGGCTGCAACCCCACATGATCGAGCGATCACCCATGCCCGGAGAAACTCTCTCTCTTGCACACCGCGACCGATGCAGGAATAATACCGAAGCCAGAAGCTCAGACCGACACGGCATTGGAGGCATCGACCCCATGCTGCAACCTGGTTCTCGATTGCGCGTGACCCTTGCACTGGTGGCCGCAGGTTGTCTCTCGGATCTGCAGGACCCCGATCAGTAAGCTACTGTGTGTTCGCAATCGGGCTGGCTGACACCCCATCCACGGAGGTGATCCGCGAACCGTTCCGAAGCCCGAACGTCCCCCGACTCGAACGACCTGCCGATTGTCTTTCCAACGGTGCTGGTCTCGACTGCGGCCGCGTCAAGATCGTCGCCGCCCTGCCGCCAGACCGCCTACGTGGATGTGGTCTGTACTCTTCACTCCGTTAACACGTTCACACGCAATCTTAAGTAGTCGGTGACCTTGTTGCTCGACCACCGAGTTTCTCAGTAAGCCATGTTGGGCTGCCGTGTTGAGGTATAGAATGCGCGCATGACGGACCGAGCGCAAGAGGTGCTTCGAGAGGCCTTGACCCTTCCGGTCAACGAGCGAGCGGACGTGGCGGCTGAGCTGCTGGCCAGCCTCGATGATGCCGCCGCTGAGAACCCCGCCGAAGTTGAAGCGGCGTGGGCCGCTGAAATCGAGAAGCGCGCCCGCCGCGTGATCGGCGGGGAATCGGCCGGTGTGCCTTGGGAAGACGTCCGACGCCGAGCCGAAGCTGAGCTGCGGAAGCAGTGAACCCGCGCGTTCGCTTTGAGGAGGAGGCGGATAGTGAGTACCGTCTCGCCGGCCGTCGGTACGAGACTCGTCGAGAACATCTCGGTCTCGAGTTCTTCGATGCCGTTGATACGGCCAGTGCCCAGATTCTAGAATTTCCTCGCTCCGGCTCCCCAGTGCCCCGTGTACCCGCCGATCTTCAAGTGCGACGCCTACCGGTAAGCCGCTTGCCGTTCCACGTCGTCTACCTCGCAACAGCCAGCCACCTCAGAATTCTTGCCGTCGCCCACGATCGTCGGAAGCCTGGATACTGGAAGAGTCGCTTGAGGTGATGTTCTCTCGTTCGTCAGCCCAACGCCGGCGCTGAGCCGCGCGCCGCGGCGACAGGTTAGCACGGACTGCGCGCGTCGGCTCCAGCGGCCTGTTGGGCCGCCGGATATTCTCAGAGTAATTCGAGGACCGTCGCTTCGTCTTGTTCGTCGAATGTGACGATGTCGTCGCGACGCAACCGCAAGAGCTGGTCGACATCGCGAGTGCTGCAGTTGCCAAGTCGGATCCACATAAATTTCGGTGGTGCGCCGCGCAAGACTGATAATCGGTGAAAATCTTCGTCCTTACTGACGAGTAAGCACCCATGCGTTCGCGCCAATTCCCAGACCGCCGTATCCGAAGCGCCACCGTGCCCGAGGAGTCGGACATGCAGCGAACCTGGGAAAATATCCGCCACGGACTCACACAACTCTTCCGATAGTGGCTCATCGAAGAAGAGCCGGGCCATCTCAGGCGGCTGGCGTAGTCACAGTGCGGCGCTCGCGCTCGGCTGCATAGGCAAGACAGGCCCGCACATCGTCGCTGGTCAGTTGCGGAAAACCGGCCAGGATCTGGGCCTCTGACATGCCTCCAGCTAAGTACCCGAGGACGTCGCCGACCGAAATGCGCGTGCCTCGTACGCAGGGCTTTCCGAACCGGATGTCGGGGTCGACGGCGATTCGGTCAAGCAGATTCATGGGTGTAGTTTACGGCAGTTGATCTCGACGGCAAAGTTCAGTCTCGTCGGCCCAACGGCCAGCGTTCACCAGCGGCCGCTCACGATTGCAACCAGCGGCCGTCTGGTGCAACGCGTGTTAGGCGGACGCACGCCAGACTCTTGCACCTATTCAGAGAGCCACCGTCACGCGCAAGAAGGTTGCCGGAATGGACGTGCCATCCATACTTGTGTTTTGGCTCGTGAACAGGTCCTCGAGTTGTCTCTGGAGGTCAGCCGCCCGGCCATTATTCTCCGCAGCGTCGAATGCATTCATGGTCGGCCCGTAGTACTTCCTGAATTCACCGACAAACGCCGCCGGTGTGCCCGGGAAGTTAAATGTGAAGGTGTCGCGCGCGAAGGAGATCTGCTGCACGGACACTCCAGCAGCGGTGAATCGCTCGATCACATTGTTCTCCACGCCCCATGTCATGGGGCTGACGAACCCATCCGGCGGTGGCGGCGTGTAGCTCGAGCTGATCTTCAAGATCTGCGCCACGAGCGTCGGATCGTTTGGAATCCAGTTGCCCATTACAATTCGACCGCCAAGTCTCGTAACACGCACCATTTCCTTAGCGACCTCGAATGGCTTGGGCGCGAACATCGCACCAAAGACGCTGAGAACGACGTCGAACGCCTGATCCGACAGCGCGTCCAGATTACACGCGTCGCCTTCGGCGAATCTGCAGTTGGCAAGACCCTGAGCCGCGGCCCGTCTGTTTCCGGCGTCGACGAGATTCCGCGCGATGTCGACGCCCAGGACGTCGGCTCCCAGTGTCGCCGCCGGCAACGCGGTGGTGCCGTCACCGCATCCGAGATCCAACACCCTGAGCCCTTTACGAACGCCGATACGTTGCACGAGCGCTGCGCCGCTTTCGCGCATGGTCTCGGCGATCCGAGTAAAGTCGCCCTTTTCCCAGAGTGCCTTGTTTGGATTCAATGTTGTACTCGTCATGAGTCTTGTCGATTCCTTCTTATATGAAATCCGCCTACTTGTCGACATCTCTCGACGATCCGTAACGCGCCAGCGCCGGACCGCGCTTGGTCGCCGCAAATACCAGAGTGTCGGCGATTTTAGCAGAACCGCGGAAGCCGTCCCCTGTCCGGTTATGTGCGACGCCCATGCGACGGAGTCCTGCCAATTGCCGGAAATCCGAGGTTATGTGCGACGCTCGCACGTATCCGCCGTCACCGCCGATCGGCGAGACTCTTGACCCCAGTCCGCCCCAGCTCACGCGGGACCAATCAGGGAATCAGCAGGACCTT
>MELA01000056.1:4411-21330 GCA_001767495.1 Acidobacteria bacterium RIFCSPLOWO2_12_FULL_65_11 | reverse complement strand
ACCGGGCCGCGCCACGTGCCGATCGTGCGGTGGTGATCGCATCGGCACCGACGCCGTCAGTCGATCGCAGAAACGATCCCGATAGCCCCAACCGGTCGCGCGGGCCCTTGCGCGTCGCCGTACTGTAGACCACCAGCGTGGATGTTTCCGAATTCCCGCGACTGACATTCGAGCCGACGTTCATGGCGCCATTCCACGCCGGGTTGCTCGACGATTCGGGGCCGATCCCTTGAAGACTCGCCAACTCGATGGCCACCGGCGCGCCACCGCCAGAGGGTTGCATCGTGACGCGTCCGTTCGCCAGGGCGAGCGTCCCATCGATCGTCCGGCCGTCGGTCAGCGTGGCGCGAAGCCGCGTTGTCGAGGTCACCTGCGCGATGGAGGTCCACTTCACCGAGACACGCCCGGCCAGAGCGCTGTTGATCACGAGATCTGATCCGGTTCCCGAGACGAGCTGTCCTGTCAAGGTGTCGCCGTTCTTCAGCACGACGCTGTCCGCGACAGCCGCGGTGGGCGTGAACAGGACACCGGTGAACAACAGGATGAAGATGCCAGACACAGCAAAGCGGCGCCGACACGTTGATGTCGGTTGTTGTGGCGCCGTGAGTGTGAGGGGGTCGATGGACGTGGTGTTCATGATTGGTCGAATTATCGGCCAACACTCCTCTTACGATTACGTGTCGCTACGCAGGCGCCGGCTGGCCCGACGGTGCCACGATCGCGTGCATGAACTCCCGGAAGGCGCCGTGGTGACGAGGCGTCACCTCGAAGCGCGGCAGAAGGAAGCGATTCGCGCCGGCCGTGACGAGGCCGGCTTCGACGGTCAAGGCTGCTCGAAAGCCTGCCTCTCGGACAACCGCCAGGGTCTCAGCGTCGAACTCGCTGTACGGGTAAGCGAAGAGGTGGATTGGCCGCCCGATCAGGCCTTCGAGCGCCATCTTGTTCTCGACGACCTCCCGGCGCTTGATGCCGGAGGGCTGCGTGGTCAGGGCGAGGTGATGCACCGAGTGGGCGCCGATGGTGTGACCGGGCCGGGCCGCGAGCGTGCGGATCTCGTCCCCAGTCAAGACCCTGTGAGTCGCGCGCGACGCGCGGTCGACACCGCTCCACGTCAGCACCGAGTCGACGAGAGCCAGGCGTGCGCCCGCGTCGAGCGGCCACGCAAGTTGATTGAGGAGGGCCAGCGCGCCGGCACGCTCGGCGGCCGTCGCCGTCGGGCTTTGTATGTGCTGTCCAGCGACATCCATGGCCAACACGGACGGAAGCCTTGCTTCGGACAGGAAGATGCGCTCGAGGACATCCCACCCGCGCTCGTGCTCCTCGTTCAGACGATCCGTATTGATGAAGAAGGTCGCGGGCATGCCGAGATCGACGAGGGTCGGTGATGCGGCGGTCAGCGCGTCCAGATAGCCATCGTCGAGCGTGACGGCCACCGCGCCTTCCGGTATCCGTCCCGATGCGGCGGCCTGCACCAGATCCTCCAGGCCGATCGGCGAGAAGTTGGCGCGCAGATACGCCATCTGCTCGCGGAACTCGGTCGGTGGCGTGCACAACGCGTGGGAGTCTGGGGTGAGCTCGGCCACGCGATGGTAGGCGAGGATGGCCGCGGGATGGCGCTCCCCCTCAAAGGTCCGGCTGAAGCCGGACACTACATCAGATCGAGAGATGTCAGATTTCAGGATGTCAGATTTCAGGATGTCAGATTTCAGGACGTCGGGTTTCAGGACGTCGGGTTTCAAGTCGGCCGGCCTCACGGCGCGAACGGCAATGACGAGCGGAAAGTTTGGATCCTTGCGGTCGAGATCGGCCGGCGCCATCTCTTCGACCGACAGCCCGTACAGAAACGCGGCACACGCCATGACGTTGCCGTAGGCCGTCACCTCGAAGGCATCGAGCGGAAACACGTCGGCGAAGAGCTTCCGGGCCGACGCTTCCGTCACACGCCAGAAGTCACCGTCCAGACCACCCTCGTCGTCCAGTCTGATGACGCTCGGCGCCGTCGCCAGCAGCACGCCGCCGGGCCGGAGGATCCGTGCGCACTCTGCAAGCGCAGCGGGGATGTCATCGATCAACTGCAGGGTCTGCGTGAGGATGACGCAATCGTAGGTGGCCGTGGGGATCGCGTCCGCGTGGCGCAGGTCGGCGACGATGGTCGCCTGGCTGTTGGCCGAATCGATGTCGAGCACGTCACTCGACGTGACCGCGTCTCCACCGAAGCGTAACGTGTAGACGCGGTCCCGGACTTCGAGGACCCGCCCTCGGACGTCGGCCCGGTGCGCCTCCAGGAACCCATCGATGTAATGCCGGTCGACGGGCTTTCCCCGATCCCAACCCCAATACTGGCTGAGCGGCTCGACTCGCCGCAAGTCTCCCCAATCGACCCGCGACAATCCTCGCGACTCGAGTGCCCGCGTTGTTTCCGAGATTTCCTGTCGGAGCCGTGCGAGCTCTCCGTCGAGTGACGCCGCTTTGGATTCGATCGTCCGGTGGTACTCCCGCTGGCTCTGGAGGAAGGCCTCCTTCCGTTGGATCAGGTCCAACCCGTGATGCTCGACGGCCGAGCGGTGTTTCGCGTAGAAGTGTCGAAGGCGAGAGAGGTACGTTGCCGGTTGAATCGAACGTCGGTAGCCCGATCCGGGGCGGACGCGGTAGTTGAGGAGCGGCTCGTCGAGTACGATGCCCCGAAAGCCGCGCTCCATCGCAGACGCCCAGAAGTCCAGCAGCTCGAAGGTTGGCAGGTCCTCGTCGAATCCGCCGATTTCCTCCCACAGCCGTCGCCGCACGACGGTCGACGCGTGCGGCACGCCACCGGTCGAGATCGCCTCGACAAATGTCGGCGGGGACGGCGTCCACACATAATGCGCAGCCCCGAACGCACGCATCGCGCACGAGACGTAATCAAGACCGGCGTCCGCATCGAGACGTGCTCCCGCCGCGTCGAAGTAGCTGGGATCGAGAACGTCGTCTCCGTCCAGCCACACGAGATACTCGGCCGACGTGAGTCGCGCGCCGAGATTGCGAGCCGCCGAAGCGCCGCGGCCGCCGGCGTGGACAACCCGCGTGCCGTTGGTTTCGAGCTGGATCAACACTTGTCGCGTGTAGATGTCGGTGGACGCATCGTCGACGACGACGATCTCCGCGGCGGGACGAGTCTGGCGCTCCACGCTTTCGACCGCCTCGACGAGCGACCGGCCGAGGTTGTGGCAGGTGACGATGGCCGCGACGCGGGGTACCGTCATTCAGATCCCCGCCACCGAAGCCACCGGCCATAGACATCCCGAAGCGGCCGGGTAATGCGCCAGCTCATTGATGTCCGCAGCGCCTCCACCTCAGCCGCGGTGGCGCGCAAAGCGGCTTCCACATCGCGAAGGCGCTCCGCTGCCTGGCGAGCCAAGTCCAGGTCCGGCTGAAGCCGGACACTACATTGGGTCTTCGATTCGATCGACGCCAGCCGCAAACGCAGGCCAGCCAATTCCTCGCGCTGCGACGCCACGGCGGGCTCCAATTCTGATGCGAGATACCGTTCGATTTCGTCGTTCTTCCGCAGTACCGCTGCTGTCTCCTCGTCCTGATGCAGCAGCACGTCGACCAGGTGCGCACGGTACGCGTCGGCGTGCTTGGCGACGCGATAGCTCGTCAGCGGCACGTGCCCGGCACCCATCCAGGACACCGTGCTCAGCGAGCCCGCCCGCCGCCGATAGTTGAACAGCACCTCAGGAAGAATCGTGCCTCGATATCCGCGTTCGACCAGCGTCAGCCAGAGATCCCAATCCTCAAGCCCCTGGATCGGCATCTGCTCGTCGTATCCACCGGCCGCCACGACGGCCTCCCGACGGACGAGCGACGCCGTCAGCACCGTGTCCTCCCACAAGAGCGACGGCAGGTCGCAGCCCTCCGGCTTCCACTCCCACTCCTCGTCGCCAAAGGCGCGGAGCCAGCAGGACACAAACGCGAGCGCAGGGTCGGCGTCGAGCACCGGCACCGCCTTCTCGAAGTAGCTCGGCTCGAGACGATCGTCCGCGTCGAGCGCGCAGAGATACGCGCCGGCTGCGTTGGCGATCGCCACATTTCGCGCCGCGGACACACCGCCGTGAGCGGTGTGCATCACACGGGTCTTGGGACGTCGATAGTCCGCTAGCAGCGACACCGTCGCCGTGTCGGTCGAGCCATCGTCGACGATGACGATCTCGAAGTCCTGATAGGTCTGTGCGAGCACGCTCGCGACCGCCTCGTCGAGGTAGCGGCCGAGGTTGTAACAGGGAATGATCACCGACACTCTGGGCGTCTCAGTCATGCGCTTCATCATTATTTACTTAGCGCTGGGGCCCCACCCCCAGCGCGAACTGACGCTGACACCTCGCCTCGGATTCGCATGTCCTCGGCTCAGCGTGGCCGCAGGCGCAATCATTCTTCTACTGACGCTGATACCTCGCCTCGGATTCACATGTCCTCGGCTCGGCATGGCCGCAGGCGCTCTGTCAGCGGATCGATCGCGAGCGGCATCGGCCGGATGTCGACGAGCGGGATGCCGCGCGCACGCGCGCGCGCGCTCAGTAGATGTTCGCAAAAGACGCACCGCAGCTTCATCTTGAAGGCCTCGACGTTGATCTCGGTCAGCGGTTCCTGCCCGTACCACCGATGTTCGAACTCGCCGTCGCCCGGCTCGCCACAAAAATAGCTCCTGAGGTAGGCGCGGTAGTTCTCGCTGAGCGGTGACGGTTCGCGAAAGATGCGGCGCCAGTCGTCGGCAAAGATCTCGTCGTCAGCAAGGCTGCGGGCGAGCGGTCCGAGCGCGGTCAGCGTTCGCTGCTCGGCGACCACCAGGCTGGTGTCCACCCACTGTCGCAGTCGAAGTCCAAACAGATCAACCGGGCGCGGATACTCGTCCACCCACCCAACCAGCGCGCCCTCAGACGCGGCCGCCGCGCGATCGGCCGGCAGGTCGCGCACGCGGTCGCGCTTGTCCGCCCGCGCGACGGTGTCGTTGGCCAGGACCACGATGGCGTCTGGCGCGGGCGCGTAGCGCTGTTCCACCCATGAGAGTCCACGATCCCAACCAGAGAACTCGTGCAGCGCGTTGTCGCCGCTCAGCCGATCGATCTCCTGATCGATCTTGACCTCGGCGTCCGCGGCGAGCGCGTTATCGACGACCGCGCCGCGCACAGTCGCCCAAGGGAAGACCCGGCGCAGCATCGGGATCAGAAGCTCCAGCGCGGCCTGTTCATGCCGTTGCCCAAACTCGATGAGCACCAGATACACCTCACGCGGCATCATGATCCCTTGAACCGGTTTCATCACCGTAGTGTCCGGCTTCAGCCGGACCTGGAGGTCCGCCTAAAAGGCGGACACTACAGGTTATGGAACCACCTCTTCAACATGCGATACACCGCGCGAGCCGGTCGGGTCCAGCGCCAGCTGAGCGATCGCTCGAAGGCGTCGAGCCGGCGCGTCAGGTCCTCGACCGTGCTCCGCCAGCGGGCGATTTCGGCCGCCTGCTCATCGGACGCGCGACCGAGTCGAGTGTTCTCGGCCGACGCCTGGACCAATTCCGCCGTTCGCCTGTCGACTTCAGCGCGCGTTCTGGCGAGCTCCTCCTGATTCCGCGCGAGCTCCCGGCGACCGGCTTCCGCGACGGAGCGGAGTTCGTCCACCGACGATTCCAGTTGCTCGACGCCGCGGTGGCGCAGCGTGAGCGCGATCCGCAGGGCGTCAGGATCGTAGCGCGTCAGCGTCGCTGGATCGCGGATGAAAGAGGCGCCTTCCCGCAGGTCGTCGTACTGCACGTGCCAGCCTCTGGCGCGCTCGCGCTCGAGAAATCTGTCCCGCCGCTCGTGGAAGATCTTGCGCTCGCCGTGCGCTTGTCCACGAATCGGATAGTGACGCAGGATAAACCTGACGGGAAAGACCTTGCGGCCATGGAACCGCGCGTCGTGGCCACCACTCGACACCAGATCGAGGTCGGCCGTCTTCTTCCAGCAGCGGATCTGAACGCGATCGTACGCCGCCGCCTCCACATAGAACGCGAACGCGTCACGGACATCGTCGCCGGCTTGGAATCGGTCGTGAACGGGCCAGAAGTCGAGGCCCGCGAAGTCGATGGCGTTCCATCCCAGCGCGTCAACGCGTCGAATCGCATCCTTCAAAGAAAGATGGGACCAGGGGCTTTCTCGAAACTCGTCGGCGTCGTGATGGATGAACCAGTCGGCGTCGAGCTCTCTGGCCAACTGGGTCTTTCTGAGCAGAATCCGCTCCCACTCGAATCCTGTCGGTCCGCCATCGGCAGCCGAGCCCGTGATGCGTTCGATGGCGAGGACACCACGGCCGACGTACGGCTCGACGATGGCAACCGTGCGATCGGTAGAACCGTCGTCGAGAAAGTAGACGTGGATGCCCTGGTCGATCAGGTCGGAGACGACGTGTTCGATGATGTCCGCTTCGTTGTACGCGGCGACGATCGCGACAACCGAGAAGTCTGCAGGCATGGATTGCAGACGTCAAGCCGTCAGTGCGTCAGAAGCGCGTCCACGTAAAGGTACCGGCCATCGGATGGCCGGGCACGTAGAAGTCGCGCTGCAGCCGCTGATCGTAGTAGATGCTGCCGCCGCCGATGTTGCTGATGGTCCTCCCCACGACCGAGCCATACAAGGCCGCGGAGCCATCGAATTCGATGTCCGCGTTCGGCGCGTAAAAGGTCGCCGCTGCGCCGCTGTTCCCGGTCAGCCTGACCTGGCCGGTGCCGCTGTAAATGAACTGCAGCATCGAGGCGTCGAAGTTCGAGCACGTCGCGCAGTCGACCACCGACGCGAAGGTGCCGCCCACGAAGTCGATCGGCGTCGCAATGGGGGCACCAAGGTTGTCCTGCCCGATCACCTTCACGAGCACGCCTTGGTCCGGACTGGCCGCACTGATGCCCACCGACGAACTGCCGGCGAGCACGATGCTGTTGAAGTTGAACTCCGAGGGCGGATCCCCGGCAACCAGGACGATCTTCGCACCACCTGCGAGACTCACGCTCGGGAGCGAGAGGGACGTCCCCGGGCCGTTGCCCATGATCCTGACGTCGGCGCCGGTGTCGTCACAGTTGAGCACCGTCAAGCCCATCGACGCGCAGGCACCGATCAAACTGCCGCCGGTGATCGTCACCTCGGGCAGCAGTGAGGGAGCGGGGACCGGTGGAGTCGGAAACGTCACCGTCGTAGGCAACGGGTAGATGCTGCCGCCCACCGTCGCACTGGAACCGGTGAAGGCCGTGACGGCGCCCGCCGCGCAGGTGCCCACACCGGAGCGGGGCGTATACAGATTGCCCTCGACGCTCGCGGCGCCGCCGGTGATCGTCAGGTTGCCGTTGGTGCCGACGTCACCGCCTTCGTCCAGCAGTACTGGAGGAGCCGTGGTCACCAAGCCGGTGGAATCGTAGCTGTCGATGTTGATGTTTCCGTTAAAGCTGAGCGCACCGCAACCATTGTCGGTCGCAAACGCCGCGTATGTGTTTGCCGCCACTTTCGGGGTCTCAACCAGACTCGACACCTGCACCGTCGCGCTTCTGGGGCCCACGACGGCGCCGATTCCCACGATCTGCCACGTCTGCACGACGTTCGGCGCCCCCCCATACGACTCGAACTCCTGCATCGATAACAGCGTGGCGAACGCTCTGTAGGTCACGTCGGCGTTGCCGGCTGCGAGCTGCCCATCCACGGCCGTGCTGAACGCGGTCACGACCGACACACTACTCGGTGTCAGGGCACCGGACGGATAGTTGGACTGCGCCGGATCCCAGGACAACACGACCGGCCGGTTATTGGAAATTAACCTCACCGGCGACACAGTCCGGTTGTAGTTGCTCAGGTCGTCGCCGCCGCCGGTCCTGGGAATCGTGTACTGATTAGGGTCAAACAGAAAGTTGGCGGCCTTCTGGACGCCGGCCTCGGCGGCGTAGCGCCCCTGCGACATCATCCGGTAGTTCATGCTCGCGTAGGTTTCCGTCTGCGAGAGGAACATTAGCGATGCGCCCAGAGCCGACAGCGCCGTCATCAGGAAGAGCGCAAGAATCATGGCCATCCCGCGCTCGTGTTGTGTGTGCATGACTTCTCTCCAGGGTCAGGGCAACAGCGATGTCACGCTCGCCGGCGTCGACTGAATGCGATCCGTGTAGCTCATCCCCGCCAGCATCCAGGCGTTAAAGACGTTGCGCGGCGAGACGTTCAAGAGCGCCTTGGTTTCCGTCTGGAACTGGCGCGTGACGGGATCGATCTGCTCGGTCTGCACGGTCAGCGTAATCGCCACGTCGAGCACGAACGTGAATGGCGTCCCCTGCACGATGAGCGGCGGCGTCACCTGGTAGGTGAAGCAGGGCGTCCCCCCTGGATTGGGAAGGACGTTGCTCAGCAGGACCTCGGCGCCCGTCACCGCCGGCTTGCTCGTCGCGTCAAATGGCATCACGTTGCGATACAGATTGCCGGTGCCCGGTGGCGTATTCGTGGGCGGGCTCCCCGGCACCAAGGGATCGCACGTGTACTCGACGTACACCATGTTGCCGTCACCGTTGACATCACCGTAGAGCTTGAGCACGCTGGCGGTCGACCCGTTGAGCATGCCGGTCGGCGGGATGATGCCCGTGGCGAAGGAGCCGAGCGGCAGGAGGACCGTGCCGGCCAAGTGGTCCTTGGTGAAACAGGCCGTAATCGTCGAGCCCGCGGGATTCACCGAGGCGACCTTGAAAGACTCTTGCTGGTCTCCATCCATCGTCGTCAGCAGGATGTACGAGGGTCCCGCAGGGTCCGCGAATATGCCGGTAAGTGGATTGATCCCGTTCACGGACGTGACCACGGTCCCGCTTGCATCCCGGCTGACAACCCCTACGGTGACAGCGTTCAACGTCGGCGTCCCTGGATCGCAGGTTGGGGAGGCGGTGACGGGAGCGGTCAGCGACACGGTCGCGGAGAGGCCGAGCCGTCCGGCCTGCCCGACCTCCTGCTGGAGGAGCTCGGTCGCACCGCGGACACCGCTGTGCATCTGCGTCCGGTTCCAGATGGTCGACTGCGAACTGGTCATCTGCATCAGCGCCGTCGTGGCGATCGCCGACACCACGAGGAGCAGTGTCATCGCCACCATCACCTCGATGAGCGAAAAGCCGGATTCTCCGTGCCTGTAAGTCACAACCCCTCAGAACTGTGATGACTTCAGCGCGACCACTGCGGACCTGGGAAGAATCGCGTTTCCCACCGACGCCTTCACCGTCGCGGTCACCGTGATCTGCTTGATGCCTGCCGACGGAGCGGTGACTTCCCACACGCGCTCGAAAAACCACTCCACGGGCGGCGCGGTGCCACCACCGAGCAGCGTGCCGTCCTGCGCCAGCCAGTCGACGTAGCCGGCCACCGGCGCAGACGTGTTCGAGCCGCCACCGACGGCCAGGCCGGTCCCACCGGTCAGCGCCGCGGGAAACACGGTGGTATCCCCCACCGTGTCGCTGTACGCCAGCGCCATCAGCTGTTCCATCTTGTCCTGTGCGTACTCGGTCGTGCGCGCTTCGAGGTGGCCGTGGTTCTCGGTGTTCGCCGTCGCCAGGGCGACGAGCGACAGCAGACCCGTCAAGACGACGAGCAGGAGGCCCAGCGCGATCACCGTCTCGACGAGCGTCGTGCCACGGTCCGATGCGAGCTTTGCCATCAATTGCGCACCCAGGTGGGAGTCGCCACCGGCGGCGTGCTCCATGTCCGCATCATGCCGGTCGCGGCCACGGTGACCGCGTGGACCACCGTGCCGTCGGTCAGGTAGAGCGCGTCGAGCGAGGTTGGCGCGAAGGTCGAATCGACCGGAACGCCACGCGAGTTGAACATGACGCATGCCGTGTTGGCGATCGTCGCTCCCATGTTGTCGGTGCACAGCGGGGCCTGGCCGATCGTCCCCTGCGTGTTCGGCGGTGCCGTGGTCACGGGGCCGAAGCTAAATGACACGCCAGGCGACAACGCCGTGACCCCACTCTCGATCGTCCAGCTCGAGGTCGCACTGTCCCAGGTCTCGACGTAAAACGTACCGGCACTCAAGTCCACGTACAACCGCGTCCGGCTAAAGGCCGACGCCGCCCGCATCTTGGCCACGGCCGCCTGATTCGACACGCTCCGCGCATCGCCATTGATGCGGAAGCTCGCGAGGGCGCCGCCGGTCATCGGAACGGCTATGACGGAAAGGACGCCAATGATCGCAAGAACCACCAGCATCTCAATGAGTGACATCCCACGAGCGTCAGCGAGCTCCGCACGGACGCTCGCCGCCTGATTCCGACTGATTCGACTCATAAGCCCGTTCATCTCTGAGGCTGGTTGTGGACGGTGAGCAACGCCCCTGCCAGCACCGTGCTTGGCGCTAGTCGATGATGATAACTCATTCTGTAACAGGTAGATAGCGAGTTAACGTACCAGAAAACATCCCGGCTCGAGCGGTCTATCGGCCGCAAAATGTTACCACTCGTAACGATACTGGCATTCAGCCCGCCGTCGGCATCGTCACCTGCAGGCTGGCGCCGCCCGCCGGCGACGCGCCGACACTGACCCGTCCGTTGTGAAATACTACAATTTTCTGGACAAGGGCCAGCCCCAGACCCGTTCCGTTCCGCTTTGAGGTGAAGAAGGGACGGAACACACGTTCGCGGGCTGAGGGCTCGATGCCAGGGCCGTTGTCGTTGACGGCGATGCGCGAGACTCCCAGTTCCCCGTCGATCTCGGAAGAGATGACGATGCTCGGCGAGACCGCCGCCCCGGCGCACGCCTCGACGGCGTTCCGCAGGAGGTTGCTGAACACCTGCCGCAGCAGCACCTCGTCGCCAAGGACGGCGCCGAACTCGCCGACCACCTCGACGCTGCCGCCAAGCGCGCGCGCCTCGACGCGGACCTCTTCGGCCGCGCGCTCGCAGACCGCGCGCAACTCGACCCTCGAGCGCGTGAACTCGGCGGGCCGCGCGAAGCTCAGAAAATTCGTCACCACCAGACCGAGCGACTCGGCTTCGGTGCGAATGCCTTCAACGTAGGGCCGATAGGCATCCGGAAGCGCCGCCGGATCCAGCAGCTTGCCGTAGCCGGCAATCGTCGCCAGCCCGTTTCTGAATTCGTGCGCGATGCCGGCCGTCAGCTCGCCCAGGGTCGCGAGGCTGTTCTTCAGGCGCAGCTGCTCCTCGAGGTCCTTGACGGACGTCAGATCGCTGAAGAGACAGATGGCGCCGTGCAGCTGGCCCTCGCCGTCAAACAGCGGCGACACCGTCACGCCGACGTACAAGCCCCGGCCGACCTCAGGCAGACGCACCTCGCGGCGCACAATCGCCGCGCCACCTCGGAGACACTCGTCAATCACTTCGAAGAGCGGGCCCTCGCGCGGCGACCGCTGATACGCCGCGAGCGGGGCCGCGTCAAGCACCTCGAGCATCCGCCGGCCGGCCGGATTGAGGATGCGGACCTCTCCGTTCAGCCCGACCACCAACAGACCCGCCGTGAGGCTCGAGATGATCTCGCCGCTCAACCGCTCGGAGGCATCCGCCCGCGCCGCCATCGCGCGTTCCTGCGTCTTGAGCTTGGTGACGGCCTCCTGCAGGGCCGCCGAGAGCAGGGCCGTCTCGCCGCCAGCCTCGCGCGAGCGCCGCCGGGCATCCCGCGCGACCGAGGCGACGCGCAGCAGTGCGTACACGAGCATCGCCACCAGGCCGACGACAAGCGCCAGAAACGGGAGGAGCGTGTAGCCGGAAGCCGTCATGGCAACAGGCCCACGTACCACTCGAGAATTGCTGGCCCGACGGTCGCCGCCGCCGCCGCCCCGACGGCGAGAAACGTCCCGAACGGCAGCGCGTACTTGAGATCCCCTTTTCTGGTCGCGATGATCGCGACACCAACGACCGAACCGCTGAGCGACGCCATCATCAACGTCACGAGCGTCAGCTTCCAGCCGAGGAAAGCCCCGACCATCGCCATCATCTTCACGTCGCCCATGCCAAGCCCCTCCTCGTGGCGGATCCGGTAGTAGGCCTCGGCCGCGCCGTACAGGAGACCGGCTCCGAGTGCAATGCCAAGGAGCGAGGCCAGCCATCCCGGCTCGCCGCCCAGGCTCAGGACGAACCCCACGACCACGCCGGGAAGCGTGATGACGTTGGGCAGCAGATGATGCTCGAGGTCGACGGCAAACAGCACGATGAGCGCGCAGCCGAAGATGAGTCTCGACGCAAGGAGCAGACTGGGACCGTAGTACCACCAAGTGAGCGCAAACATCGCGGCAGTCAGCGCTTCGACAACGGGGTACCGAATCGAAATGCGGGCTCGGCAGGTACGGCAGCGTCCGCCAAGGGCGAGATAGCTGACGATGGGGATGTTCTCGAACCAGGAAAGCGGGCGCCGGCAGCTCGGACATGCAGAGGCGGGCCAGACGATTGACGTGCCGCGCGGCAGCCGGTAGATGCAGACGTTCAGGAAGCTGCCGATGACGGCGCCGACGGCCGCTGAGAAGATAGTGAAGAAGGCCGGGGAGACGCCCATCACGAAGGCGGCTGCACCACGATGGCGGCTGGCTCGTCGGGCGGCGGCCACAGCGGAGACGCCGGCGACAGCCGCACGCGGCCTTCGCGGGTCAGCTCGTAGGGCGTGCCGCTCGGATCGATAGGGGTGCCCGCCAGGACGCCCGCCCGAATGATCGTGGGCCAGTCGGTGACTGGCACGCCGCGCGCGGCCCACTGCCCGACCGCCGCCTGCAGCACATCGATGTCATCGAGCGCGCGAAGCTGAGCGAGTCTGCGCTCGGCATCCTGGCGCAGCCAGTCGTTGTCAGCCGAATCGCGGAGGGCCTCCCACATCAGGCGCGACGACCGGCGATCGCCCCCCTGCGCCAGTGTCGTCGCCGCGAGCGATTGCAGCCACCACGGCGCGCCAGGCATGCCGGCGGCCCGGTCAAACGAGGCGGCGGCGGCGCCGTAGTCGCGGCGGTACCAGTAGTGCACGAACCCGATGTCTTCCATGTACTCCCACTTATCGGGTCGTTCACGAAGGCCCTTCTCAAGCAGCCCGATCGCCAGGTCTGGCCGCCCTGGTCCGGAGGGGGGCGGCTCGGCCAGAAAGACGGCACCAAACCGATAGGCAATGTTGAATCGGGGATCCAGTGTCGTGGTGATGTCGAGCATCGGGTAGAGCTGGCTATAGGGCGTGGGCCCGGGAGCAACGGGCGCGGCCGAGGCCGACGCGTCCGGACGAGGATTCAGCCGGCGCTTCAGGCCGCCGTAGTACTGAATAGCGCGGATCCAATAGACGTCCGCCATCACCGCGCTGTAGGCGCCTGACAGCCATCGAATGGCCGCTCCCGACGTCAGGTACACCGCGTCTTGCTGGTCGACCGGCGGCGGGTAGGTGCGCTCGCGCAGGGCCTGCACCTGGATCGCAGCGGCGAGCAGCGCGCCGGCGAGGGCCGCAATCCCGAGCCCACCAGCGAGAGATCTGAGCATCACGTGCATCACTGACTGGGACTACTTGAAATCACGCCGCGAGAACACGTACATCGCCACGGCCAGCAGCATCGCGATGTAAAGCGCGGCGTAGCCGGACGCCAGGGCCATATAGCCCAGCGAGACCGGCTGCCCGTGAACGACCTGTGCCTTCACGTCGAACTGGGCAAGGTTCGGCAGCACCCAATACAGCCCTCGCGCGAGGCGCACGGCGGAGGGCGAGTCGACGACCTGATCGAAGTTCCTGAGATCGGCGCTGAAATGCCCGGCAATGAAGAGTCCGAAGGTGAAAGCGGCCGAGAGGATGGGCGTGGAGAATGTCGAGAAAAAGAGCGCGATGGCCGTGATGAGCATCAGCTCGACCAGGATGAGCCCGATCGCCTTGAGGAGGGCTGGGTCGAGCGCCGGCGCGTCCCACCCACGCCGCACGATCTCCGGCACGCCCGAGGACACATACAGCAGCACCGCATAAAGCGCCACGGCCATCACGGCCACGTTGATGGCCAGCGTCAACAGCAGGCCCACATACTTGCCGAGAACCAGCTGATAACGATAAATCGGTTTCGGCAGCAACGCGTAGATGCTACGGCGCTCGACCTCCTTCGATACCAGCCCGATGCCGATGAACACGGCGATAAAGACCCCAAACAGCGACGTGGCGGACAACCCGAGGTCCTTGATGATCTTCACATCCTGTCCGGCGGTGAGCTGGCCCAGCAGATACGACGCGCCGATGAGCAGGATGGCGAACAGCACCAGGTTGTAGAGCACCTTATCGCGCACCGACTCGCGGAACACGTTGATCGCAATCTGGGCGGTCGCCTTCATGGCCGCGATTCCCCCGCCACCTCGCGCCGTATCGACGTCACGTCGGGCGCCGTGACATGCTCGATAAAAAAGTCCTCGAGCGACTCGCGAATCGGGTTGAGCGAGACCAGGTGCGCGCCGGCCGCGGTCAGCTCGGCCATCAGCTGCTCAGGGGGCGGCTCGAGCGGCAGCTCGAACGCGTACCGGCCGTAACCGATCTGGACGATGCGACGCACCCGCGATCCGGCCACGGGCACCGACCGCTCGTCAATGCCGGCGACCACGAGCTCCCAGCCGCGCGCTTTGAACGCCAGCATGTCGCTCAGGCTGCCGTCGGCGATGAGCCGGCCGCGGGCGAGGATCGCCACACGGCTGCACAGCGCCTCGGCGTCGCCGAGCACGTGCGAGCTGAAAAGGACGGTACACCCACGGTCGCGAAGCTGCAGAACGAGGGCCCGTACGTCGCGGCGTCCCAGCGGGTCGAGACCCGACATCGGCTCGTCGAAGATGACGAGCTCGGGATCGTTGATGATGGCCTGCGCGATGCCGACCCGCTGCAGCATGCCCTTGGAGAACTTGCGGAGCTGTAGCCGTCGCTCGGCGCCAATCCCGACCTGGTCGAGCAGCCGGCTGGCGCGCGTGCGGCCCTCCCGACCGGTATAGCCGAAGAGCCCGGCGAAATAGGTCAAGAGCTCTTCGGCGGTGAGGTAGTCGTAGAAGTACGGGTTCTCGGGCAGGTAGCCGATGCGTCGCTTGACGCTCAGCTCTCCAAGCGGCCGCCCGAGAAGTTCGGCGCGGCCGGAGGTCGGAAAGATCAGCTGCATCAGCAACTTCAGCGTCGTGGTCTTGCCGGCGCCGTTTGGACCGAGAAGGCCGAAGACCTCGCCCGCGGTGATCTCGAGGGTCAGTCGATCCAGCGCCCGATAGGGTCGTTTGCGCCAGAAGCCAATGCTGAAGTCCTTAGTGAGGTCGAACGTCGCAAGCGCCGGAGTGCTCACGGAGCTTACTTGGTGGTCGCCTTCTGGAGCTCGTAGGCAATCGCCTGGTCGAAGTATTGAGGGGCCATCTCGCCTTCGACCTTCACGCCGTTGATGAAGAAGGTCGGTGTGGACCGAATGCCGAGCTGATTGCCCAACGCGACGTCGCTTCTGACGAGCGCGAGCGTCGAGGCGTACTTCTCTTCGAAATCGGTGACGCCCCCGACGGTCCGGGCGGCCTCGCGCACCGAGGCCGCAGTCATCGAGGGCTGGTGCGTGTAGAGCCACTCCTCCATCGCCTCGCCGCGATTGCGCGACCGCGCCAGGCGGACGGCGACCGCGGCGTCGCAGGCCGCAGGGTGCACCATCGAGCTGGCCGGATTGCACGTCGTGTTGAGCGGATAGTCCATCAGGACCATCCGGACCGCGCCAGGCGACTGAGCCTCGAACTTCGCGAGGATCGGCTTGTAGGCGAGGTACGAATGGCTGCAAGCCGGGCACTGAAAGTCGTTGAACTTGACGATCAAGACCTTCGCACCCTCGTTGGGGACGATGAGCGGGATTCGTGGCGCGGTGGCCATGAACCGTTCGAGCTCGCTTTGCTGTTCCGCGCTCACCGCGGGTGCGGTACCCGCCCCTTCACCGGGCGCCTCACGCGGAAAAAACGCGAGCGTGGACGCGGCGCTGGCGGCAAACAGCACTGTCACGGTGACCGCCAGCGGGCTTGCGGCGAGCACGCGCAGATCGCCGAGCGCACGGCGGGGCACAGTGGTCATAGGATAAGAAGTCGCGGCGCCGGAGATCACAAACAGCCCAATCACGGCGGCATCCATGACGAGGCAGACCGGACAATACGTCTGCAGAATAAAGGTCGACACGTACGCCAGATAGAGCGCGGCGGCCAGCGCAAAGGTGGACAGCGTGAAGAGGTACCCGGGAATGCTCTCGCGCACGCTTGGACGAGCGACCAGCCCGCCAATTGAGAGGAGCGCCGCCAGCACGAACCAGATTGCGCTGAAAACGGCGACCGGCATGCCCCATACGGTACTGAACCGGCTCTTATAGACGTCGGTGCAACTGACCGTCGCATTCACGTCGCAGAAACTGGTGTAGAGCGGGTCGTAGAGAAGGTGATAGTGCACGTAGACGGCCACGACGGAAGCGCCGAGGCCCACGACCGCACACAGAAGCGCCAGCCGAGCTGCCGTCTTGCTCATGGGCAAGTATGAGTTGTAGCCGACGTGGAGGACGCCGTCAAGGCAGGGTTTAAGAACCAAGGGCTCAGGGATGGTTGATTCCCACCCCTGAGCCCTAAGCCTTGGGCCCCGCGTGCGCTACTGAGCCGGGCTGATGGTGCCGGCCGTGGCCAGCGTGGCCGCCGTCAGAGGAACGTCCGCCGTGTCCTGGAAGATCGTGCCGCGCGCGTCGGTCCCAAAGTGACGTGTTCCCGTGCCGCCGAACGCCGTCGGGGACGCGGCGGAGAAATACGTCGCCAACGCGTCCGCGTTGTTGCTGCACGTCAGAGCCTGAGCCGCCACGATCGTGTTCGTCGTGCCCACGGCCAACGAGATCGTGTAGCCGCTCTTGACGCTGGGGTCGGTGGCGAGATCTGGGCTGATGAACCCCGACCCGCCGGCCGTCGGCGGCGCAAACAGCTGAACCAG
>MELA01000056.1:0-4387 GCA_001767495.1 Acidobacteria bacterium RIFCSPLOWO2_12_FULL_65_11 | reverse complement strand
AAACAGCTGAACCAGCGTCGTCGCATACCCGCCACGCCCGCAGGCCGACGAGAAAGCCGCCTCGCCGCTGTTGATGGCGCGGAGCGAGCCAATCGCCGACGCCTCGTTACCCGACATACGGGCACGCAGAAGACCAGGAATCGCGATCGCCGCGATGATGCCGATGATCGCCACGACGATCAGCAGCTCGATGAGGGTGAAACCCTTGGAGTCACGCATCTTCATTTCTTTCTCTCCTCGAATGAATGTTTCCGGAAAGCCAGGTTTGCGCACTGTCGCGTCACGGCACAGAGCAACGTGAATGCCAGCATGTATTCGCGGACTCTTATTTGATAAGACCTTATTACTCTATAACTTATACTAGAAGTATCTAAACAGGACACTGACAATCATTTGCAATTGACAGCTTAATGTCAGCCGGGACCGACAGAGTTTGTCACTTGAGGTTGTACTTCTTCACGTAATACCGAAACGACCGGAAGCTCATCCCGACGAGCTCGGCCGCCTTGACCTGGACGCCTCCGGCCCGACGCAGGGCCTCGGCGATGCAGTCGCTTTCGATCTTCTGTACGTGGGCCTCGAGGTCGAAGCCGGCTTCCGGCAGGGTGTCGGGCGGTGTCGCGGCGGCGCTCGGCGAGTCCACGCGGATGCCGGCGGGCAGGCTGTCGGGCAGGATCGTCGGCGTGGCTTCGAGTGCCACGGCGCGTTCGATGACGTTCTCCAGCTCGCGAATGTTGCCGGGCCAGTCGTGGCCGACCAGCAGGTCCATCGCCTCGCGGGACACGCTCGAGACGCGCTTGCCCATCTGCTCGCTGTACTTCGCGAGAAAGTGGTCGGCGAGGAGCGGGATGTCCTCGCGCCGTTCGCGCAACGGCGGCAGCGCGATGGGAATCACGTTGATGCGATAGTAGAGATCCTCGCGAAATCGGCCGTCGGCGACGAGCTTCTCCAGATCCTGATTGGTGGCCGCGATCACCCGGATATCCGCGACCTGCTCTTCGAGGCCACCGACCCTCCGAAAGCGCCGCTCCTGCAGGACCCTCAGCAGCTTCACCTGCATGACGGCGCTCATCTCGCTAATCTCGTCGAGAAAGATGGTGCCCTTCTCGGCGACCTCGAGCAGGCCCTTCTTGTTGGTGTCGGCGCCGGTAAATGCGCCTCGCATGTGGCCGAAGAGCTCCGATTCGAGGAGCGTCTCTGGCACCGCGCCGCAATTGAGCGACACCATCGGCTTGTCGCGGCGCAGTGAGTGAAAGTGGATCGCCTGGGCGACCAGCCCCTTACCTGTCCCCGATTCGCCCGTCAAGAGGATCGTGCTGCTCGTGCGCGCGACCGTCTCGATCATCTTGAAGACATCGAGCATGGCGTTGCTGCGCCCGATGATGTTCGAAAACTGATGCGTCAGCCCGAGCGTCCGCTTCAGCAACACGTTCTCCTGCCGGATCTGACGGTTTTCGATCTTTTCCCGCACCTTCATCTTGAGGAGATCGACGTCGAATGGCTTGCTCAAGTAGTCGCAGGCGCCAAGCCGCATCGCTTCCACGGCGGTCTCGGTCGACGCGAACGCGGTGATCATGATGCCCAGCATGTCCTGATCGATCTTCTTGGCGGCGCGCAGCACGTCGACGCCGCTCAGATCGGGCATCTTGATATCGGAAATCAGCAGATCGACCGGCTCGCGCTCGAGTAAGGCGACCGCCGCGCGCCCGCTCTCGGCGAGCAGAACCTCGTAGCCTTCACGGCGGAGCACGATGGCGAGGAGTTCCCGCATCGACTGCTCATCGTCGACCACGAGAATGCGCGGTGGCCGGCGGTCGGTGGCGGGCGCCTCGGGCTGAACGGCCGTCTTCATACGGCAGCCACCGTGCGGGCTGGCAGCCGTACCGACACGGTCGTGCCAACGCCGGATTGCGAGCTCACCTGAATCTCGCCGTTGTAGTCGGTGACGATGCGATGGACGATGGCGAGGCCCAGGCCGCTACCCTTCGCGAAGCTCCCGTGGAACGGCTGGAAGAGGCCGTCGAGCTCCTCGGGCGGAATGCCCATCCCTTGATCCTGCACAGTCAGCACGACGCCTTCTGACGACGGCTCAGGTGCCCCAACGAGACGCAAGCGGCCGCCGCCGGGCATGGCGCGCAGGCCGTTGGTGGCGAGGTTCCACACGATCTGCTTGATCTGCCCCTCGTCGGCTTCGTACCGGAGCTCCTGAGGCGGTACGTCAACCTCGATGAGGTGGCCGTCGTGCACCTCTGAGCTGTTACGCAACAGGAGCGCCGTGTCGTTGAGCGATCGGCGAAGGTCGAAGCTGGCGATCTGAAACCGCTGCGGCCG
Source organism: Acidobacteria bacterium RIFCSPLOWO2_12_FULL_65_11 (assembly GCA_001767495.1). Taxonomy (GTDB): domain Bacteria; phylum Acidobacteriota; class Vicinamibacteria; order Vicinamibacterales; family CAVVIG01; genus 2-12-FULL-65-11. The sequence goes on along the minus strand of MELA01000056.1, from coordinate 2,056 downwards.
CGCGTAGGCGAGAAACGATCGAATCGTGGTGTTCAACCGCTCCGACTCGCGCAGCACGATCTCCATCAACTGTTCCTGCTCGCTCGTCAGCGCGAGATCGTGGCGGAGGATCTGAATCGATCCCGACATCGACGCCAGGGGATTGCGGATCTCGTGCGCGATGCCGGCGGCCATTTCGCCGACCGCCGCGAGCCGCTGCTGGATGGCCGCGTCGCGTTCGAGCCTCCTAATGCCGGTGACGTCCTCAAAGGAGAAGAGAAAGCCGGCCATGCCCTCCGGCGTCTCCAGGTGAGTGGCCGTCAGGTCCAACTCGATCTCGGTGCGGCCGTCGACGGGCCGGTAGCGGAACTCCAGCCGCCGGGCGCCCGCCTCGCCCAACCCGCCTCCGAGCGCGGCGACAAACGGAGAAGGCAATTGCAGCACCTCGCCGATTGGACGTCCGATGGCGCCACCAGACGGCACGCCCGTGATGGCCTCGGCCGCGCGGTTGAAGGTCAGGACGCTGCCCGCCGGATCGGTTGTCGCCAGGCCGCTCGGCAGGCTGTCGATGACGTGCTGGTTGAACGCCTGTAGACCCGCGATCTCCGTCGAGGCCTGTTCGAGCCGCACGCCGGCCGACTGCAGACTGTTGGCGAGCGATCCGCTGAGCAGGGCGACGGCGAAGAACCCGAACAGGTTGAGCGCGACCGTGTACTGCGCGAACGATCGCGTCGGGAGCTGGACCGCCCCTCCCATCAGCCACGCGTCGGCCAGCAACCCGGAGGCCGCGAGGTACTGCGCCAGGACCAGCCCGATGTAGAGGACCGCGCTCAGTGTCGCGACCAGCAGGCCGCTGCGCCGGAACTGCACGACGTTGGCGGCCACGATCGGCAGCACGTAGAGCGACGAAAAATAGCTCGTGATGCCGCCGGTGACGGAGATGAACGCGGAGACGACAAGCGCGTCGCCGACCAGTTGCGCGTCAACCAGCCACCGATGCGCCTCGGCGTAGCGCAGCGTCATGGCATAGCCGATCGTCAGCGCGTAGGTCAGGCCGATCAGGAAGAATGCGGGATCGATGGCGAAGCTGCCGGGCGCCGTAATCTGGAGCAGCGTCGCCGAGCCGAGCAGGATCGTGCCGACAATGGCGCGGATGCCGATAAGCCACGCTAGCTTGCGCCGGAGCCCCGCGTCCCGCACGCGCACGTTCTAGCCGCCCGAGAGCTGGCCGATGAGGCCGAAGATCGGCAGATACATCGCGATGACGATGCCGCCGACGACCACGCCCAGAAACGCGATCATGATGGGCTCCATCAGCTTCATCATGCCCTGGACGGCCGTCTCGACTTCCTCCTCGTAGAAGTCGGCGATCTTGGCGAGCATCGTGTCGAGCGCACCCGTCGCCTCTCCGACACCGATCATCTGCGTAACCATCGGGGGGAACACCTTGGTCTCCTTGAGCGGCGCCGCAATTGTCTCGCCGCGCTCGATGCTCTTGCGTGTTGACCGCACGGCGTCCTCGACGACGACGTTGCCCGACGTCTTGGCCGTGATTTCGAGGCCGTCCAGGATAGGCACGCCCGAGCTGACGAGCGTCGACAGCGTGCGGCAGAATTTCGCCACGGCGTTCTTGCGCAGGATCAGCCCGAGAATCGGCAGCTTGAGCAGCCCGCCGTCGATGACGTGCCGCCCGGCGTCGGTCGCGTAGTAGCGGCGAATGCCGTACGCGGCCGCCGCCATCCCGGCCAGGATTAAGACTCCGTAGCTGACGAGGCCGGAGCTCATGGCCATGACGATGCGGGTGGGAAGCGGCAGCGTCGCCCCGAGGTCGTTGAACAGCTTGGCGAACGTCGGGATCACGAACACCATGATCGCAGCGACGATGATGCCGGCAAAGATGATCACGAAGACCGGATACATCATCGCCGCCTTCACCTCGCTCGTCAGCTTGGCGGCCTTTTCGATGTAGGTCGCCAGCCGTTTGAGAATCGTGTCGAGGATACCGCCCGCCTCGCCGGCCGCAATCATGTTGCAAAAGAGCGCATCGAACGCCTTCGGGTGCTTGCGCATCGCGTCG
>MELA01000055.1:2066-10572 GCA_001767495.1 Acidobacteria bacterium RIFCSPLOWO2_12_FULL_65_11 | reverse complement strand
GAATGTCTCTTGTTGTCATCCGGCTAACGTGCGGCTTGAGCCGCGCGCCGCAGCGACAGAGTAGCACGGGCAGTGGGCGCGACGGCTCCAAGCCGAGTTAGACCGACCATATTTTGAGCTCGATCCATTCCATAGACGTTCTCGATGAGCATTCTAAGCAACACCCAATGGATGGACTCGCCAGACTGAGAGTAGGCGTTCTATACTCGCTCTGACACAACCCCAGCTCCGGCAGGAATCGTTGCGGATCTGTCAATGGAGTAGCAATGTTGGAATCGCTGGCTCTCATCGGCATCGCGATCGCTATCGTTGCCGTTTGGGCGATTGTCTCCTATCTCAATAGGATATCGACAGGAATTGCCCATCTGGATGCCAACGTTCAACGCCTGCAGCTTTTTCTATTCGTTAGGCTTCCGCAGCCCCCAAAAGATGAGGCGCAGCACCTGGCGGAGGCATTCAATCCTGGCCTGGTGGATCTGCAGGCGGTGTCAACCGGGCGGTGCGTAACTCCTGTTAACGCTTTCCCGCTCCGCAAGCTACAAGATGACTGCGTTCGGCAGGCCTACCGAGACGCGCAGGAGATGGTAGGAGCACACGCTCCATTCGATGATCTGCCAGAAGAAGAGCGAGACAAAATTGTTGACTGGTTTTGGTTCAGGTTTGGCACTCTTTTCCGCGACGGCTTGGCGAGTCATGGTTATCTGGTGACGCCGAATTCACACGTGCAGAAACGAGAAATCAGGACGGGGCCGGCCGAAACGAGAATCGGCGACGTACTAATTCATGAATTTACATGGTTTACACCAGAAAGGACGTTGACTGAGCCTTATGCAGTTTTCGAAATCACCAGCGCTGGGCGTGAAGATCGAGGTTCATTCTTCACTCGTGGCCGCGCAGACGCAAGAGCCATGAAGCTGGCTGGAAAACACCGTCGGATCGTGAGCGAGCGGACGGACGAGGACGAGAATGAGTCGTGGTGGGTAGATTCCACCGGTGACGAGACGTCGCCCGAATCAACTTGACTCCCGGTTCCCAGACCCGAAGGGCGGATTAGAAATGGATCCTTTGCTACTCAGCGACAGCCAACGTAACGGCATTCGTATCTGGGCCAAAATGATTCGTCAGGTTGATGAAGAACACGCGGTCCGTATGCTCACGCGTATCGTCACAAATCTATGCGGTGACACATTAGCGCTTGACGCTGCAGTGAAGGCCACCGAAGGCAAGCTAATGAACTGAAAAGCGCCCGCACACGATTCGGAATGTCTTTCGTGTTCGGTCTAACGTCGGCGCTGAGCCGCGCGCCTCGGCGACACGGTAGCACGGACTGCGCGCGTCGGCTCCAGCGCATGTTCGGCGGCGTGTCGCATTTGATGCCGTTCTTCAGTTCTTGTTCTTCGAGGACGTTCGTCTTCGTGTGAGGCACCCCGCCTGAGCCGCACGCGAGCCTCCCATCTCGGATCAAACCAGCCGGGTTGGTCAATGGGGCCACGGGAGCTGCCCAGGCCATAATGCAAAGGCTGACGCCGGCCGTAGCAGCGCGCTCGCCGCCCACATCTACTACCGATTCCGGATTCTTGTATTTCGTCTTTCCTGTCTCAAGTTCCTCAATCTGTCCGCCGAACGACAGCGCTGAGCCGCGCGCCTCGGCGACACGGTAGCACAGACTGCGCGCGTCGGCTCCAGCGCATGTTGGGCTGCCCAGTTAGAGATCCGAAGGAAATCTCTGAGATCCGTGATGGACGGTCAGGATGTGAACTTGGTCGACGCCCACGAGCCGATAGACGATTCGGTACGGGCGATGGACGATCTCACGAACAAGCGGGTTCTCGAATTCTGGAACCGCCCGCCCCGACTCAGGAAACGCGATCAGCCGGTCGGTTGCGGCAATGAGCTGGGCCACGACGACCGATGCGTAGTGAGGGGAGTCTTGGCTGATGAACGCGCGGATGGCAGCGAGATCGGAACGAGCTTGATGGGTCCAGAGAACAACTCTCACGGCAAGAACTGTTTCTTGACCTCATCATGCGACACCAGTTGGCCAGCCTCGGATTGCCGAAGGCCCTCTTCGATTTTTGCGATGAAGCACAGGCGTTCGATGGCATCCCCGATTGTCGCCCGATCAGGCAACGTCTTGAGTGCCTCGATCGCCCGCTGTTTCTCCGTGGTTTCCATGTTCAGGATTCTACCATCGTCAGTGTGATCGGTCTTTCGTTGTCAGCCCAACGCTGCAAATGAGCCGCGCGCCGCGGCGACATGATCGCACAGACCGTGAAAAGCGTCGGCTCCATTTGCCTGTTAGCCGGTTTTTCGAATGAGCGATTGGCCAACGAAGCGCTCGTGCGTGCGACGGCGCAACGATGAGCCCCAGAGCGGCGCGACCTCACGCAGCGAGCGCACATGCCCAATCAAGCCAGCTCGATCGTTCAACGGAGCCCTGACGCTACCCCTGCCATGATGCGCCAGGCTGACATCGACCGAAGGTGCCCACGCTCGCTGGCACTCGCGCCGCCCGTCGACCGTGCCCCGTGGCCGCGACCGGTTCGATGACGTGCCACAACTGACCTCGACGTCCGCAGTCAACAGGTCCGAGTTCTTCTTCCGAGTGATTTGATCTGAATTGTATTTCTTCGTTGTTGTCCGGCTAACGTTAGCGCTGAGCCGCGCGCCTCGGCGACACAGTAGCACGGACTGCGCGCGTCGGCTCCAGCGCATGTTCGGTGGCGTGTCGTATTTGATGCCGTTCTTTCTTCAGTTCTGGCTTTGTCTGATTTTCGGAGGAATGCAAACGCGTGACATGCTATGACCGCCGCGCCGAGCGCCCATCCCGGATCAAACCAGCCGGGCGGCTCACTGGAGACCGGATGCTGCTTCGGCCCCATGCGCAGGCTGAGGCCGCGCGAGGCAGTACGCGCTCCCTGCCGACAGCCGACTCCGTATTTCTTGTTTTTACTCTTGTCGGAAGTTCCTCGATCAGTCCACCGAACGTTGTATAGGTGGACGGCGCCAACTGGCGTTACCTGCCGACGGCACGTCCACGCCCCGCGGCGCGTGCGGCCATTCTCACCGTGGCGTGGCTCGCGGTCAAGCACCATCAGCACACGGGTTTGCTGGATTCCGCCGGCTTCGGAACAGTGGATTGGCGACGGCATCATATGCGCGGGATCCCGTGGATGGATGGAGCGCGCCAATCGCAGGTGTGGATGTCAACCGCCGTTAACTGGCAGACGCAGCAGGTCAACCCAGACGCCGGACCGCCGCAGTCCACAATCGATAACTGGTGACTCCAGTATCACTTCCCGCTTCAGTGCCGAGATGGCATGCCCCGTGTCTGCAGATGGCCCGAGATACGCCATGCGGGAGCTGGAAGCGTCGCTGCAGCAGTTTGGGGAATTCCTCCTGAAGGCCCAGCTGGTAAAGGAGAGGGCAGCCCCCTACTGCGTGCGCTGGGTACGCCGGTTCCTGACACGCCCTGCCTCCGACGAGCCCCTGGCGGACCAGGTACGCCGGTTTTGCGACGAATTGGAAAGCAACGGTGGTTGCGAGGATTGGCAGGTGCGCCAGGCCGAACAGGCCCTCCGGATCTATTTCGTCAACTTCCTCGAACGAACAGACTGGCATCGGCGCCCAGCCAGCACCGTCGTCGATGAGCAGGGCCGAACGAATCCACTGGCGGCGCTCGAACAACTGCGCCTTCGCCTCAGAACCCGACACTACTCCTATCGAACCGAGTGCAGCTACGCGGATTGGGTGCGGCGCTTCTTCGCCTACCTGGCCGAGCGCCAGGGCGTGCCGCATCCGCGCGTCGAGACGGAATCGGCTCGCGATTTTCTGACGCATCTGGCGGTGAGACAGCGCGTGTCGGCGAGTACTCAGAATCAGGCGCTCTGCGCGCTTCTGTTCCTGTGTCGCGAAGTGCTCGGGATAGACATGGAAGGGCTGTCGCTCACGGCAAGGGCCAAACGCGGAACCCATCTGCCGGTCGTCCTGAGCATGCCGGAGACGGCCGCCTTGTTGGCGGCCATGCGAGGGACCACCTGGCTGATGGCCGCGCTCATCTACGGCGGGGGCCTGCGGGTCTCGGAGTGCTGCCAACTGCGCCTGAAGGACATCGACTTCGATCAGGGACTGGTCTTCGTGCGCAGCGGCAAGGGAGACAAAGACCGATCGACGCTGCTGGCGGAGGTCGGCCGGGAGGAGCTGCGGACCCAACTCCGCACATCGGAGGCACGACATCGGGCCGACCGCGCGTCAGGACTCGCCGGCGTGTCGATGCCGGATGCGTTGGAGCGCAAGTACCCGAACGCGGCCCGAGAGCTGGGATGGTTCTGGGTATTTCCAAGTCATACACTGTCCACTGACCCCCGTGCCGGTGTCGTGCGTCGCCACCACATCAGCGACTCGGTGATCCAGAAGGCGGTCAAGGCGGCCGCTCTGAAGGCAAAAATCCACAAGCCCGTTTCCGTCCACACCCTCCGGCACAGCTTTGCGACGCACCTGCTACTCAACGGCGTGGATATCAGACAGATCCAGGAGTACCTGGGACACGCAAACGTCGAGACGACGATGGTGTACACGCACGTCGTGAAGGACCTCCGCAATCCGGCCCGGAGTCCGCTCGACATCCTCCGGGGAAGGTAGATAGAGGATAGGCTACGGCCGCCAACCCTCTGGCAGCTTCAGTTCGTTGGCCTTCTCGGGGGCGTGTTCCATCTCCGTCCCGGCGTCCCACGGCGGAATCGGCGCCTTGCCGGGCGGGTAGAGCGACTCCATCGGCTGCCACACCTTGTCTACGCGGTCGGTAAAGAGATCGCCGATCAGAATGTCCGTGACCGTGTTGCGCAACTCGGGGTAGCGCTGCACGAACTGGCCGAAGCTGAAGCCTTCGTAGTATTCGCACACCAGGCGGCGCATGCGATCCACACCGCAGTTGAACGCGGGTGCCCACGTGCCGAGCTGCGCGGCCGACGTGTCACCCTTGGCCAGCCCCTCGGCGATCGCGTCGGCGGCCAACTCCCCGGATTTCAACGCCAAGAGCACGCCTGAAGAGTAGAGGGGATCGAGAAAGCCCCAGGCATCGCCGATCATCACCCAGCCGTCCCCAGATACCTTGGTCGCCCGATACGAGTAGTCTTTGGTCGCAAAGTATCCGGCCACGCGGCGCGCGGGCGCGATGCGCTCCTTGACGGCGGAGCACGAGTCGACCTCTTCCCGATAAGTCTGTTCGTAATTGCTCGGATTGTCGCGGTTCTTAAACAAATAGTCGAACGGCGACACGACGCCGACGCTGACGATGTTGTTGTGGAGCGGAATGTACCAGAACCAGCCGTTCCCGCTCGCCGTCTGGATCACCATCGTCGCGCCTTCGTCTCGTCCGGAGTCGCGATAGGCGCCTTCCCAGTAGGTCCAGATCGCGCCTTTGTTCAGAATCGGATCCCACACTCGAAGACGCAGGCGGTTCTGGATGAGGCCGTTCTGGCCGCTCGCGTCCACCACGACCTTCGCACGCACCTCGCGGACCGACCCGTCCGCTTCGCGAATCTGGACGCCGGTGGCGCGGTCGCCATCGAAGAGCACGTCGAGTACACGCACGCCCTCGTGGGCGATGGCGCCGTGCTCGCGGGAGTTTTCGAGCATCATCTGGTCGAACTCGCTGCGGACGACCTGCCAGGTCTGCGAGCACTCGTGGGGCTTGTTGTCCCAGAAATAGAAGGGCGCCGACAGCTTGCCGCTTGCGCCAACGAACTGGACGCTGTACTTCTTGACGAAGCGACTCTGCTGCATCTTCGGCAGCATGTTGAGGCGCTTCAGCACCCAGTACGTTTCCGGGATGAGCGATTCACCGATGTGAAAGCGCGGAAACCGCTCGCGCTCGAATAGCTCGACCGACACGCCCTGCTGCGCAAGCAGCGTGGACACGGTCGAGCCGGCGGGGCCGCCGCCAATCACGACGACATCAGGATTCATATGATCACGGTCCGCCTGAAGGCGGACACTACGTCTGCCGATTGGCTATTCAATCACAAACCGGCGGGCTTTCATTTCGAACCGGGGCAGGGCGCCGGGGGCGACGAGGCGGACCGGCACGGTCAGGCCCAGCGCGTCGCGCAGCCGCCCGACCAGTCTGGCGACAATGGCCGACCCGTCGGCCGATCCGGCCAACTCGACTTCGAGCGAGAGCGTGCGCATCGAGCCGGCGCGCGAGACGGTCGACCGGAACTCGACAACCTCCGCGAACTGGCGAACGACCGATTCAATCGCGGAAGGATACACGTTCACGCCGCGGACGTTCGTCATGTCATCGGTCCGCGTGAGGATGCCGCCCTCGAGACGCGCCAGCGTTCGACCGCACGCGCATGGCTCGATCCGGCGGACGACAACGTCGCCTGTGCGGTAACGGATGACGGGGCTGGCCGCTCGGCCGAGATTCGTGATCACTAGTTCGCCGGATTGACCGTCTGGCACCGGCTCGATCGTCGTCGAGTCGAGCACTTCGCAGATGTACTCGGGCTCGTTGACGTGCAGAAACCCCGGGGCCTCCCAGCACTCGAAGCTGACCGGTCCGACCTCGGTCAACCCATGATGGTCGATGACGCGGGCGCCCCAACTGCGTTCGATCCGGTCGCGCGTCGCCGGGATGCTGCCCCCCGGCTCGCCGGCGACGACGAGCGTGCGGACGCTCGAGTCTGACAGAGGGGGTGCGCCTGGTCGCTCGTCGGCCACTTCGGCCAGCCTTAGCGCGTATGTCGGCGTGCAGACGACAACCGTCGGAGAGATGGCGTCAACAAGGGCGAGTCGCTGCTGGCTGGACATCCCGCCGGCCGGCACTGCGTGGGCCCCGATCTGCCACGCGGCGTCAAATGCGGTCCAGAAACCCAGAAACGGCCCGAAGGAGAAGGTGAAGAGGATCCGATCGGCGGACCCGACCCGCGCGCCGCGATACACGGCCTTCCAGCAGTCGACCATCCACTGCCAGCTGTCGTTGGTGTCGAGCCACTTGAGCGGGCGGCCGGTGGTTGAAGACGTCTGGTTGTAGCGTGTGTAGCGCTCGATGGGTTCGGTCAGCACGGTTCCCCACGGCGGAGCGGCTTGCTGGTCGGCGACGAGCTCGGCCTTGGCGGTGAAGGGGAGCTTGCCGAGGGCGTCTGGAAATCGCAGCGCGCCGAGATCTCTCCGCCCGAGGCCGGCCCCGTCGAGCTTCCGCGTATAGAACCCATTTCGGCCGTGGATGGCGCCGAGCAGTTCCTGGAGGCGGCGGCCCTGATGCGCGATGAGCGTCTGGCGATCGGCACGCTCGATATCTTTCACTGGCGGCCTCTTCATTCATAAAAAGGTGGCAACACTTCGACGATGTCTCCGATCTTTCTGCCGTAATGGAACACTTCTGTCTGACGGCCATACAGGGTCTGCGGCTTGCGCATCCAGAAGACACCCATCATCTCAGAGTTCGGCGTGACGGCCAGGAAGACCCGCGGGCGGCTCGCATACTCCGCTCCGCGACTGTCCAGAATGCGACCAAGCGGGACCGCACCGCAGAGGATCTTGGCTTGGACGCGCGCGCTGAAGTCGTCGAGCTTCACCCGGACCGCGCCCATGATGAGGGGACGACCGGTCCTGGGGTCGACGAGCAGTACCCGCCGCAGGTACCACGCGCCGCTCGTATGCGACGACAGGATCCGCAGATTAACCCGTCCGCCGATAGAGCGCTCGAGGGTGGCCGTCATGCCGCCCTCGTGATCGAGCAGCGCGCGATAGGGCACCGGGATGTTCTGGGAGCGAATGCGCCGCGCCGCTGGCGGCCGTACGCCGGCCCGCGCGTAGATCGCGTCGAGAGGAAAAAGCAGGCCCCCGGCCCTAGCGGCGCGGCGAGCTGGTACGCGTCGGCTCATTCAATCCTGCAATCCTGCGATTCAGTGTCAGGTATAGCGAATCCCCGCGTGCTGGGGCAGGAAGAAGCGGGGGAGCAGGGCGTCGATGCGCAGGAGCCCTGGCCGGGACAGGGAGACAACTCTGTCGCTTGCTTCAGTGAGGTAGCTCTCGGCTCTGAGCGATGCAAACTGCTCGCGGAACCGATCGAGGATGTTCACGTCGTATTTGTCCTTGAAGTACCGGGGCCGCACGGCTCCTAGTTTCAACTGCAGCACCAGCTCGCGAATCAGCCGCTCGTCGCTCGTTGGCCGATAGGCCCGATGGAGCGGGAGCTCGCCGCGCTCGATCGCCGCGCTGTAGGCTTCCCAGGTGTCGAGGTTCTGCATGTGGACGCCGCCAACGTGGCCAAAGGAGGCAACGCCAAGGCCGGCCATGTCCGCGCCCTGCCAGAGCCGGTCGCGGTAGACGAACGTCGTCCGGCCCGGATCCTTGACAGCCGTATAGGCGCTGCCGACGTGATAGCCGGCGCGCTCGAGCGCCTCGAAGGCCTCTTGCACCCAGCGCCGCTTGGTCGACCAGTTGGCCACCGGCTCGCTGAAACGGCGCGTGCCTTTGAGCAGGTCCCTGCTGATCGTCG
>MELA01000055.1:0-2058 GCA_001767495.1 Acidobacteria bacterium RIFCSPLOWO2_12_FULL_65_11 | reverse complement strand
TGTTATAGGGCAGCTCCATCTGATAGATGGTGATGCTATCGGGCTGGAGGTCGAGCGTCTTCTGGACGCACGCCTGCCAGTTGGCTTCGGTCTCGCCGAGCATGCCCGCAATCAGGTCGATGTTGATCTGCGGAAAGCCGAGCGCGCGGGCGGCCCGATAGGCGTTGAGAATCTCGGGCGAGCGGTGCGCGCGGCCGTTCAACTCGAGGACGCGGTCGTCGAAGTTCTCGATCCCCAGGCTCAGCCTCGTGATGCCAAGGCGCCGAATCACGGCGAGCTTGGCCTCGGTCAACGTGCCGGGCTCGCACTCGAAGGTCACCTCTTCGGCGCGCGTCCAAGGAGCGACCGCGGTGAGGCGTGTGACGAGTCCCTCGAGCTGCTGCGTCGAGAGAAACGACGGCGTCCCGCCGCCGAAGTACACGAAATTAAGATCGCGGCCGGCGATGGCCGGCTGCTGCCCGTACAGCTCCCATTCGCGCGCCAGTACGTCGAGGTACCGGCCGACCTCCTGCGCATTCTTGTCGGTGTAGACGCGGAAGTAGCAGAAATGGCAGCGCTTCCTGCAGAACGGGATGTGCAGGTAGAGACCGAGCGGAACGGGCGTGGCTCCTGGGGCGGTGCGAAGCGCCGGCATGGCGTCGCGACCGACGGCCTCCTCGGTCCAGACGGAAAACGGCGGGTAGTTGGCGACGAAGTAGCTGCCGACCTCGGTCTGCTCGGCGACGGTCATTCGTGTCTCAGGCAAGAACTCAACTATAGCAAGGCTCAGGGCCTAGGGCGCATGGCTCGATTCGCAACCGTAGTGTCCGGCTTCAGCCGGACCTGGAAGTCCGCCTAAAGGCGGACACTACAGTTGTGAAGGCTTATCCGAAACAGTACAACCGTCCGTCCTGCGAGCCGACGACGACGCGGCCTGCCGCGACGGCCGGCGACGAAGTGATGGGCGCACCTGCGTCGAACTCCCACTGCTGTTGTCCGGTCGCCGCGTCGAGCACGTACAGATGGCCGTCGCTCGATCCGACGTACACGCGCCCTCCGGCGATGGCCGGCGACGAATCGATGCGTGCCCGCGTCGTGAACGTCCAGACGGCCCTGCCGCTTCTGCCGTCGAGCGCGTGCACGAGCTTGTCGCGCCCACCAAGAATGACGCGGCCGTCAATCACCGCAGCCGACGAATAGAACGGAAACTCGCGGCCGGGATTGCTGTAGCGCCAGACGATCTTTCTCGCCGAGAGATCGACGGCCAGCACCTCGTAGTTGAACGTGCCGAAGTACGCCCGCTCGCCATCGAGGACCGGCGAGGCGCCTGTATACGCGCCGGTCGGGATCTGGAAGATCGTCCGGCCGTCGGCGACCCGCACGGCCCGGAAGTTCTCGTCGCAGCCGGTGATGTACACGACGCCATTGCGCACGGCCGGCGTGGCGTGCACGGGCCCGTTGGTCTGCAGCTTCCACCGGAGCTTCCCGGTCGCCGCCTCGATGGCGTAGAGGTGCGTATCGTACGAGCCGATGAGCACGAGGCCGCCAGCGAGGGTCGGCGACGACTTGATCTCGCCGTTGGTCTTGAACGTCCACAGCCGGCTGCCATCGCGCACATTGACCGCGTGGACCGTGCCGGCGAGATCGCCGAAGAACACGGCGCCGCCGCCAACGGCCGGCGACGACTCGCCAATCGAGAGGCCGGTGGCGTACTTCCAGCGGAGCGTGCCGGTCGCCAGATCGAGAGCCAGCAGATCCCCGTTCGCCGATCCGACGTACACCGATCCATCCGCAATGGCCGGCGACGAGTCGAGCGCGTCGCCGGCTTCGTAGGTCCAGCGGAGAGTCAGGGCAGCCGGCGGCGCGACGGAGGCGACGCCGGTCAGTTGCGCGTTGCCGCGGAACTGGGTCCAGTTGGCCTCTGGAACTTGCGCGAGGATCCCTGGCGCAAGGAGAACGACGAGTACCAGCAGGCTCAGGGCTTTGGGCCTTACGCGTTCATAGCTGCAGTGTTCATAACTGTAGTGTCCGGCTTCAGCCGGACCTGGAGGTCCGCCTAAAAGGCGGACACTACACCAG
>MELA01000054.1 GCA_001767495.1 Acidobacteria bacterium RIFCSPLOWO2_12_FULL_65_11 | reverse complement strand
CTCGAGCAAGCGAAACGCCACACCGACCTTTGACGGCGTTGATCGACGCTGTGCGCGGACAGGACCTGCCGGGAACAATACCTGCCGATGGATATTGTGACGGTCGCGGACAGCACGTAAGATCCTGGAGCACGCTGCAGAATTAACTTGCCGCGCGGGTGGCCGCGAACGGGGCCGCCCCGCCGGGCGCGGAGGCCGTGTCCCGTGACAGGCTGTTTGTCGGCCGAGCACCCGGCGGGGCTGTTCGCGGACGGGACCCGCAGGAAGTTAATTCCCCAAGCGCTGTTGGATTCAAGGAGCCAGATGGACAAGGTCATCGACTTCATCAACCTGAGCCGCGACCGCTACGTCGACGAGCTGAAGGGCCTGCTCGCAATCCCGAGCATCAGCGCGCTGCCCGAGCACGCAGGCGACGTCAAGCGCTGCGCCGAGTGGTGCGCCGACGAGATGCGGCGCATCGGGCTGCAGAACGTGCGCCTGATCCCGACGCCGGGCAATCCCGTCGTCTACGGCGATTGGCTCGGCGCGCCAGGTGCGCCGACGATCCTCTACTACGGGCATTACGATGTGCAGCCCGTCGATCCGCTCGATCTTTGGACGACACCGCCCTTTGAGGCGACCATCCGCGACGGCGAGATCTACGCGCGCGGGGCCGCCGACGACAAGGGCCAGGTGTTCATGCACTTCAAGGCCGTCGAAGCGCACCTGAAGCAGAACGGGCGCCTCCCGGTCAATATGAAGTTCATGATCGAGGGCGAAGAAGAGGTCGGCAGCGCCCACCTCGACGACTTCATCCGCGCTCACAAGACCGAGCTCAAGGCCGACGTCGTCGTCATTTCGGATACGTCAATGTTCGCCCGAGGTGTGCCGTCGATGTGCTACGGCCTTCGCGGACTGGTGTATTTCCAGATCGATCTGCGCGGGAGCAGCACGGATATGCATTCCGGCCTCTTTGGCGGCGCGGTCGCCAATCCGGCGTTCGTGCTCGCGCAGATGCTGGCGCAGATGAAGGACCGGGGCGGCCACATCAAGATTCCCGGATTCTATGACGCGGTCCTGCCCTTGAGTGATGACGAGCGGAAGGCCTGGGCGACGCTCCCATTCAACGAGCGGCAGTACAAGAAGGACTTCGGCATCCCGAAGGTCTTCGGCGAATCCGACTACACGACGCTCGAGCGCATCTGGGGACGGCCGACGTTCGAAGTGAATGGGCTGCTGTCGGGTTTCACCGGCGACGGCGCGAAGACCGTGCTGCCGGCCGTGGCGATGGCGAAGGTCAGCATGCGGCTTGTACCGGATCAGGATCCGAACAAAATCGCCGAGCTGTTCGAGACGTACGTCCGGAAGATCGCGCCCAAGACCGTCGACCTGAAGGTCACACGCATGCACGGCGGCAAGCCGTGGATGGCGTCGTACGACAACGTGTTCATCCAGGCGGCCGGCCGCGCGATTGAGAAAGGGTTTGGCAAGAAGCCGGTCTTCGTGCGCGAAGGTGGCTCGATTCCAGTGGTCTCGACGTTTCAGGAGGAGCTGGGACTGCCTTCGGTGCTCTTCGGCGTCGGCCTGCCGGACGAGAACGCGCACGCCCCGAACGAGAAGCTCGACCTCGGGAATTTCCACAACGGCATCATCGCGTCGGCGATGCTCTATCAGGAAATTGCCGATTGCAGATTGTAGATTTCAGATTGAAAGGGGACCCGATGAGAACGGCCTGTATCGCGCTGGCATTAACGCTCCTTGCGCCGCCAGGCACGCCCGCCCAGGGTCGATCTGTTCAAGACTTCTTCCGCGACTTCACGGCCGAGTGGATCCGCGGCAACCCGAGCCAGGCGGTCGCCACCCGCTTCTTCACCGGCGAGGAGCAGGCTCGGTTCGAGCGGCAGCTCACGCCGGAGACCCCGGCGTGGCGGCAGTCTCGCGTGCAGCTTGCGCGCCGCGGCCTGATGGAACTCGGTCGCTTCGATCGCGCGCGCATGACGGAAGTCGATCGTACGTCGGCCGACATCCTCCAATGGCAGCTCGACACGATGGTGAAGAGCGATCCGTACGCCGATTACACCTTCCCGCTCGAGCAGTTCGCCGGCGTCAATGTGAACCTGGTGGCCATCCTGACGGTGTCGCACCCCATGATTACCGACAGGGACGCGGCGAACTACGTCGCCCGGCTCGGCCTGGTCGGCACGCGCATGGGCGAAGCCGTGGCGGACGCCCGGCGTCTCGCGGCCAAGAACATGATTCCGCCTCGCTTCATCCTGCTTGCCACCATCACGCAGATGAAGCAGTTCGTCGGCCCGCTGCCGGCCGACAACCCGTTCGTTGCGACCTTCGCTGAGCGGATGAAGAGCATTCCGACGCTCACGGACGCCAAGCGCCAGGAGCTGCGGTCGACGGCCGAACAGATCGTCCGAGACGATGTGTATCCGGCGTGGCAGAGGGCGATTGCCCTGGTCGAATCGCTCGTGCCGCGTTCGACCGACGACGCCGGCCTGTGGCGCCTTCCAGGAGGCGTCGAGGCGTACGCCGACGCCTTGCGGCGGTTCACCACGACGAACCTCTCGGCCGACCAGATCCATGAGATTGGCCTCCGGCAGGTGGACCAGATCGAGAAGGAGATGGATGCCATCTTGCGACAGCTCGGCCGCACGGAGGGATCGGTCAACAGTCGGATCGAGCGGCTCAGGACGGACCTCGCCTACCCCCTGACGGAGGATGGCAGAAGGCAGATCATGGCCGACATCGACGGGATGCTGCGCGACGCCGAACGGCGCGCCGAGCCGCTGTTCGATCGGCGGCCGAAGGCGCCGGTCGTGGCGCAGCCGTTTCCGCGCTTCCGCGAGGCAAACGCAGCGGCCAGCTACACGGCGCCCGCACCCGACGGCTCCCGACCGGGAACGTTCCAGATTCCCCTTCGTGTGGATTACATGACGAAGTTCCGCCTGCGCTCGCTCGTCTATCACGAGACAGTTCCCGGTCACCACTTCCAGATCGCGCTCGAACTCGAGAACGACGCGCAGCCGCGGTTTCGACGCATCCGCGCCTTCGGAGGCATTTCCGCGTTCAGCGAAGGATGGGGCCTGTACGCCGAGCACCTGGCTGCGGAATCCGGCTGGTACGACGGCGACCTCGAAGGGCGGCTCGGGCAGCTCGACTCGGAACTGTTCCGCGCGCGCCGGCTCGTCGTCGATACCGGTCTTCACGCCAAGCGCTGGACCCGACAGCAGGCCATCGACTACGGCCTTCCGGCGGCCGAGGTCGAACGCTATGTCGTGATTCCAGGTCAGGCGTGTTCCTACATGGTTGGCCAGCTGAAGATCATCGAACTGCGCGACAGGGCGAAGGCGGGGCTGGGCGATCGCTTCTCGGCCAAGGAATTCCATAATGTCGTACTGTCGACGGGGACGGCGCCGCTTGACGTGGTCGAACGGCAGATCGACGCGTACGTCGCTGCGCGCTTGAACGTGAATTGATGATTGCGGATTATCAGCAATCATCAATTCAATGCGCGAAGCGTCAGTTGAGCGAAGCGACCCTTCTGCGAAGCGTTTTGACGTGCTCCCAGATTTGCGCGTGCTCTTCGCGCTCTTCCTCGTCCAGCGTGGTTGACGCCGAGAGCTGCAGGTAGGCCTGCAGATCGCGCAGCGCACCCGAGAAGTCCTTCAGATGAAAGGCCAGCAAGCCGCGATCGCGCAGCTCGTTGGTGGCTGACGGATCGACGGCCACCAGCAGCTCGGTGACGTCGCGGGCCTGCGGGAACGAGTGCATCCGGACGTACACGCGCTTCAGGTTCAGCAGCATCCGGGCCAGGATCTGCGGCTTGGTGGCGTGCACGAGAAAGCGCGACTCGAGCACCGCCTCTTCTCCAACGTGACGACGGAGCAGCTCACGGCAGGCGTCTTCGGACAGGAGCGCCCCGCCGTGAAAGGCGTCGATGATGAGGTCTTCGGTGTACTGCAGCCCGCGTCGAGCCGGGCACCGCAGGAGAAAGTGTCCGGGGAAATTGATGCCCTCGACACGGACACCAGCCCGCCGCGCCACCTCCATATAGAGGAGCGCCAGCGTGATGGGAATCCCGGTCCGCCGGTCCATGACCTCGTTGAGAAAGCTGTTGCGCGGATCCTCGTACTGCACCTCGTTGCCGACGAAGCGCAGTTCGCCGAACAGATACTCGTTGAGGGCCATGACCGACGCGTACCGGTCCGGATCGACGCGCGGCGGCACGTCCCCCTGCGTCCGGCTCGCGGCCGCGACCCGCAGCGCCGCCTCGTGGCCAATACCGTCGAGCCGGTCGAGATACGGTCCGGCGTCGAGCTTCGGGTACTCGACGCGCGCGATCATCAGCGCCGCGACGGCCAGATCGGGATCGGGGCTGAGCGCGGCGTGGGTGAAGCGGCGGACGAACTGGTCCTTGATCATTCTTGAAGTCCGCCTGAAGGCGGACACTACAACCTACGACGAAACGTCCGCCTGAAGGCGGACACTACAACCTGCGACGAAACGTCCGCCTGAAGGCGGACCCTACATGGCTATCCGTAGTGTCCGGCTTCAGCCGGACCAGGATAACGTAGAATGCGCCAAGGCCCGCGAGGCTACTTCGCGCACAGCTGGCCCAGGGCCTTCAGATCCAACGAATCGAGTGATGCAATTGTGATGTCAGCCTCGAGTGCAGACGCCTCGTACGTCTGCGCGACCGCCACGGTGTGAAACCCGGCGGCGCGGGCCGACTGCAGTCCCCACGGCGAGTCTTCGACGGCGACACACTCGGCCGCCGCCATGGGACGGCCGGTGGCCTCCGACAGCAGGGCGAGCGCGCGCAGGTAGGGATCGGGAGCGGGCTTGCTGGCCGGCGTGTCTTCGGCCGCGACAATCGCCGAGAAACAGCCGGTCAGGCGTTCACGATCGAGCGTGCGTCGGATCTCGACGCCAAGGGCTCCCGACGCGATGGCCAGCGGCACGGCCGCGGCCGCGCGACGAATGGTCGCGTCGACCCCGGGAAACAGGATCGAGACATCGCGCTCGAGATGTTCCAGCCGGGCGGCCTTGCGCACGACTAGTTCGGCGACGCGGGAGGCCGGACAGGTCAGGCCGCGGTCGGCCATCAGCGTCCTGAACACCTCCCGATCGTCGAACCCGAGATAACGGGCGTAGTACTCGCGCTCTGAAAAACTCACGCCCGATTCGGCGAGCACGTCGTGGAAGGCCCGATAATGCAGCGGCTCGCTGTTCGCGATGACGCCATCGAAGTCGAAGACAATGGCACGTAGCATGGGAACTTAAAAGTTAAAACTTAAAAGGTAAAAGGACACTGTCCTGTTCAATTCTAAGTTTTCCCTTTTCACTTTCTAAGTCGTTCGCCGGCGCGCACCGGAACCTTCAGACGGTTCTCGGCTGGCGGGTAGGGGCAGTCGTAGCTGGCGTTGTAGTAGCAGTAGGGCGTGTAGGCGCGGTTGAAGTCGATGAGGTAGATGCCCGTGGCGGTGCGGTCGAGGTCGATGTAGCGCCCTCCGGGGTACGTCTCGGTGCCGCTCGTCAGATCGGCGAACGGCACGAACAGGCGGTCGAGATTCGGCGCGCCGACTTCCACAAACGCCGTCAGCTTCAGCGGCTGGCCTTTGAGCGAGAACTCGAGCGTGCCGACGCGGCGCATCTGGCGCTGTCCGCCGGTCGAGGTCGGCATCTGAAGGACCGTCTCGTCCTGGGCCAGCCTCAGGCTCGCCGGTGTGCTGTACTCCGGATCGATGTCGAAGTAGGCGAGCGGCAGCAGCTCGGCCTTGCGGTTCTCGGGGATCGGATCGGGCTCCTTCTGGAATTCCGCGTCCTTGGCCGCTCGATCGGTGGCAATCTTCGCCACGTAGTCCCTCACGTCGGGCGGCTTGTTGCTGCACGCCACGAGCGTCAGAGACATGACGATCAACACAGCAATCGCCGAGCACGCAGCACGAATACCCTCTGCGGCCTCGGCGACTGCTGCGTTCCACGTACGTGTCGAAGCGCTCAAAAGATGTACTCCCCGCGTGCGACTGCCTCGTCGGCGAGCCGTCGTCTCGGCGCCACCGTGTTGATGGGCGTCGTCTTCGACAGGCGGCGCAACGCGGCGATGAGCGTGCTTAGCGTGTCGCCGTCGGCCATCGCGGCCAGCGCCTGTTTAGCGGACGCCTCGACGCGAACGGCCGCATCGTTCACAAAAACGCGAGCGGCGTCAACTTGGAGCGCCGCGCGTGATGGGGTCGAGCAAGCGGCGGCGCGCAGTACCGCGCTCTCGGCGCTGTAGACATCGATCATCATGTCGGCCGCGTGCATGAGCACTTCCTGCTCGTCGCCGAGCTTCTGGCCGTACGTCTCGAGCGCGACCCCCACGACCATCAGCGTCGTCTTCTTGAGCGCCTCGACGGTTCTCCGTTCAACGGCGAGCGGCGAGGGGTCGGCGTCCGCGACGAGCGTCGGCCCCATCAGCTCGTCCTGCAGGGCCTTGGCCGCCGCAATGAGAGGCAGGTCGCCCTTGACGGCGTGCCGCGCGAGCATGCCCGGGATGAGCAGACGGTTAATCTCGTTGGTGCCCTCGAAGATCCGGTTCACCCGCGCATCGCGGTAATGACGTTCGGCCGGATAGTCACGGACGAAGCCATTGCCGCCATGAACCTGGATGTTCTCGTCGAGCACGTAATCCAGCACTTCGCTGCCAGCGACCTTGGCTATGGACGCCTCGATGGCGTACTCCTCGAGCGTGGCAAGCGCGGCGGACTGGTCGCTCTCGCTCGCGCCTTCGCGCTCACGTCGCCCGCGGGCGATCCGCGCGTCGATCATCCCGGCCGTGCGATACAGCAGGCTCTCGACCGCGTAGGTCCGTACGATCATCTCCCCAAGCTTGTGCTTGATGGCGCCGAAGAAGGCGATGGGGTGTCCGAACTGCTTCCGCTCGGCGGCGTAGCGGACTGCCTCGCCAATAGCCTTCTGCGCACCACCACCGCAGGTCGCGCCCAGCTTGAAGCGGCCGAAGTTGAGCACGTTGAAGGCGACCTTGTGTCCCTTGCCGACTTCCCCAAGGAGATTGTCCGCGGGCACCCGCACGTCTTGCAGGATGACGGGCGTCGTCGAGGAGCCGTGCAAGCCCATCTTGCGCTCTTCTTTGCCGTTCGTGACGCCTGGGAATGCCCGCTCGACGATGAACGAGGTGAAGTGCTCGCCCTCTTCGTCAACGACCTTGGCGAACACAATGAAGATGTCGGCAAAGCCTCCGTTGGTGATCCATGTCTTTTCGCCGTTGAGGACGAAGCTGCCATCGGCCTGTCTGACCGCTCGTGTCTTTGCGCCGAGCGCGTCTGAGCCCGAGCCCGGTTCGCTCAAACAGTAGGCGCCGACGCTCTCGCCGGTCATCAGCTTCGGCAGGTACTGGCGCTTCTGCGCCTCAGTGCCAAACAGCGTCAGCGGGAGAATGGTCAGGTTCGCCTGTGCCCCGAACGTGGCACCAAACGACGCCGCGCCCGCGACGTGCTCGCTCACGAGCATCGACGTGATCTTGTCGAGCTGCAATCCGCCGTAGGCCTCGGGGACGTCGACGCCGAGCAGTCCCATCTCTCCGCCGCGGCGCAGCAGCTGACGCGCGAGCGGCCAGTCCTTCTCTTCGAGACGATCGAGCGCCGGCACCACTTCGTTGTCGACGAACTCCTCGGTCGTGCGGGCGATGAGCCGATGCTCTTCGGTGAGGCGTTCAGGTGTGAAGACGGCGTCGGGTTCGGTGGCCCGCAGCAGCCACTCGCCGCCCCGGAGGACGGCGATGGCAGCGGCGGCGGTGGGAGGCATGAGGATATTATGACATCCGCTCGAAGATCCCGGCCGCGCCCATCCCGCCACCGACGCACATCGTGACCATGCCGTAGCGGGCGTGGCGGCGTCTCATCTCGTACAGCAGCGATGTGGTGAGCTTCGCGCCCGTGCAGCCGAGGGGATGACCGAGCGCAATCGCGCCGCCGTTGACGTTGAGCCGGTCCGGATCGATAGGCAGGGCCCGCAGACACGCGAGCACCTGCGCGGCGAAGGCCTCGTTGAGCTCCACGAGATCGATTTGGTCGAGCGTCAGGCGGGCCAGCTTCAAGACCTTGGCGATGGCCGGCACCGGACCGATGCCGAAGCGCTCGGGCTCCACACCGGCTGTTGCAAACGCGACGAAGCGGGCGAGCGGCGAGAGTCCAAGTGTCTTGGCGCGCGATGCGGACGTGACGATCACGGCTGCGGCGCCATCGCTCGTCTGGGACGAGTTGCCAGCCGTGACCGTGCCGTTTGTCTGGAACGCCGGCCTGAGCCTGGCCAGGAGCTCAGGCAACGTGTCGCGGCGCGGCCCCTCGTCGACGGAGAAGACCGTTTCGCGCACCTTGGGCTTGTGGCCGTTGCCGTTTGATTCAACCGCGGCGGTCTTCACAGGCACGATCTCGTCGACGAAGCGCCCGGCGTCGATGGCCGCGATCGCGCGCTTGTGGCTGTTGAGCGCGTAGCGATCCTGCTCCTCGCGCGAGATGCCCGATTCGCGCGCGTGGTTCTCGGCGACCAGTCCCGTGCTCAGGTACACGTCCGGATACCGGTCCACCAGCTCGGGATTGGGCGCGACTTTGTGGCCGCCCATCGGCACCAGGCTCATCGACTCGGTGCCGCCGGCGACGATCGTCGACGCGAAGCCGCACATGATGTGTTCGGCCGCGAAGGCGATCGCCTGCAGTCCTGAGGAGCAGAATCGGTTGATGGTCACCGCTGACGCCGAGACGGGAATGCGGGCGCGAAGGCTGGCGATGCGCGCGACATTCAGGCCTTGTTCCGCCTCAGGCATCGCGCAGCCCAGGATGACGTCGTCCACGTCGGCCGGCTCGACACCGGGGGCGCGACGCAGGGCCTCGCTGATGACGATGGCGGCCAGCTCGTCGGGCCGCGTGCCGCGCAGCGTCCCGCCGGGAGCCTTGCCGATTGCGGTCCGTACGGCTGAAACGATGACGGCCTCTTCCATGATCCTTTCGTGGGTCCGGCTAAAGCCGGACACTACGTACTCATGCAGCAACTGGACGAGCGGCGCCGACAAAGTCGCGGACGAGGGCGGCGAACGCGTCCGGCCTGGTAATGGACCCGAGATGACCGGTTCGTTCGAGCACCACGGCTCGCGAGTCGCGAATCAGCCGCAGGTACTGGATGGAGCTGTCGACCGGCACCACGCGATCGAGCTCGGCCTCTCCCGTAACCACCAGGGTCGGTGCGGTGACACTGGCGCAGTCGGCGACCCGGTTGGTCTTCGAGATCAGGCGGGCGCGTTCCGCCATCCGCCGAAACGACAGCGGCGCATCCAGCAGCACGCGGAGCTGCGACCGGAGGAAGCGCGCTCGGGCCTGACGATCCGGAAACGCCGAGGCCAGCTCGGCCCAGAGCCGCCATGGTGTCTCGGCCACAAACAGCGGCGCGAACAGACGTGGCGCGCGTGCGTAGACTTCGTGCCGCCGGCAGGGCTGCCACGTGGGGCCGGGCGTGGAGGCCAGCACGAGCGCCCTGGTGCGTTCCGGATAGGCCGCCGCGACACGCAGCGCGACGATGCCGCCAAACGAAATGCCACAGACGGCGGCGTGCCTGACGCCGATGTCATTTAGCACGGCGATGGTCTGCGCGACGTAATTGTCCAGCCCACGCGCCGGATCGAACCGAACGTCTGACGTGCGCTCGCCGCAGAGGGGAAAGGTAATGACGCGAAAGGATCGCGAGAGCATGTCAACCGCGGGTCGCAGGTCTCCCCACCGGCCCTGAATGCCGGGGATGAGGACGAGCGGTGTGCCGGAGCCCTGATCGATGATAGGCAAGGGTCAATTCCTGAGCGTCTTTCCGGTCTTCAGCGTGTACTGCATACGCTCGCGCGTCTTCGGTTCGCCGCAGAGCTTGAGGAACGCCTCGCGTTCCAGATCGAGAAGGTACTGCTCGCTGACGGTTGTTTGATGCGGCAACGCCCCGCCGGCGATGACAAACGCCAGCGTGCGGCCGATGAGCGCGTCGTGATCGCTGATGCGCCCGGCACGGAGCGCAAGGTGCACGCCGAGCTTGAGCGCGGCCAGGACGCCCTCGCCGCCGACCGGGATCGCCGTGCGCGGCGAGGGAGGCCGATACCTTTCGCGCACGCGCTCGAGCGCCCGCGCCTTCGCGTCCTCCATCAGACGCTCGCGGTTCATCGTCACGCCATCGACGTCTCGAGTGAAACCCAGGCGCGCGGCATCGGCCGCGCTCGTCGACACCTTGGCAAACCCGATGGTTTCAAATACGTGTTGAGACGAGGGCAAGAGGTCGCCGTGCGGTGGAGGCGTCAGGCCTGCGCTGCGCGCGACCATTTCCTTGACGCCCCCGCCGGCGGGAATCAGCCCGACGCCGGCTTCGACCAGGCCGATATAGCTTTCGGCAGCCGCTTGCACGCGATCGCCGTGCAGAGCGATCTCGCAGCCTCCACCAAGCGTGAGCCCGGCCGGCGCGACGACGACCGGGACCTCAGCGTGGCGCAGCGCCTGCGTTGCGCCTTGGAAAGCCCGCACCATCAGGTCAATCTCCTCCCAATTGCTTTCCTGCGCTTCGAGCAGGACCAACATGAGGTTCGCGCCGGCAGAGAAGTTCGGCGCGTCGTTCCCGATGACCAGAGCGGCGAAGTTCGTCGCGGTTTCTTTGACGCCAAACTGCAACATCTGTACCGTGTCTGAGCCGATACTGTTCATCTTCGAGTGGAACTCGACGGCTAGAACACCATCGCCCAGATCGACCAGGCTCGCGCCGGCATTGCGCCGGAGAATGCGGTTCTGGTCCTTGGCCGTCCTGAGGATTTGCAGGCCGGGCCCGGCCGGCGGTACGCCTCCCTCACGGAACCTGTTGCGCCCCGACCGCAGAGTGTCGTCAACCAGCCTCGGTCGCTCGCTCTCCTTGTCTGCCGTATCGAGGACTTCGCGAATGCCTATGGCGTCCCATGTCTCGAAAGGACCGAGATCCCATCCATACCCCCATTTCATCGCGCGATCGACGGCGTCGATCGAATGGGCGATGTCCAATGCCACGCGTGCCGTATAGAGCAGCAGCGGACCAAGCGTCTCTCGAAGAAACGAGCCGACGCGATCGCGCCCGAGGAAGAGCGTCTTGATGCGTTCGGCCGGATCGTCGATGCTTCGCACCGCATCGAGGGCAGGAAGACGAACAGGCTGCAGCGGTCTGTAGGTGAACGTGGCCGGATCGAGGGCGAGAATGCCGCCCTGCTCGCGTTTGTAGAAACCCTGTCCGGCCTTCTCACCGATCCAGCCGCGCTCGATCATCGTCTGCACGAGCGGTGGCAACGCGAACTCGCGTCGTAGCTTCTCGTCGATCAGCCGGTTGGTGAAGTTGCGGGCGACGTGGCCGAGCACGTCGAGTCCCGCGATGTCGATGGTGCGGAAGGTCGCGCTCTTTGGCCGGCCGAGCGCGGGCCCGGTCATCGCGTCGATCTCCTCAATGGTGAACGCGCCTGATGCGAGGACGCGCAGGATCTGCGCCATCCCGTACATGCCAATGTGATTGGCGATGAAGTTCGGCGCGTCCTTGGCGACGACGACCCCTTTGCCGAGACTAAAGTCGGCAAAGCGCGAGACACGATCGACGACCGCCGGATCGGTTTCGGGCGTCGGGATGACCTCGATCAGGCGCAGGTACCGCGGCGGGTTGAAGAAGTGCGTGCCCAGCCAGTGTCGGCGGAAGAGGTCGCTTCGGCCTTCGGCGAGTGCCGCGATTGGAATGCCGGAGGTGTTCGAGGACACGATCGCGTCGGCGCGCCGCACGCCGTCCACGCGTTCAAGGAGCGCGCGCTTGATGTCGAGGTTCTCGACGACCGCCTCGATAATCCAGTCGGCGCCCGAAAGACGCGCCAGGTCGGTGTCAAAGCCCCCGATGCTGATGAGCGACGCGGTCTCGGGCGTGAAAAAGGGATCGGGCTTGAGCGCCCTGGCGCGCTTTAAGCCGTCGCGCGCCACGTCTTTCGTCAGATCGAGCAGCAAGACGGGCACGCCCGCGTTTGCCAGGTGCGCCGCGATCTGCGCGCCCATGGTGCCGGCGCCAAGGACGGCTGCGGAGCGGATTGGGGTGATCATCCTCTATGGTGCAAGGTGCAAGGTGCAAGGTGCAAGGTGCACGGTGCACGGTGCACGGTGCAGTGCCGGAATCATTACACACACTGCGGCGTTTTATCAGGAGCAACTACAACAGCGCGTCATCTGTTCTCGGTCTCAGCAAGGTGGATCAACGTGGTCGCAGTCGAGTCCGTTCAGGACCGCGCGAGGAATAACCACCGACAGCACGGGCCGCTCGACCCCGAGCCCCGTGGAAGTGTCGCGCGCATCGACCGACGCCGTCACCAAGACGACCTCCAGCGGCAAGATACCGAAGACCTCTGGACAGTCCGAATCTTGTCGCCGTCGCGATCGTAGACGTACGTGTAGGGCACGACGAAGGTCACCCAGAGATTGCCCGCGCGATCGACCGCGGCCGTTCGGACGGTCGGCGTCACAAAGGGCAGCTCCCCTTCGCTCGTCCGTCGCCTGGGCCACCGCGTGGGAAGGTTGCCGACCAGCTCGTCGATCTCGCGACCTTCGATGTGCCGCTCGAAGAGCAAGACGCCGTTGGCATCGTACTTCTGGAACGTCGGTTCGCCCGTCTGGAAGACGAAGAAGAACCCTCCGGTCGGATCGATGAGCGGAATGCCGCTGTTCAGCGCCAGCTGCACGTCCCGGTCGTCGTCTTGACCGGTTTGTCGCAGTCGGCCGAAGGCTCGCTTGACGCCGCCGTAGAGCGAATATTCGGTGATCAGGGCGCCGTTTTCCGGCTGCGACATCAGGACGGCGCTGCCGGTGAACTGCAGCGTGCCAACGCCGTTCAGCACGACGTTGCCGAACATTACTCGCGGCTTGGACAGGCCGGGCAGCGTGAATCCCCCGAGACGGTCGCCGGTCGCCGAGAAGATCTGCACACGCTCGCGGTTGCTCGGCGCGTCGGCGACCGCGAACGAGCCCCCCGGCTCGACCGAGAAGGCCGTCGCGTCGATGATGCGGCCCGGCTCAGGACCGATCCTGACGATCTCCCACGTGCTCGTCTGTCGCGCATCGATGCCGTAGATCGCGTGGGCGGCACGGTCGAAGACGAAGTACTGCCCGGAAGCGGATTGCTGAAAGCCGGCCGGACTACGGAACCGCCCGGTGAGGTGCGGTGGAACCGCCCCCGTCGAACGGAGCACATCGGGCTCGAGCGCCGCGACCGTGGGCACGACGAGCGCGGCCGCCAGGGCGATGAGGTGCGGGCGCAAGATGCACTTAGTATCGCGCGGTTTCGCGGATCGCCTTCAGGACATCGGCCGGCTGCGGCAGAATAGCCTCCTCGAGATCGGGGGCGTAGGCCACCGGCGTATTGAGTGCGCCCACGCGGGCCACCGGCGCGTCGAGATGCTCGAAGAGCTCGCCCGCGACGCGCGCGGCGATTTCGGCGCCGAATCCGCACATCACCTGATCTTCGTGCGCGACAACGATCCGGCTGGTGCGCTTGACGTGCGCGGCGATCTGATCCCAGTCGTACGGCACAATCGTCCTCAGATCCAGCACGGCGACGCTGATGCCGTCCTTCTCTGCCTGATGCGCCGCGAGGAGCGACCGATGCACCATGGCGCCCCAGGTGACGATGACCAGATCGGCGCCGTCGCGGCAGAGGTGGGCCTTCGCGAACGGAATCATGAAGTCGCTGCCCGGGTACTCGCCCTTGTTATAGCTCTGCCGGTAGAGATGTTTGTGCTCGAGAAACATCACCGGGTCGTCGCACCGGATCGACGTCCGGAGCAGTCCCGCCGCATCGACCGCGTTCGACGGGTACGCGATGCGAATCCCGGGGCAATGCGCAAAGATGCTCTCGCCCGACTGGCTGTGGTACGGGCCGCCGCCGCGCAGGTATCCGCCGATGGCGACGCGGATGACCATCGGGCAGGAAAACGTGTTGCCCGAGCGGTACCGCAGCACCGACATCTCGTCTCGAATCTGCATCATCGCCGGCCAGATGTAGTCGAAGAACTGAATCTCGACCACCGGCTTGAGCTTCCGCGTCGCCATCCCGACGGCACGGCCGACGATGTTGGCCTCGGCGATCGGCGCGTTGAACACGCGGTCGTCGCCAAAGAGCCGCTGCAAGCCGTGCGTCACCTTGAAGACGCCGCCCTTGCCGGCGACGAGCGGCAGCGCCTCTGTCCGGCTCGCATCCGCGACGTCCTGCCCGAAGACGATGATCCGCGGATCGCGCGCCATCTCATCCTTGAGCGTCCGGTTGATGAGCGCGACCATCGTGTCGGGCTTGCCGTCGGATCGGGCTGGGGTGTCGAACGAGGGCGACGTGGGATCGACGTCGGGCGAAAACACCCAGAGCGCCGCGGTGTCCTTCGCAGGCTGTTCGGCCGAGAGCGCCTTGAGCGCGGCCTCGTTCACCTCTCGCTCGACGTCAATGGCCATGGCCGCGAGCTCGGCGTCGGTGGCCAGATGGTTCGCGCGCAGAAACTCGGCAAAGCGGACGATGGGATCGCGCCGCGCCTCGGCCTCGCGCTCCGCCGGCGTCTTATACAGCTTCTCGTCGTCAGAGAGCGAGTGCGAGTACGGGCGAATGACGCGCGCGTGCACGAGCGCCGGGCCCTCGCGCGCCCGCACGTGGGCCACGGCCTCGCGCATCGCAGCCAGGCTGGCCAGGAAATCTGTGCCGTCGATCGAATCCACGCGCAAGCCAGGGAACGAGCGCACCAGTCGGGACACATCGCCGCCCGGCGTCTGCACCTCGACCGGAACGGAAATCGCGTAGCCGTTGTCCTCGACGAGGATGAGCACCGGCAGCTGCTTGTTGCACGTCGTGTTGAGCGCCTCCCAGAATTCGCCCTCGCTCGTGGCGCCGTCGCCGAGCGACACGTACACGACCTCATCCTGGTGAAAGCGCGTCTGGCGATCGGCAATGTCGGGGAGCCGGCCGTACAAGAGGCCCGCCTCCGCGGCACCGACGGCCTGCAGGACCTGCGTGCCGGTGGCGCTCGACCCCGAGACGATATTGAGTGCTGGATGGCTCCAGTGCGACGGCATCTGCCGTCCGTGCGAGCTCGGGTCGTCTTTCGCGCCGACGCCGGCAAGCAGCATCTCGAGCGGCGTCACTCCGAGCTGCAGGCAAAGGGCGCGGTCGCGGTAATAGGGATAGAACCAGTCGTAGCCGGCCTTAAGCGACAGGCCCGCGGCGACCAGGACGGCTTCGTGGCCCGCCCCGCTGATCTGAAAGAAGATCCGGCTTTGGTTCTTGAGCTGGATTTCCTTGTCGTCGAGCTTGCGGGCGAGGAGCATGCAGCGATGCACCTGCAGCAGCTCGCGCGTTGTTAAACCGCTCGATTGACTCGCGGATGTCGGTTGACTCGCGGGGGCGCCCGACTGACTTCCGGCGCGCGCCTCGCGGCCGTTGACGACGGCGGCCTTCATGGCGGGCGGGATTATAGCATCGGACTGGGATCGGATATGCTCGTTCGAACGTGAGCGAGGGAGCCGTTCGGCTTCATCGGTGGGACGAAATCGCCCTCGAGAAGGTCACCGAAATGCTGTCGCGCAAGGTGGTGACCGGCGAGCATGAGATGCTCGCCCAGGCCTACTTGAAGCGCGGGTGTCTCGTGCCGGTGCACTCGCACGCCAGCGAGCAGATGACCTACGTCCTGCAGGGCGCGCTGCGGTGCCTGGTCGCCGGCGAAGAGATCACGGTGCGTGAGGGCGAGGTCCTCCACATTCCCTCCGGCGTCCAACACCAGGCCGAAGCGCTCGAAGACACCTTCGAGCTGGATGTCTTCAGTCCGATCCGCGAAGACTGGCTCGATCGCACCAGCGAAGAATAGGACCAACAACACATGACCGGACTGGTGCTGCTCATCCTCGTCATCGTTCTCGTGCTCTGGGCGGTTGTGAGCTACAACCGGCTCGTGGGGATGCGCAATCAGGTGCTGAACGGCTGGCGTCAGATCGACGTCCAGCTCAAACGCCGCCACGATCTCATCCCCAATCTCGTCAACGCCGTACGCGGATCGATGGACTTCGAGCGCGACACGCTGACGGCCGTCATGGAAGCGCGCTCGAAAGCGCTGACGGCGACCGGCCCGGCGGACGCCGCGATGAAGGAAGGGCAGCTGTCGGTCGCGCTTGGACGGCTGCTGGCGGTCGCCGAGAACTATCCGACGCTCAAGTCGAACGACAACGTAAAGATGCTGCAGGAAGAACTCTCGGCCACGGAGAACAAGGTCGGCTTCTCGCGGCAGTTCTATAACGACATCGCCACCAAGTTCAACACGGCCCAGCAGGTATTCCCTGTGAATCTTGTCTCCGCGTCGCTTGGTTTTGCGCCCGCCGAGCTGTTCGAGATCACCGAGGCGACCGAGCGCGCCGTTCCGGTGGTGGACCTATCGCGGAAATAGACGCGAAGGACACGAAGGACACGAAGGTTCAACCAACATAGTGTTCCTTTGTGTCCTTGGTGTCCTTTGTGTCGATCTGTCATGAACCTCTACGAACAACAAACTGCGAACCGCCGGAGGACGTGGCTCATCATGAGCGCGTTTGTGGCCCTGCTGGTGCTGCTGGGGGTCGGGTTCGACACGATCTACGTCGGCGGGGCCGGCGGCTACCTGCCCATCGGCTCGCTCGCGGCGCTCGGCGTCGGATCGGTGTCGGCGCTCGCGAGCTACTACGGTGGCGATCGCGCGGTGCTCGCGGCCACCGGCGCGCGGAAGCTCGTAGACGTGGCTCAGAGCGCGAGCGAGGCGGACAAGCTGAAGCTGCGGCAGCTCGAGAACGTCGTCGACGAGATGACCATTGCGGCGGGTCTGCCGCGGCCGCGCGTCTACATCGTGCCCGACGCCGATCCCAACGCCTTCGCAACGGGCCGCGATCCGGAGCACGCCTCGATTGCCGTCACGCAGGGACTGATCGAGACGCTCGATCGCGAGGAGCTGCAGGGTGTCGTGGCGCACGAGATGAGCCACGTCCGGAATCTCGACGTCCGTGTGATGACGATCGTGGCGGCACTGGTCGGCGCCGTCGCGCTCCTCTCGGACTGGGCGCGGCACGGCATGCGGTGGGGCAGGGGAGGGGGCCGGCGTGGCGGTCGCGATCGCGGCGGCGGGGCCGCCGGCGTTATTTTCTTTGTGATCTGGCTGGTCGCCATTCTCGTCGCG
>MELA01000053.1 GCA_001767495.1 Acidobacteria bacterium RIFCSPLOWO2_12_FULL_65_11 | reverse complement strand
AGAAAGCTCGTCGCGCGGAAGCCGACCGACGCGAAGCGTTCGGCGAACGCCGAGAGTGTCGGCGCGTGGATGGGCTCGGCCCCGCATCCGGCCACGCGCCAACATGAAAGATCGAGTCCTTCCAGATCGCGATCTTTCACGCGGCGAACCGACAAGTCGTACGCGAAATTGGGGGCAAAGCTGATCGTGCCGCGGTAGCGCGAGATCGCCTTGAGCCACTCGCCCGGGCGCCTGACGAAGGCCTGCGGTGTCAACAGGATGCCTGGACGCGAGGCATACAGCGGGCCCAGCGCCATGCCGACCAAGCCCATGTCGTGATAGAGGGGAAGCCAGCTCACCGCGGTGTCGTCGGCCGACGTACCGAGGCCCGCCGGGCCGTTGATCGCATCGACGTTGGCCGACAGATTACTGTGCGACAAGGCGACACCCTTCGGTGCGGAGGTCGATCCCGACGTGAACTGCACGAAGGCGATGTCGTTGAGAGACGGGAGCGCGTCGGGCGGACGCGCGGGGGCATCGAGCCCCTCACGCAGGAGGACGAGCGCCAGATCCGGACAGGTCGGCCGCAGCGCCTCGAAGCCGCTCGCCAGGGCGGCGGTCGTCACCACCGCTCGAGCCCCTGAGGCGCGCAGGATGCCGGCCGTCAGATCGAAGTACCGGTCAAGGCCCCCGGCCGTCGCGGGAGGATACACCGACGCGGGCACGACACCCGCCATCGACGCGCCGAAAAGCACCGTGAGAAAGTGTTCGGCGTCGAGAAGCACGAGCGCCACCACGTCGCCGCGCTGCAGGCCCGCCTCTTTGAGCGAGCGCGCGACACGAAACGACTCGTGCTGCAGCTCCGCGTAAGACCGGCGGGCGTCCGCCCCGTTGACGACGAAGGTGTAGCCCTCGCCGGAACGCGCGGCCGTCTCGAGCGCTTCTGGTAGGGTGCGGAGGGTCTTCATCAGCTAGGTCGACCGCCCCTCGATGAGCCGAGCGACCTCTGCCACGACCTGCGCGACCGTCCGAATGGTCGCGACGTCGTTGAGGGGAATCGAGACATCGAACCGGTCCTCCAGTTCCGCGATCACCTCGAGGACCTGCAACGAGTCGAATCCCAGGTCGGCGATCAGATCGCTGTCGAGTACAGGCTCGATCGGACGCCGGCTCACCCTCTTGAGCACGTCGATCACGCCTTCTTCGATCTGCGCGGAGGCCTGTGGGGACATATCAGGAATGCGTTTAAGAATAACACTGGCGCGCGGGCGAATGCCAATTCATGATTCGCGCTTCACGGGAATCGAACGCGGGACGCTCGGCTGCGTGCCGGCCAGGCGCCCGACGTCGGCGGCGATGCCCGCAGACACCGCCGGCTCGCGACGTGCCTCTTGTTCGTGATACTCCTGGTCGGCGTTCACCTCCCAGAGATCGTGCCGCTCGCCACACAGGTTGCGGACCGCGAGCATGGCGGTGAGCATCGAATGATCCTGATTGTTGTACTTGTGCATCCCGTTGCGACCGACCAGTTGCAGATTGGCAAAGCGAGCGAGCCACTCCCGAATCGTCCCCAACGCTTCGAGATACCCGTCGTCGTACACCGGGTAGGCCTTGAAGACGCGCAGCACGGTCGCGTCGGTGACCGTCCCAGGGCGGACGAGACCAATCGCCACAGCTTCCCGCGTCGCCAACGTGACGAGCGCCTCGTCGGGCATCCGCCAGAGATCGTCGCCCTCCGAGCAGAAGTACTCGAGGCCAAGGCACGTGAGCCTCGGGTCGGGCACCATCTCCGGACTCCAGTTCTTGAAATTCTGGACGCGGCCCACGCGGACGCTGGGGTCGTGGATGTAGATCCAGTTGTCGGGGAACACGTCCGCCTGATCGACGATCAGCGCGACGGTCAGAAAATCGCGGTACGTCAGCCGCTCGGCTGCCTCCCGAACCGGCTCGGGCGCGGTCGGCATCAATGCTCTCACGAGATGCCGAACGGGCATGGTCGAGATGACGTGCGACACCGGCTGCTCGTACCGCACGCCGCCTTCCTCGATCACGACCGTACGGACGCGCTCGCCGTCGTGCCGCAATTCCACCACGCGCGAGCCGAGCGTCACACGCCCCCCCGCGGCGACGACTCGATCGCGGCACTCCTCCCACATCATGCCGGGACCGAGCCGCGGGTACTCGAATTCGTGAATGAGCGTCTTGATCTGTCCCTCGCGCGAGCCCCCGAGCATGCTGAGCACGGCGGTCCACAGCGACAGGCCCTTGATCCGCTGCGCCGCCCACTGCGCGCCAATCTGGCTGCAGGGAATACCCCACACCTTCTCCGTATAACTCTTGAAGAACATGTTGAACAGCCGCCGGCCGAAGCGGTTGCAGATCCAATCCTCGAGGCTGACTTCGGGATGAATGGGGGAGATTCTGGCACGTGCGTAACTCGCAAGAACGACGACGCTCGTGATGAGTCCGAGATTGGTGACCACGTTGACGGCCTTGAGCGGGTAATCGAAGAAGCGGCCCCGGTAGTAGATGCGGGACAGCCTCGGGCGCTGCAAGAGATCCTTGCCGAGCAGCTCGTGCCAGAGTTCGCGGACCGCGGTCGCTTTCGTGAAGAACCGGTGGCCGCCGATGTCGAATCGAAACTTCTTGTAGACGACCGTCTTGGCCAGGCCGCCAACCTGAGTGTCCCCATCGAAGACGAGCGGCCGCACGCCGCGTTTCGTCAGCTCGTAGGCCGCCGTCAGCCCCGCAGGGCCCGCGCCCACGACAACGATGGGATCGTTCATGTCCAAGACTCAAGGATACAACGGGATACGGACCGTGTACACTGGACCGACATGGCCACGCTGGCGGACGCGCGGTCGGTCGAGGCGGCCGTCCTCGAGCTCAAGCAGTTGCTCGGGAGTCGAGCCAGCGACGCCGCCGCCATCCGCGATCACCACAGTCACGGCGAGTCGTACCACCCGCCGGCCTTGCCCGATGTCGTGTGCCTCCCGCACACGACCGACGAGGTCGCCTCGATCCTGCGGGTAAGTGCCGCGCACCAGATCCCCGTCGTGCCGTTCGGCGCCGGCACGTCGCTCGAAGGCCACGTCCACGCGGTGCGCGGCGGCATCACGATCGACTTGCGCGAGATGAAGACGATCCTGCGCATCGGCGTCGAGGACCTCGACGCGACGGTCCAGGCGGGCGTGACACGCGTGCAGCTCAACAAGGCCCTCGGTGAGACGGGCCTCATGTTTTCGGTCGACCCGGGTGCCGACGCCACCATGGGCGGCATGGCCTCGACGCGCGCGGCCGGCACGACCACGGTGCGCTACGGCACCATGCGGGAGAACGTGCTCGGGTTGACGGTCGTGTTGGCCGACGGGCGCGTCATCAGGACTGGCTCGCGCGCACGCAAGTCGGCGGCCGGCTACGATCTCACGCGGCTCTTCGTGGGGGCCGAAGGCACGCTCGGCGTGATCGCTGATGTCACCGTCCGTCTCCATCCGGTGCCCGAAGCGGTCGCGGCCGCGGTCTGCGCCTTCGACTCGATGGCGGGCGCTGTCGCGACCGTCGTCGCCCTCATCCAACTGGGCATCCCGGTCGCGCGGCTCGAGCTGCTCGACGAGGTCCAGATGGACGCGGTCAACCGCTACTCGAAGACCGACTATCCCGTTGCCCCAACCTTGCTGTTCGAGTTCCACAGCGACAGCCGGCCGCACGTCGAGGAGCAGGCACAGGCCGTCGAGGCGCTCGCGACAGAGCACGGCGGGCACCGCTTCGAGTGGGAGACGCGCCTCGAGGACCGGGAGCGGCTCTGGCTGGCGCGCCACCAGGCGATGTACGCGGCGCTGGCCCTTCGTCCCGGCGCGCGGGCGTGGACGACGGACGTCTGCGTGCCGATTTCGCGGCTGGCCGAGTGCATCACCGAGACCCACGCGGACAATGCGGGCGCGCCGTTTCCGATCGCGCTCGTCGGACACGCCGGCGACGGCAACTTTCATCTCAATTACCTCATCGACCCATCGAGCCAGGCCGAGATCGATCACGCGCGGCGGATCAACGATCGCCTGGTGATGCGCGCGTTGGCCATGGGCGGCACGTGTACGGGCGAGCACGGCATCGGGTACGGCAAGATGAAGTTTCTCGAGCTCGAGCACGGACCGGCCGCCGTCGAGGTCATGCGCGCGCTCAAACGCGCCCTCGACCCCGACAACCGCATGAACCCGGGAAAGATGGTGCTGATCTAAGCGGGCAGTCGTTGCAAGAGAGCGCCGCGAGCGAGTGGAGCGAGCGGTGGGTGGGGGTGGGGGTGGGGCCCCACCGCAAAGTAGGAAATGCTGACATGACCTTTCGAAAAAGCAAGTTGGTTGTCGCGCTCGCGCTGGCCCTGGTCCTCCTCGCGCCGCTCCATGCCATCCCCCAGACGCGCAGCTTCCTGTGGAAAGCCACCAACGGGCGGGGTGTCGTCTACCTCGTCGGCTCGCTGCACCTGCTCACCAAGGACTACTACCCGCTCGCGCCGGCGCTCGACGCGGCGTTCAAGGATTCGGACCTCCTCGTCGAGGAGGCCGACCTCGGCGAGATGCTCAAGCCCGAAGCGCAGCTGTCGGTGGTCGTGCGCGGCATGCTGTCGGGGAACCAGTCGCTCGACCAGGTGGTCTCACCGGCCACCTACGCGCTCGTCAGCAAGCGGGTCGCTGCCCTCGGCATGCCGATCGAGCCGCTCAGGCGCTTCAAGCCGTGGGCGATTGCGTTGACGATCCTGGGATTCGAATGGCAGAAAGCCGGCTTCGATCCCGAGCTCGGCCTCGACAAGCACTTCTACGACCGTGCGCGGGTTGAGGGCAAGACGGTGCAGGGGCTGGAAACGATCGAGTATCAGATCTCGCTCTTTGACGGCATGACACGCGCGCAGCAGGACCGCCTGCTGGCCGAGTCGCTGAAGGATTCGGAGGCCGAGTTGGCCAACGTCCGCAGGCTGGCCGACGCGTGGAAGCGCGGCGACCTTCCAGAGGTCGAGCGGCTCGTGCTGCGCGATCTCAGCGACGATCGCGACCTGTACCGGACCCTCCTGGTCGATCGCAATCGCAGCTGGCTCCCCAAGATCGAGGCGCTCTTCGCCCGCCGCGGACGCGCCTTGGTCGTCGTCGGCGCAGCGCACCTGGTCGGCCCAGACGGCCTGCTCGCCATGCTCAGGGCGAAGCGCTACACGGTTGAACAGATGTAAGTTTCAAGTCTGAAGTCTCAAGTCCTGCCTTCAGGCCGACTTCACCCTTGAGACTTGAGACTTGATTGCCTATGCACGGTGTCTCTGTCCTTGTCGCCGGCGCGGGACTTGCCGGACTGACGGCGGCGCACGACCTGATGTCGGTGGGCGCCACGGTCACTGTCATCGACGCGCGCAACCGCGCCGGCGGCCGCGTGTGGACGATCCGCGACGATTTCATCGACGGGCAGCACGCAGAAGCGGGCGGCGATCTCATCGACGAGGCCCAGCATGAGATCTGCGGCCTCTGCAAGGATCTGGGACTGACCCTGGCGCCCATCCTGCGCAACGGCTGGGGCTACGTCCGGCAGGACGATTCCGGACGGCCGCGGCTGGCGGGTCGCAGGGCCACCGGAGGCTGGGATCGGTTGCCGGCGCGTCTGGCCGACCTCATCCACGCCTACCTCCTCGCCGAGAAGCGGTGGGACTCTCCGATCGCCGCCGACATGGCGCGCCGGTCGGTCGCTCAGTGGCTCGACGAGATCAGGGCGGACGAGAAGTTGAGGGGGACCGTTCGGGGACTGCGTGCGTTCTTTCTGGCCGACCCCGACGATCTGTCTCTTCTCGCGCTCGTTGACCAATTCGCGGAGGGTAACGGATCGTGGCCGGGGCGCATGTACCGGATCAAGGGGGGCAACGATCGGCTGACTGCGGCGCTCGCCGCTCCGCTCGGCCATCGCCTGCGACTCTCAACCGAACTGGTGGCCGTGACGCACCGCGGGCGGGGCGTAAAGGTGAGCGTCAGACACGCAGGCGGCGTGTCACAGCTCGACGGCGACTATCTCGTCCTGACGCTTCCAGCCACGATGCTGTGCCGCGTGCCGATCACGCCGGCGCTGCCCGCCCAACAGCACGCTGCGATCGCGAAGCTGCGATACGGCCGCGCGACCAAGACCCTGCTGCAGTTCTCGCGGCGGTTCTGGCGCGCACCCGGACGCCCGCGGGCGTTCGGATCCGCGCTTCCGCTCGGCGCGATCTGGGAGGGCACCGAAGAGCAGCGGGGGCGCGCTGGCATCTTGACGCTGCTGGCCGGCGGGAGTGCCAGCGACGCGACACAGACGATGTTCACGGGGAACGGGCCCCGGCGGATGGTCGAGGCGCTCGACTGGCTGGGATCGCGGCGCGCCGAGCTCGTCGGGTCGCGGCTCGTGTCGTGGGAGGCCGACCCGTTCGCGCGCGGCGGCTACGCCTATTTCGATCCTGCTTTCGATCCGTCCCTTCGATCCTGGCTCGCGCGACCCTGCGGCCGCCTGTTTTTCGCCGGCGAGCACACCAGTTTCCGCTGGCAGGGCTATATGAACGGCGCCGTCGAAAGCGGCCGCCGTGCGGCCGCCGAGGTTGCCGCGTCCCATCGGCTCCTGGGAGGCTCAGGGCTCACGGCTTCTGGCTCAAGCCGGCCTCAGCCATGAGTCATGAGCCCCAAGCCCACAGCGATCGGCCAGCGCACTGACACCGGCCTCGTGCGCGCGATCGGCGTTCGCGATCTGACCGCCAGCATCATCAACGCCACAATTGGCGCCGGCATTTTCGTGCTGCCGGCGATTGTCTCGGCCGGCCTCGGCGCGGCTGCCCCGCTCGCGTACTTCGCGTGCGCCGTGCTGATGGCGCTCATCGTGCTCTGCTTTGCCACCGCCGGCAGCCGCGTCTCGCTGACCGGCGGCCTGTATGCCTATATCGACGTGGCGTTCGGACCGTTCGTTGGCTTTCTGGCCGGCGTGCTCTACGGGCTGATGGCGGCGTTTGCCGTGGCCTCGGTCTCGACCGCGTTCGCCGGATCGCTCGGCGCGCTGTGGGCGGCCCTTGGCAACCCCGTCCAGCGGGGCGTGGTGCTGGTGGCGCTCTTCGCAGCCCTCGCAGCTGTCAACGTCCAAGGTGTGACGCTTGGTACTCGACTCGTCTGGGCCATGACGGTGGCGAAACTCTTGCCGTTGGCTGTGCTGGTTGTGGCAGGCGTGTGGTTCGTACGCCCTGAGTACCTGCGATGGTCGTCGCTTCCCTCCCCGTCGGCGGTCGGTGCAAGCTCTCTCATCCTCTATTACGCGTTTGCCGGCGTCGAGATCGCGCTGGTCCCGAGCGGTGAGATTCGCGACCCGGCGCGCACCGTGCCGCGCGCCGTGCTCCTTGCGCTGGCCGTCACCACCGCGGTGTATCTGCTGGTTCAGGGCGTCGCACAGGGGTTGCTCGGACCGTCGCTGTCGACCTCTACGGCGGCACCGCTGGCCGACGCGGCCGCCCGCGTGCTGGGCCCGGCCGGTCGTCTACTCATGCTTGCGGGCGCCGCCATCTCGATGGTCGGCTACGTGTCGGGCGACATGCTGGGGAGCCCGCGCGCGCTGTACGCGCTCGGCCGGGACGGCATGCTGCCGGCCGCGCTCGGGCGCGTCCATCCGCGCTTCCACACGCCGCACGTCGCCGTCATCACCTACGCCGTGCTCGTGGCGGCGCTCGCCATCAGCAGCAGCTTCACGACGCTCGCCGTGCTGTCGAACGTCGCGGCGCTCACGCTGTATCTCTTGTGTGTCGCCGCGTCGTACGAGCTGGCGCGCCGCGATGTCCGCATGGCGGGAGCGCCCTTCACGCTGCCCGGGGGGCCGGCGATCCCGATCGCGGCGGCCGTCGTCATTCTCTGGCTGCTCTCCCAGGCGACCCTCCGCGAGTTCGCCGTTGAAGCCATCGTCCTGGCCGCCGCAGCGTTGTTCTACATCGCGCGACGGCGCACCCAGTAAGAGGGCGGGCTCAATGAGAGAGCAGTTCCCAGGGACGGAGTCCGCCTATAATGCGGTTACCTGTACTGATGTCGCTCACCACCGGAAGCAGAACGAAACGCGAGGCGCCGATGACTCGCCAGGAACAGCGAGCTTACGTTCGACGATGGGTCGACGGGGCACGCCAGGTGGAAGAGATTCGGTGGCGGGAGCTGCGCGACCTCAGTGCGGCGCGTGCCCTCCAGGCGTCCGACGATCTCATCGAATTGGCGCTTCGCGTGCCTCTCCCTGCGGCCCGTCGTTGCTGGTCTGGCCTGGTTGAGCTGCAGGACCTCCTTCACGGCCGACGACCCCGGTGAACGCCCTGCTTCGAGCGGCCGTGGACGTTCAGGCGTTCTGCGCCGCTCGGGGCTGGCGTTGTTGCGTCATTGGGGGCCTTGCCGTCCAGCGATGGGGCGAACCGCGCCAGACTCGGGACGTCGATCTGACGTTGGTTGCGGGCATCGGCGGTGAGGAGCAGTTTGTCGACCCCCTTCTCGCTCACTACCTGCCGCGGGTGCCCGATGCGCGCGCGTTCGCGCTGGAGCGGCGGGTGCTGCTGCTGGAAACGGCCGACGGCATACCCCTCGACATTTCTCTCGGAGGACTGCCGTACGAAGCCAGGATCGTCACGCGCGCATCGCCGTTTGAGGTGGCACCCGGCGTGATGCTGACCACGTGCGCCGCCGAAGACCTGGTGGTCTTAAAGGCATTCGCTGGACGCATCCAGGACTGGCTCGACATCGAGGGTGTCATTGTTCGACAGGG
>MELA01000052.1 GCA_001767495.1 Acidobacteria bacterium RIFCSPLOWO2_12_FULL_65_11 | reverse complement strand
GAGACCGCCTGTGACCGGAACGTAGTTGTTGTTCTGCGACAGGACCGTGCTCGCGTTGAACGCGTTGTAGAGGTCGAGGCTGACGGTCGCCCGGGCCGAGCCGAACCGCAAGATTTTGCCGACGCGAAAATCGAACTGGTTCAGCCGCTCGCCGTACTCGGTGCCCGGCTCGACCATGTTCACCGTGGTGTTCGCCTGGCTGCCCGAGAGGTTCCGTCCCAGCGAGGGGGCCACGATGGCGTTGTTCACCGCCCAGTTCGCCGCGATCGCCGACCCGGGCAGGCTCTGGAACGCGCCGCTGGTCTGCACGTCGATCCGCCGGATCCGATAGGACGCGGTTGCCTTGACCTGGGTCAGCCAGTTCGTGTCCTGATGACAATACGGCAGGCCGTTGACGCTTATCTCCGGCAACTGCGCCAGAATCTCGCAGTTGTCGGTCGAGGTGCGTCCGGTGCTCGTCCCACCCGAGAGGTTGAGCCCGTTGGCCATCCGCGCGCTGACGTTGACGTCCACGCCGTTCCAGTGCTCGATCTGTTCGCCGAAGTTGTTGGCCAGTTGGGTGAAATTGTCTACCTGGCCGAACTTGGCGTTGTTCACGTTCTTGAACCCGGCGACCGTATACCCGCCCCCGCCGGGCAGGCGCGAATCCCTAGCGGACCTCGGGAATCTTGAGTGTGCCCGTGTAGAGCGCCATGCCGACGACGGCGTCGACGCCGAGAGTGTCGAGGTCGTCGATCTCCGCTTGCGTGGTGATGCCACCAGCCGCCGTCACGCGCCTGGCGGTGGCTCGGCGAACGGCGAGAATCGCGTCGCGGTCCGTGCCACCCATCAGCCCTTCGGTGTCGACGTGGGTGTAGAGGAACTCGCCGCAGTAGGGCTCCAGCGCGTGCACCGCCTCGATCGGCGTAATCGGGAGCGACGTCTTCCAACCGTGTATGACGACATGGCCGCCTCGACTATCCACCGCGGCAATCACGCGATCGGCGCCCACCGCGTCTGCCAGGCGTTTGGCGAAGTCGAGATCGGGCCGGCCGTTTCGAAAGAGAGACGAGCCCGCAATGACTTGTCGGGCGCCGGCCGCGAGTACGTCCTGCGCCCTGTCGACTGTTCGGATGCCGCCGCCGACGCGGCAGGAGAGCGCGCCGGCGATCTGGCGAACGAGCGCCAGATTATCGCCGGCGCCGGTCGCCGCATCGAGGTCGATGACCTGCACCTTCGGAAAGCGCTCGAACCGCCGCACCCATCGGAACACGTCATCGTCTCTGATGGCGAGCTGTTCGCCTTGAACGAGCTGCACGACGGCGCCGCCCTGAAGATCGATCGAGGGAATCAGCATGGTTCACAGTCTGACCGGAATCCCACGTGCGTGTAGATGCTCTTTGAGGTGCCGTACGCTCGTTTCCGCGTAGTGGAAGATGGATGCCGCCAGGGCCGCATCTGCCCGGCCGGTGGTGAAGACGTCGACGAAGTGATCGAGGGTGCCGGCGCCGCCCGACGCGATGACGGGAATAGACAAGGCGCTCGATACCGCGGCGGTCATCGCGCAGTCGAAGCCGCTTTTCGTTCCGTCACGATCGATAGAGGTGAGCAGAATCTCGCCGGCGCCACGCGCCTCGGCTTCTCGCGCCCACTCTACCGCATCGCGGTCCGCGGATGTCTTGCCGCTGCGCGCGTACACCGCGAAGATGTCACCGCTCTTCTTGGCGTCTATCGCGACGATGACCGCCTGGCTGCCGTAGCGCCGCGCGAGCGAGGTAATCAGCGTCGGATTGGTCAGCGCCGCCGTGTTCACGCTGACCTTGTCCGCTCCGGCCTCGACCGCCGCCGCGGCGTCCGCCTCGGTGTGAATGCCGCCACCGACGGCGAGCGGAATGAAGAGCTCCCGGGCCACGGCGTGGATCGTCTGCGCCAACGCGCGTCGCGCCTCGATCGTGGCGGTGATGTCGAGGATCACGAGCTCATCGATGCCCTCGCGGTTGTAGCGGCGCGCCAACTCCGAGGGGTCGCCTGCCGAGCGCAGGCCCTCGAAGTTCACACCCTTGACCACGTGTCCGCTGCGGACGTCGAGGCAGGCGATGATCCGTTTAGACAGCATCGAGGAAGTTCCGGAGGATCTGCAGACCGACGTCTCCCGACTTTTCGGGATGGAACTGCACGCCGGCGACGCGATCGCGCTCGACGACGGCGGCGAATGGCTCACCATGCTCGGTGACGGCAGTCGTGTCGTCGGTGACGGGCGCGACGAAGCTGTGAGTGAAATACACCTGAGAGCCAGAAGCGACGCCCTTCACGATCGGCGTCTCGCGCGCGAGACTGAGACTGTTCCAACCGACGTGTGGAACTTTCAGGCTGCCGTTGCCGTGAAGTCGATAGCACCTGCCGCGAAGCAGGCCCAGCCCCGGGCATTCAGGCGCTTCCTCGCTGCCCTCGAACAGCCACTGCAGTCCCAAGCAGATGCCGAGCAGCGGCCGTCCTGCGGCCACGTGGGCGCGGATGGCCTGCGTCCAGCCGCCATCGAGGGCGCTCGTCGCGGCAAAGTGACCGACGCCGGGGACGACAATCGCTTCTGCCCGCTCCAGATCGCGCGGAAACGCAGGGTCGTACAGCTCGGCGCCAAGCGTGGCGAACGCCTTCCGCACCGACGTGAGGTTGCCCGCCTTGTAGTCAATCAGCGCGATCACAGCAATCCTTTGGTACTTGGCAACATCCGGGCGAGCCGCTTGTCTTTGGCACAGGCGACGCGCAGCGCGCGCGCGAACGCCTTGAACACGGCTTCGACTTGGTGGTGGCTCGAGCGCCCGTAGAGAATCTTCGCGTGCACGTTGGCGCGTGCGCCAAGCGCGAAACCGTCGAAAAAATCGTGAACCAGCTCGGTCTGCAGATCGCCGACTCGCGAGACGCGGACCTTCAGATCGACGACCGCATGCGGGCGTCCGCCGAGATCGATGGCGGCGACCGCCAGCGTCTCGTCCATGGGCATGACGAAGTACCCGGCCCGATTGATGCCCCGGCGCGCGCCGATCGCCTTGGCGACGGCCTCACCCAGGGCGATCCCGATGTCCTCGACCGTGTGGTGTTGATCGACGTCGAGATCGCCGCCGGCTTCGATGTGGAGGTCGAAGGCGCCGTGACGCGCGACAAGCTCGAGCATGTGATCGAGAAACCGGATGCCCGTCCGGACGCGGTACCGGCCCTTGCCTTCGAGGCCGAGGTTGACACGAATCCGTGTCTCCTTGGTCCGGCGATCGACTATCCCGCGGCGCACAGGACCTCCTCGATGGCGGCAATCGCGCGGCGTGTGTGCTCGACGCTGCCGGTCGAGATGCGGATGCAGCCGCCACAGCCGGGCTCGTTCGATCGATCGCGAAGGTAGATGCCGCGTCTCGTGACGCCAGTCACGAGTGCATCACAGCGATCGCCGGCGCCGACCAGTACGAAGTTGGCGTCGCTCTTCCAGTACTTCAGGCTCAGACGATCGCAGGCGTCGTAGAGGAGCGCCTTTGATTCCTGGACCTGGCGCAGGTAGTCCTGCAAGAACTCCCGATCGCCGAGCGCAGCCTGGACCGCCACCACCGCAGCGATGTTGACGCTGTAGACGGGCACGACGGCCCGGATCGGATCGAGGACTTCCGGCGCGCCGACGAGACACCCGATGCGCAGGCCCGCTAGGCCAAAGGCTTTCGAGAAGGTACGTCCGACAAGGACGTTGGGAAACGACGGCAGCTCGGGAATGAACGTCCGGCCGGCAAACTCCGCGTACGCCTCGTCGACGAGGACCACCGCGCCCTTCGGCACACGGTGCGAGATCTGACGAATCGCCTCGATCGGCATCGAGACGCCCGTCGGGTTGTTCGGATTGGTCAGAAACACGACGCGGGTGCGCGGTGTGATCGCACGAAGAACGAGATCCAGTGGAAAGCCGAAGCCGGGCCTCGGCATCACCGGCACGATCTGGCCGCCGACCGCTTCCGTATCGATGCGAAAGATCTCGAATGCCGGCTCTGGCACGACTGCTTCGGGGATCGGCCCGCCGACGGGCGGCCGCAGGTACGCGACCGCGAGCCCCATCAGCCCCTCATCGAGTCCGTTTGTGAGCGCAAGGCGATCGGGTTCCACCCCAAGGTACAGCGCGCAGGCGCGCGTGGCCGCGGCATACGGAGGGTAGAACGCGATCTCCTCGGGCCGCAGCGTCGCCAGCGCCTCGATCACGCGTGGTGAGCAGCCCAGCGTGTTTTCGTTCTGGTGCAGCCGGAGGCCGTCGTACAGCTCAGGCGGTTTGTCGTACGTCATTACGTACTCCGGGGACCCCTGGCCCCCGGTCGCGCTGCGCGGGGCCCCGGCGCCCCGCTCCGCAGTCGAACCTCGATTGATTCGGCGTGCGCGA
The DNA here is from genome assembly GCA_001767495.1 of Acidobacteria bacterium RIFCSPLOWO2_12_FULL_65_11. Taxonomy (GTDB): domain Bacteria; phylum Acidobacteriota; class Vicinamibacteria; order Vicinamibacterales; family CAVVIG01; genus 2-12-FULL-65-11. Next base: position 15,283 of record MELA01000052.1, on the reverse strand, counting down.
TCAGTCCTTCGGCGCGTGCGAGCGGGACGATGGTGGCGGCCAGCCGTGCGAGGCCCGGCCGCGTGACGCGCTGAACGGCCATCAGACGGACGAAATCGGCCGCGCCCAGACCACCGCGGAAGCGCGCGGCGCCGGAGGTCGGCAGGACGTGATTTGAGCCCGTGGCGTAGTCGCCGGCCGCCTGTGCCGTGTAGGGCCCGATGAAGACGGCACCGGCGGTCAGCGGTTGCCTGGCGAGCGATTCGCGATCGAGCACGAGATGCTCCGGCGCCAGCCGGTTCGCCAAGGCGATGGCCTCGCCGGCCGAGCGCGTGACAATCACGGCGCCATGCTTGGCCAGCGACCGGGCAACGATGGTCCGGCCTTTCGACTGCGCCCTGACGACCCTCGCAACGCGCTCGGCGAAGGGCCGGCTCCAGGTGATCAGGATCGAACGGGCATCGGGATCGTGCTCGGCCTGCGCGATGATGTCGGCGGCGACCCATGCCGGCCGACCCGAGGCGGCCACGATGACGATCTCGGTCGGTCCCGCGTAGAAATCAATCGCACAATCGCCGGCCACGAGCGACTTCGCCGCCGCCACGTACTTGTTGCCGGGCCCGACAATCTTGTCGACACGCGGAATGGTCTTGGTGCCGTAGGCGAGCGCCGCGATCGCATGAGCGCCGCCAACGCGAAAGAGCCGCGTCACGCCGGCTTCAAGGGCCGCGGCCATCACGACCGGGTCGGGACGTGGACACACCGCGATAATCTCGCCGACACCGGCGACGCGTGCCGGCACGGCCGTCATCAGGAGCGAGGAGGGAAGCGGGAATCGTCCGCCCGGCACGTAGCAGCCAACCCGCTCGATCGGCTCGACACGCTGCTCGACGGACACGCCCGGCACGACCGCAAGCTCCCAGTGCGCGGGCATCTGACGCGAGGCGACTCGCGCAATGGCTCGCGCGGCCCGGCCAATCGCCTGGCGCACGTCGGTCGGAACACGTGTCGCTTGACGACGCATGTCGCCGATCGAGATCTCGATCGGCGGCTCGACGTGATCGAAGCGGCGCGCGAAGTCGACGAGCGCTGGGTCGCCGCTCGTGCGGACGCCCTCGACGATGCGACGCACCCGGCGCTCGAACGCAGGATCCCGGTGCCCGCGACGCGCGAGCACCCGGTTCACCGCGGCGCGGTCGGTCGAGGCGATGATGCGCATCACAGGACGATCTTGTTGAGCGGATACTCGACGATCCCCTCGGCCCGCGCGGCTTTGAGGCGGGGGATCAGGTCGCGCACCGTACGCTCTTCGATGATGGTGTTGACGGCCACCCACTCTTCGTCGCTCAGGGAGGAAATGGTCGGCCGCTGAAGCGCGGGCAGCAGCGCCAGTACGGCGGCCAGATCGGGTCGCCGTACGTTGAGCATCAAGCCGACGCGTCCCTGCGCCTCGATCGCGGCCCGGAGCAGAAGGGCGACGTTCTCAATCTTCGTGCGCTTCCAACTGTCGGCCAGTGCCGATCGGTTGGCGATGAGCTGCGTGTTCGACTCCATCACGGTGTCGAGGATGCGCAGACGGTTGGCCCTGAGCGTCGATCCGGTTTCGGTGGCTTCGACGATGGCGTCGGCGAGCACGGGCGGCTTGACCTCGGTGGCGCCCCACGAGAATTCGACAACGACCTTGACGCCGTGACGGGCGAAATAGGCGCGTGTGACGCGTACCAGCTCCGTCGCAATCGTCTTGCCCTCGAGATCGGCCGGCGCATGAAACGGCGAGTCGATCGGTGCGGCCAGCACCCAGCGGACCTTGCCGAGACTCTGCTTGGCATACACGAGATCCGCCACGCTGGTGAGGACACCCGTTCTGCCGTCACCGAGCTCGTGTTCGGCCACCCAATCCTGGCCGGTGAGCCCCGCGTCGAGCACGCCGTCGGAGACGTAGCGGGCCATCTCCTGCGCGCGAATAAGCATGCACTCGAGCTCGGGATCGTCGACGGTCGGGAAGTACGATCGCTGATTGACGTAGAGATTGAAGCCCGCGCGTGCGAAGAGATGGATTGTCGCATCCTGCAGCGAGCCTTTCGTGATGCCAAGTTTAAGCTTCATCGTTCCGTCTCAGAGAGTCGCCGGTAAAAGCATGAACGCTCTCCGGTGTGACACACGTTGCCGCTGCCCAGCCGCTTCACCTTCACCACAATCGTGTCCTCGTCGCAATCGACGAGCACGTCGACGACCTCGAGCCGATTGCCGGAGGTCTCGCCCTTCGTCCACAGTTTGTTGCGCGTGCGGCTGAAGAACGTTGCGTAACCCGTGCGGCGCGTCTCGGCCAGCGCCTGCTCGTTCATGAACCCCACCATCAGGATCTCGGAGCTCTCCGCATCCTGAATCACTGCCGGGATGAGACCGTCGAGTTTTGAGAAGTCCATAAAAACAAAAACCCCGCCGAATTCCGGCGGGGCTGCATGTCGTGGGTGTTCTGTCTGGCTGTCTTCCCAGGGAGACCCTAGATCACGCGTAACTCCGCCGGCCACTGCCGCGGTGATGATGATGCCGTGCGTGATGAGTCGTCCCACACATGAGGGGGGAAGCGTAATCCATCGTCCCTCCGCGTGTCAACGACGACGAGTCGCTTCTGTCAACGACGAGTCGCTTCCGCCTCCCGCGCGATCATCACTTCGGTCGCCTTCACGATCGCCAGCGCTTGGTCTCCGCGTTTGAGCTTGAGCTCGTCGACGGCGTCTCTGGTGATGACCGCGGTCAGCGTCTGATCCCCGATGCGAAGCCGCACTTGAGCGAGTAACCCTTCGACCCGCACTTCGTCCACGAAGCCGCGTAACTGATTGCGTCCACTGAGCGCGACGATGACGCCCGGACTCGACCGGGACCGAGAGCGGCGGCCGCTTGACGCGGTTGGCGCGAGCAGGCGATCGACTTCGGCCTCCTCAATCCGGTGGTGGCCGCCTGTGGTGGTGCGCGTGCGGACGCGGCCCTGGTAAATCCACTGCTTCAGCGTCGAGTAGCCGACACCGAGGCGCTTGGCGGTTTGCCTGACAGTTAGAAGAGCCATATGACTAAAGTCGTTGACTAAAACGACTGTAATCATACTAAACTGTTCGCCTGGAGGCCATCCCGATGTCGCCCTCGCGGTTCACGGTCGTCTTCATTCTTGTGCTCGTCCTCGCGGTCACCGGGCCCGGCCTGTTGTTGGCTCAGAGCCGTTCGAGGCTCGTCAGAATCGCTGCGGCGTCCGACCTTCGCTTCGCGCTGGAGGAGTTGACGGCGAGACTCCGTGAAGCGCAGCCGGATCTGGACGTCCGCGTAACCTATGGATCCTCGGGAACCTTCTTCGCCCAAATCGTCAACGGCGCGCCGTTCGACCTGTTCATGTCGGCCGACATGGACTACCCGCGCCAGCTGGCGGCTCGTGGTCTGACGGTCGCCGGCAGCGAGTTCACGTACGGGATCGGCCGCTTGGTCGTGTGGGTGCCGTCGATGTCGGTCCTCGATGTCGAGAGAGCCGGTATGCAGGTGTTGACCGATCGACGGGTGCTGCACGTCGCGATTGCCAATCCGGAGACTGCGCCGTACGGTCGTGCCGCCGAAGCAGCGATGCGGCGCCTGGGAGTCTACGACAGTGTGAAGCCCAAACTGGTGCTGGGCGAGAATGTCGGTCAGGCCTTACAGTTCGTGCAGAGCGGTTCAGCCGAGGCGGGCATCGTCCCTCTAGCGCTGGCGATCGCTCCCACTGTCAGGACGGCCGGACGGTTCTGGGCCATTCCTCTTGAGGTGTATCCGCGGCTGGATCAGGGCGGCGTGGTCCTGCGCGGGGCAGCCGACATCGATGCGGCGCGCCAAGTTCGCTCGTTCCTGCTCGGCGATGCGGCCCGGACGATCCTCAAACAGTACGGGTTCTCTTTTCCCGAATAGCCGGCATGGACTGGACGGCCTTCTGGGTCAGCGTGCGACTCTCGACGGCGACGATGCTGGTGTTGATCGTCGTGGGTGTCCCGCTTGCGTACTGGGTTGCGTTTTCGCACCGACGATGGAAGTTCCTTGTTGAGGCCGTTGTCGCGCTGCCCCTGGTCCTGCCACCGACCGTCCTTGGCTTCTATATCCTTGTGGCCACCGGGCCCATGAGCCCGTTCGGACGCTGGTACGCCTCGACTGTCGGCCGTGGACTGCCGTTTTCCTTTCAAGGGCTGCTCGTGGCGTCGGTGCTCTATAGCCTGCCGTTTGCGGTTCAGCCGTTCAGCGCGGCGTTTGCGGCCGTCGATCCGCGGTTGATCGAAACGTCGTGGACGCTGGGCGTCTCACGTCCTGCGACGTTTGCGCGCGTCATCCTGCCGCTGTCGGTGCGTGGTCTGGTCACAGGTATGGTGCTGAGCTTTGCGCACACACTCGGTGAGTTCGGCGTGGTGTTGATGATCGGCGGCAACGTTCCAGGCTCGACGCGCACGGTGTCAATTTCGATTTACGACGCCGTCCAGGCCCTCGACTATCAGGCAGCCGGGAGCACGTCATTGGTGCTTCTGGCCGTGTCGTTCGTGATTCTCGCCATCACGTACGCGCTTCAGCGTTCGGCGTGGGCGGCATGGCCGATCAGGTGACGATGGAGGTCGATTTCACCCACCGGTTCGCGAGTGGCGTCCAAGTGCGGGCGTCGCTCGTTCAGGACGTGGCGCCGGGCTCGATGCTCGTCCTCTTCGGCCCCTCCGGCGCCGGCAAGACGACGATCCTGCGGGCGCTCGCGGGCCTGTTCGAGCCCGATCAGGGCCGGATCGGGCTCGACGGCGCTGTGTGGTTCGAGTCGAGCAGCGGCCGGTTTGTGTCACCCCAGGGGCGCGCCGTCGGCTACGTTGCCCAGAACGCAGCTCTCTTTCCACACCTCACCGTCCGAAAGAACATCGAGTACGGATTGCACGGCGCGGCGGACCAACGGCGGCTGCGGACCGATCATCTTGTCGAGCTCATCGGGCTTTGCGGGCTCGAATCACGCTATCCGCGGCAACTCTCAGGTGGACAGGCGCAGCGCGTGGCGCTGGCCCGGGCGCTGGCGCCCGCGCCGCGGCTCTTGCTGCTCGACGAGCCGTTCGGTGCGCTCGATGCGACAACCAGACGAGCCCTCCGCTCGGAACTCCGCACCGTTCTTCGGGATACTCGAACGTCGGCGATTCTCGTCACGCACGATCGGCTGGAGGCGATGGCCATGGGCGATCTCATGGCCGTGATGGTGGAAGGCGTGATTCGGCAGGTGGGTCCGGTGGCCGATGTGTTCAAGCGTCCCGGTGATTCAGCCGTCGCGCGATCGCTTGGAGTCGAGACGGTCCTGCCGGCGATCGTGGGCGATGTCAATGACGGCCTGGTGACGCTTCGGATTGGCAGCGGGACGTTGACGGCCGTGGCAGAGGCCGCCGGCAAGACCGGCGACAACGTCTTTGCCTGCATCCGAGCGGAGGACGTTGTCGTGTCGGGGCAACCCTCGGCGGGCGGCAGCGCGCGCAATCATCTGACGGGGCGCGTGATCGCCATCGAGCCGGAGGGAGCAGTCGATCGAATCACCATCGAGTGCGGATTTGAGCTGGTTGCGGCGATCACACGTCAGTCGCGCGAGGAACTCGGACTTGGCCCTGGCTCGACAGTGGGCGCTGCCATTAAGGCCACCGCCATTCACGTTGTGCCGAAAGTGTGATGCATGACGGAGCGTCCGACTTCCGATGGCAAGCGGCCGATTCAGCCCATGGTGGAGTTCGCGGAGGTTCTGAAGAACTCGCCGTACATCGGCGAGCTGGTGCCGGGACTGCCCGATCATCTCAGTGATTTTCCGTCGGCGCGACTGCCCGGATCGGAGGATTTTCTGTACTGGTCGAAGGAGCGATTCGGGATCGCGCCCTTCATTACCGTGACCCACGTCACGATTTCGCACGCGGCGTCGGGCGCGCTGGTCATCACCTCGAGGGACGTCTACTCGAGCAGGTATTTCGACGCCTCGATCGGGCTGACGATCGCCAGCAGGAGCAAGGACGGCGGGTTCGTGCTCGTCTACGCCAACCGCTCGCACGCCAATGCGCTCAAGGGCAGCTTCAGCGCCCTGCGCCGGGCCCTCGTCGATCGCCGCGTTCGGGGCAGCCTCGATCAGGGCCTCAAGACCATCAAGAGCCGACTAGAACGGGACAAGTAGGAAGCCGAGTCACGGCCAAGAATTCCCCCTTGACCACTTGTACTAATACACTAGTATAATAGGCCAGGTACCAGACCCGTGGGCATCGTCTCGATCGACCCTCGTGACCGGACGCCGATTTATGCCCAGCTCGAACGCGGGCTGCGCGCAGCCATCGCAGCGGGCCGGCTGCACCCAGGCGAGCAACTGCCGACCGTCCGTGAGCTGGCCGTCGAGCTTCGCGTCAACGCCAATACGGTGGGCCGCGTGTACGCAGAGCTCGAACGGGCGGGCGTGCTCGAAACCCGGCGCGGCGTCGGGTCGTTCGTCTCCGCCACACCTGCGCAGGCGCGGCCGCCGCGCGAGCACGAACGACGACGGCGCGCCTTCGTTACCAGACTCCTAGCCGACACCGCCGCCGCCGGGTTCACGCTCGACGAGATCCTCGCCGAGCTCGACACGCACACATGAACATGAATCCAAGAAGGAGCAGCAGATGGCTTCGATCATCAACCCGCTGGGTGGCGCCCCCTCGTTACCTCGTTTGAACGTGGTTTCGGTCGCGCTCTTCGTCACAGCGCTCGCCATTGGCGCGGCGTGGTCGATCGCAACCGTCAACCCCGTGCCGTTCATCGTCCTGACCCTGGCGGGGGTTGTCGCAATGCAATCGCCGCGCGTTGCCCAGCAGTGGGAGCGTGCCATCGTCCTGCGTCTCGGGCGCTTTCAGGGGATGCGCGGCCCGGGGCTCTTCTGGATCGTCCCGTTCATCGACACCGTGTCGTCGTGGATCGATCAGCGGACGATCACGACGACCTTTGCGGCGGAACAGACGCTGACATCGGACACGGTGCCGGTCAGCGTCGACGCGGTGCTCTTCTGGATGGTGCACGACGCGCAGAAGGCCGCGCTCGAGGTGCAGGAATATTCGCAAGCGGTGAGCTGGGCGGCCCAGACGGCGCTCCGCGACATCATCGGCCGAACTGACTTGACCGATCTATTGCGCGGCCGAGAGCGCATCGAAACGGAGCTGCAGCAGCTCATCGATCAACGGTCGAACCCATGGGGTGTGACCGTCCAGTCGGTGGAGATGCGCGACGTCGTGATTCCGCCCGCGCTGCAGGACGCGATGTCACGCGAGGCACAAGCCGCGCGGGAGAAGCAAGCGCGGATCATCCTCGGCGAGGCGGAGCTGGCGATCGCGCATTCGTTCTCGGAAGCGGCAAAGGAGTACCACAACAACCCGACCGCGCTTCACCTGCGCGCGATGAACATGCTCTACGAAGGGCTGAAGGAGAAGGGCGCGCTGATGCTCATTCCGAGCAGCGCTGTGGAGTCGATGGGCATGGGGGGCTGATGGGCGCCGCCGCTCTGCAACAGCAGCAGCTGACCGGAAGCGGGACGGACGGAAAGAAGGAATAACCCGCGTCAGTACCGATAGTGGTCCGGCTTGTACGGTCCGTCGACCGGTACGCCGATGTAGTCGGCCTGATCCTTGGTCAGCTTCGTCAGCTTCACGCCCAGCTTGTCGAGGTGCAGGCGCGCGACCTCTTCGTCGAGCTTCTTGGGCAGCATGGTGACGGTCTTCGGGTACGTATCGGCGTTCTTGTGCAAATCGAGCTGCGCCAGCACCTGGTTGGTGAACGACGCCGACATCACGAAGCTCGGATGCCCGGTGGCGCAACCGAGATTGAGCAACCGGCCTTCGGCCAGCACGAGGATGCTGTGGCCGTCTGGGAATCGCCACTCGTCGTACTGCGGCTTGATGTTGATCTTCTGGATTCCTGGAAACTTCTTCAGCCCCGCCATGTCGATTTCGTTGTCGAAGTGGCCGATGTTGCCGACGATGGCCTTGTCCTTCATCGTCTTCATGTGATCGACGGTGATGATGTTGTGGTTGCCCGTCGCCGTGATGAAGATGTCGGCCGTTCGCACCATCTCGTCAAGCGTCGCCACCTGGTGGCCTTCCATCGCCGCCTGCAGCGCGCAGATCGGATCGATTTCGGTGACCACCACGCGGCAGCCCTGGCCGCGCAACGCCTGCGCGCAGCCCTTGCCGACTTCACCGTACCCGAAGATCACGGCCACTTTGCCGCCCAACATGACGTCGGTTGCACGTGCGAGACCGTCCGGCAGTGAGTGCCGGCAGCCGTAGATGTTGTCGAACTTGCTCTTGGTGACCGAGTCGTTGACGTTGATGGCGGGGAAGAGCAGCGTTCCGGCTTCCATCATTTGATAGAGTCGGTGCACTCCGGTAGTCGTCTCCTCGCTCACGCCGCGGATTGTTTTCGCGAGCCGCGTCCAACGTGTCTTATCCTTTGCCATCGACGCTCGAATCAGATCGAGGATGACACCCCATTCTTCTGGGTCTTTGTCTGGATTGAACGACGGCACGACGCCGGCTCTTTCGAATTCCACCCCTTTGTGCACCACCAGCGTCGCGTCTCCGCCATCGTCAACGATGAGCGTCGGGCCGGAACCGTCGGGCCATTCGAGCGCCTCGCTCGTGCACCACCAGTATTGCTCGAGAGTTTCACCCTTCCACGCGAAGACGGGCGTGCCCCTGGGGTTCTGAACGGTGCCGCCGCTCTCAGGCCGACCCACGACGACGGCGGAAGCGGCGTGATCCTGTGTCGAGAAAATATTGCACGATACCCAGCGAACATCGGCACCGAGCTCGGCGAGTGTTTCGATGAGTACGGCCGTCTGGATTGTCATGTGCAGGCTGCCCATGATGCGGGCGCCCTTGAGCGGTGTACCGCTGAAGTGCTGCTTCCTGAGCGCCATCAGTCCGGGCATCTCCTGCTCGGCGAGGCGGATTTCCTTGCGGCCGAAATCGGCCAGCGACAGGTCCTGGACCTTGTACGGCTCGCGGCCTGCGGCCTTGGCTGCCGCGAAGGGGTGCAGTTGTTCAGTCGCAGTTGGCATCGTCATTCTCCAGAGTGTGTCGAGCAGGACGTTGAGGCTCGCTCACACAGTATATCTTGCCAGGCCACTTCGATTCGTCACGATTGCCGGGCGGCGGAGGTGCCTCGCCGATCGCGGTTGACGAAGTCTAATCTATACATGTAGATTTGTCGATATGAAAGAGGCGTCCGCGCTCTACCGGCTGCTCGGCGACGAGGCGCGCCTGCGTCTGCTTGCCGTGCTGGCGCGCGAGCGGCTCAATGTCACCGAACTCACCGGCGTCCTCGGGCTGGCGCAATCCGGCGTGTCGCGCCATCTCAGGCTGCTGAAGGAAGCCGGACTGGTGCAGGAGGAGAAGGACGGGGGGTTCAGCTATTACCAGCTAGCGCCCGCGATCGGCGAGACCGGCAGCCATCTGCGCACGATGCTCGACGCGCAGTTCGCCGAATCGGCCGACGATCAGGCCGTACGGGCCGACCAGGCGCGACTTCACGAAGTGCTGCGGCTGCGCAAGGAGAACTTCGAAACGCACATCGGCCCCGACACGCGCGACGCGCGTCAGCTCGTGCCCGGCCGGAGCTGGGCGGCCTGGTCACGGGCGATTGGTCTGCTCCTCCCGCCGCTCAAGGTGGCCGATCTCGGCTGCGGCGAAGGGTACCTGACGGTCGAGGCCGCGCGCTGGGCCGCGCGCGTCATCGCCGTGGATCGTTCGGACAACGTGCTGCAACGCGCGCGGAGCCGGGCGCGGCGGCGGCACGTCTCGAACGTCGTCTGGAAGCGCGGCGAGCTGGAGAAGCTGCCGGTCGCGGACAACAGCGTCGACGTGGCCATGCTCTCACAGGCGCTGCACCACGCACTGCATCCCGCTCGGGCGGTCGCCGAGGCGGCGCGCATCACGGTGCCCGGCGGTCGTGTGCTCGTGCTCGATCTGCGGACGCACGGCGAAGCATGGGTCCGGACCAAGCTGGGTGATCGGATTCTCGGATTTGCCGACGACGAGCTCAAGGGCCTGCTGACCGCGGCCGGACTGCGCGACGTGCACGTCGGCGTCGGGGCGCGCAAGACCGGCGATCCGTTCACAGTACTCGTGGCGTCCGGGGTGAAGCCCTCGATGGCCCATCACGAAGACACGAAATCACGAAGGCGCACGAAGACCGTATGAGTCTTCGAGTGCGTCGTGGCTTCGTGATGAACAGGCGGTGCAATGAAGCGTGATGTCCTGAAAGAACTGGATGGACTGTTGGCAAAGCGGATTCTCGTCCTCGACGGCGCGATGGGAACGATGATCCAGCGGCACGCTCTGAGCGAGGCAGACTTCCGTGGCGAGCGGTTCAAGAGCCACGCGCGCGATCTCAAGGGCAACAACGATCTGCTGGTCCTCACGCGACCAGATATCATCGTCGGCATCCACCACGAGTATCTCGAGGCGGACAGCGACATCATCGAGACAAACACCTTCAACAGCAACGCCATCTCCCAGGCGGACTACGCGCTCGAGTCGCTGGCATACGAACTTAATGTCGAGGGTGCGCGCCTGGCGAAGGCCGCCTGCGCCGAGTGGTCGACGCGGACGCCGGATCGGCCGCGATTCGTGGCCGGATCCATCGGGCCCACGAACCGGACGCTCTCCATGTCGCCGGATGTGAACAACCCGGCATTTCGCACGATGACGTTCGACGCTCTCCACGAGGCCTACGCGACGCAGGTTCGGGGCCTGGTCGATGGCGGCTGCGATCTGCTACTGATCGAGACGATCTTCGACACACTCAACGCCAAGGCGAGTGTGGTCGCGATCGAGGATGTGTTCGAGGGGATCGGACGCCGGCTGCCCGTGATGATTTCGGTCACCGTGACCGACCGCAGCGGCCGCACGTTGTCGGGACACACGATCGATGCCTTCTGGACGTCGATGGCGCACGCCCGGCCGTTCAGCGTCGGCATCAACTGCGCTCTCGGCGCGCGCGACATCCGCCCGTACCTCGCCGAGCTGGCTGCGATCGCCCCGTGCTACATCAGCTGCCATCCCAACGCCGGCTTGCCCAATGCCTTCGGTCAGTACGACGAGCGACCGAACGAGACCGGCTCGTACCTGCGCGAATTTGCCGACAGCGGATTCGTGAACATCGTCGGTGGCTGCTGCGGCACGACACCCGATCACATCCGCGCCATCGCGGAGGCCGTCAAGGATCTCCCGCCACGCCCGAATCCCAAATCCCAAATCCCGAATCCCGAGCGTTTTACGCAGTTCGCCGGCCTGGAGACGCTTACCATCCGACCGGACTCCAATTTCCAGATGATCGGCGAGCGGACCAATGTGACCGGATCACTGCGGTTTGCCCGGTTGATTCGAGCTGGCAACTACGCCGAGGCCACTCAGGTGGCGCTCGAGCAGGTACGAGGTGGCGCGAATCTGATCGACGTGAACATGGACGAAGGGATGCTCGACTCGGAGCACGCGATGACAGAGTTCCTCAACTACATCGCAACCGAGCCTGAGATCGCGCGCGTCCCGGTGGTCATCGACAGTTCGAAATGGTCCGTGATTCTGGCTGGGCTCAAGTGCGTGCCGGGAAAGCCTGTCGTCAACTCGATCAGTTTGAAGGAAGGCGAAGAGGACTTCCTGCGAAAAGCGGCCCTGGTCCGCCGATACGGCGCCGGAGTCGTCGTGATGGCCTTCGATGAGCGGGGCCAGGCCGACACCGTGGAGCGCAAGGTGTCGATCTGCCGGCGCGCCTATGCCCTGCTGACCGAGCGCGCGGGCTTCGATCCGACCGACATCATCTGCGACCCGAACATCCTGGCCATCGCCACCGGTCTCGAGGAGCACAACCAGTACGCCATCAATTTCATCGAGGCGACGCGCATCATCAAGGCGACGTGTCCCGGCGTGAAGATCAGCGGGGGCATCAGCAATCTGTCCTTTTCCTTTCGCGGCAACGATCTGGTTCGCGAAGCGATTCATTCGGCTTTCCTTTATCACGCAATCGCGGCCGGCCTCGATATGGGCATCGTCAACGCCGGCCAGCTTGCGGTGTACGAAGACATTCCCCGCGAGGTGCTCGAGCACGTCGAAGACATCATTTTCAATCGCCGGCCCGATGCCACCGAGCGGCTGGTAGAGCTGGCCGCGACGATCAAGGGCGGCGGGAAGAAGAGGGAACAGGATCTGGCGTGGCGCGCCGCCACCGTCGAAAAGCGGCTGTCGCACGCACTCGTCCACGGGGTGGTGGACTTCATCGAAGAGGACGTCGAGGAGGCGCGGCAGAAGCTCGCGCGGCCGCTCGACGTCATCGAAGGGCCCCTGATGGACGGCATGAAGGTGGTCGGCGGTCTATTCGGGGCCGGAAAGATGTTCTTGCCGCAGGTTGTCAAGAGCGCCCGGGTTATGAAGAAGGCCGTCGCGTACCTCGAACCGTTCATGGCAAGCGCCCGCGGCCGGCGCGAGGATAGCGAGTCTTCGAGCGCCGCAGCGCCAGCGAGCGGGGGTGGGGCCCCGCGAGCGGTTGAAAATGGCCAGCAACGACGGCAGTCAAAAGGGAAGATCGTCCTCGCCACGGTCAAGGGCGACGTGCACGATATCGGCAAGAACATCGTGGGCGTCGTGCTCGGCTGCAACAGCTACGACGTTGTCGATCTGGGCGTCATGGTGCCATGCGATCGGATTCTACAGACAGCCATCGACGAACGTGCGGACCTGGTCGGCTTGAGCGGTCTCATCACCCCCTCGCTCGACGAGATGGTGTTTGTAGCCAAAGAAATGGAGCGCCGCAGCATCGGTCTGCCGCTTCTTATCGGCGGCGCCACGACGAGTCGCCAGCACACAGCGGTCAAGATTGCACCGGAATACAGCCGCCCATCCGTTCACGTGCTCGACGCCTCACGCGTCGTCGACGTCGTATCAAGCCTTCTCAGCGACCGGCGGTCGGATTTCGAGCACGACAATCTTGATTTACAGTCGCGCCTGCGCGACCAATATCGCACTCGACAGGATCGGCCGCTGCTGTCATATGAAGCTGCGCTCGCCAACCGTTTGAAGATCGATTGGGCGCGCGAGTCGCTGTCGGAGCCGGCGTTTCTGGGCCGCCGGATGCTGACCGACGTGGCCCTCGACGCCATCGTGCCGTACATCGACTGGACGTTCTTTTTTGCCGCCTGGGAGCTGAAGGGCCGGTTTCCCGCGATCCTCGACCATCCGCAGTATGGCAGCGCCGCTCGCGAGCTGTACGACAACGGGCGGGCGCTGCTCGATCGCATCGTGCGCGAGAAGCTGCTCACGGCTAATGGTGTCTATGGTTTCTGGCCCGCGGTCGGCGAGGGCGACGACATCGTGGTGTATCGGGATCGCGAGCGCTCAGGCGAGCTGGCGCGGCTCAACATGCTGCGGCAGCAGGAGGCCGTCGCGGACGGGAAACCCAACTTATCGCTGGCGGATTTCATCGCGCCTCGGACAGGCCTTCAAGGGGGGCGCGCCGACTATCTCGGTGCGTTTGCGGTCACGGCGGGCCTTGGTGCGGACCTTCTCGTCGGGCGGTTCGAGCGCGAGCACGACGACTACTCGGCGATCCTCGTCAAGGCGCTCGCCGACCGTCTCGCCGAAGCGTTCGCAGCGTATCTGCATGCCAAGGCACGCCACGAGTGGGGCATTGGCGGGCAGGCGAGCCCTGACGAGATCATTGCGGAAGCGCATCGAGGGATCAGGCCGGGCTTCGGTTACCCCGCGTGCCCGGATCACAGTGAGAAATTCAAGTTATTCGAGTTGCTTGACGCTCCCCTCGCCGGCATCACGCTCACCGAGCACGCTGCGATGCTGCCGGCGGCGAGCGTCAGTGGCCTGTACTTCGCGCATCCGCAGGCCCGGTACTTCACCGTTGGCCGCCTGGGCGAAGACCAGATCTTCAACTACGCCCGCCGTAAAGGTCAGAGCGTTGACGTGATTGAACGGTGGCTTTCCTCCAATCTTGCCTACGAGCCGGCCCGCCGCTGAGCAGCCCCCCTCGGTCGCCCCCCAAGAGGCTGGTATATGACAGTAATCAATCAGAGGGAAGAATTAATGGGACAAGTCAGTACTTAGAAGACTTTTGACTGCTCTATTCTGAGATTCATGACTCATAACAGAACAGATCGCTGAGTTTAGGTTTTTACTCAGTATTTTCGAGTATTTTGACTGTTTGCTTGCCTCATGTGTCGTTGAATATGACAGGCGAGAGGAGTGCCAATTTCAGGAACCGCCGTAAAGCACTGGAATCTACTGTCTTTATTGGACGTTGATATGACAGTATAGGTGGCCTTGTGTTTGCTAAGTCAGTTCGCGTCATGATGCTGTCTATTCCTCGAATCAGTACCACGGGCTCGCCCAGGCGGAAGGCCGTCTGGGGTCCCAAACGGTCACTGGCGGTTTCTTCACTCGTTATTTCTCTCTTCTGCCTCGGGCTCAGTGCGAATGCGCTGGCAGCCGGTCGCCAGGGACGGCGAGGGCCGCAGGCGAAGCCGGGTCAGGCAAGCGCACAAGTCAGAAATTACAAATTCGATGACGAGGTGACGCGGCGGATCAATCGGCGCCGGCCGTTTGAGACCGCGAACCTCATCGTCACGTTGCAGCCCGGCGCGGAGCTGCCGGTGCGGTTCCGGCGCTACGTGGAGTGGGACGGCAAGCTCGACATCATCAACGGCTACGCGCTCGCGAATGTGCCGGTCAGTGCGCTGCCGGCCCTCGGCGCCGAGACCAGCATCCACCGAGTGCACTACAGCCGGGCGGCCCGCAAGCAGGACGCGCTTTCCTCGGTGGCGGTCAACGCCAACGCGTTTGACGCCGACCACGGCGTCAATCAGCAGTTGTACGGCTATACCGGCACGGGCGTGACCGTCGCGGTCATCGATTCGGGCTTGACGAACGACATCGTCGAGGACTTGGCCGACCCGCGGGTGCGCCGGTTCGTGGACTTCGTCAATTCGAGCAACGTCCTGCGCACCGACGGCAACGGCCACGGGACGCACGTCACGGGCATTGTCGGAGGCACGGGCCAGCTCTCGAACCGCAAGTACGCCGGCATCGCGCCCGGGACCTCGATTGTCTCGCTGCGCGTGCTCGATGATACCGGCCAGGGCTCGATTGCGGCCGTCATCAAGGCGCTCAATTGGGTCTACAAGTTCGGGCGGCGCGAGAACATCCGCGTCGTGAATATGTCGGTGGGCGCGGCGCCGACCGAGTCGTACTTTACGGACCCGTTGACACTGGCGGCCAAG
>MELA01000051.1 GCA_001767495.1 Acidobacteria bacterium RIFCSPLOWO2_12_FULL_65_11 | reverse complement strand
TCGTGTTTGCCCAGTCGAGCGCCGTTGCCCCCTTCATCTACACGTTGTTTTAGGTGCCGACGCGCATCCTGGGGATCTCGGCGTACTACCACGGATACGAGGACGAGATCCTGTTCGGCGAACATCACGAATCGCACGCGGCGTCGGCCTTCTATCCGTCCCCCTTCGAGCAAGCGGCCTTCGTCACCATGGACGGCGTCGGCGAGTGGGCCACTTCGTCCATCGGCTTGGGCCGCTCCACGATCCCGGCCGTGACGCACGTCGATTATTCCGCGCGGATTCAGACCGTGCGCCGGGAGACCAACCCGACGTACTACGACATCATCGAAGCGTTCCACCGCCGTACCGGCTGCCCGGTGGTCGTCAACACCTCGTTCAACGTCCGCGGCGAGCCCATCGTCTGCACGCCGGAGGACGCGTACCGATGCTTCATGCGCACGAACATGGACGCGCTCGTGCTGGAGAATTTCATCCTCGAGAAGGTCGAGCAGGCGCCGCTCGTCGAAGACGACAGCTGGCGCAAGGAGTTCGTCCTGGACTAATCTTCACCCATGCCTTTCCGAGACGTCATCGGCCATCGGCGAATCGTCGGTCTTCTCGGACGATCGATTGCGCATCAGTCGCTGCCGCCAAGCCTGATCTTTGCGGGCCCCTCCGGGATTGGCAAACGGCTGACCGCCATCTCGGTCGCGCAAGCGTTCAACTGCTTGGGACAGTCGGCAGTCGGCAGTCGACAGTCGGCAGTAGACGAGGCCGACGCGTGCGGCAGGTGTGCGGCCTGTAGCCGCATCGTGCGCGGCGTCCATCCCGATGTGCTCGTCGTGGAACCAGGCGAGAGCGGGTCGATCAAGATCGATCACGTGCGTGACGTCATCGACCGCGCGATGTATCGGCCGTTTGAGGGCAGGCGGCGCGTCGTGATCGTCGACCAAGCCGACGCGCTCGTCACTCCGGCTCAAAACGCCCTGCTCAAGACGCTCGAGGAGCCGCCGCCTTCATCGGTCTTTATCCTCGTCACATCGCGTCCGGACGTGCTCCTGCCGACGGTCAGGTCGCGATGTCCGCAGTTGCGGTTCAGGCCGCTCGCGGCGGGCGAGATCGCAGACGCCCTTGTCGCCAGGGGGCACGGTCGGACCGAGGCGCGCGCCATCGCGGCGACGGCCGACGGGAGCCTCGGCCACGCCCTCGAGGCCAGCGCAGGCGATCTGGTGGAGGCGAGGGACGTCGCCGAGCGCGTGCTTGCCCACGCGGCGTCAACGACCGATCCGCGCCGGCGGATCGAAGGGGCGCAGGTTCTTCTGACCGGCACAGGCGGCGGCGGCGCTGCTAGAAACGACGCCCGCGACCGTCTCGCCACGCACCTCAGTGCGATGGCGTCGATCCTGCGCGACACCGAGCTGCTGTCCGCCCGCGGCCCCGGAAGGCCTGGTCAACCTGGTGAAGAGGTTCGCGCGCTGGCGAATCCCGATCTGCGTCCCGCGCTTGATCGACTCGCCTCGTCGTATCAGGACGGGAGAGGCCGAAGGGCCTTTGCGGCTGTCGATCGCGCGCGTGTCGCGCTCGACCGAAACGCCGGGGTCAAGATCGTGGCCGACTGGCTGGTGCTTCAGTTATGAGCGCACCAACGCCCATGCGCCTCGTGACGGTGAAACTCCATCCGGTCGGCCGCGCGCAGTCCTTTCTGGCGGATGATCTGCCGGCCGGTACAGCGACCGAGAGGGGCGATCGGGTTGTTGTGCGAACAGATAACGGTCCGGCGGTTGCGGCCGTCGTGCGCGCCGTGCCGCAAATCGACGAGCGGCGTCGGCCCACGCCCGATTCGCCGAGGCGCGTCGTGCGGACGGCCACCCACGACGACATCGTCACGCGCCTGAAGCACGAACAGCGCGAGCAGGAGGCGCACCGCGTGGCGATGCTGAAGATCCGCGAGCACGGCCTCGGCATGCGGCTGACGCGCGTCGAGCAGGCCTTCGACGGATCGAAGCTCGTCTTCTATTTCACGGCCGAGGGCCGTGTGGACTTCCGCGATCTCGTGCGCGAGCTGGCCTCCGAGTTCCACACGCGCATCGAGATGCGGCAGATCGGCGTCCGAGACGAAGCCAAGATGCTCGGCGGCTACGGCACCTGCGGCCGGCCGCTGTGCTGCACGACGTTTTTGCAGTCGTTCCAGCCCGTGTCGATCAAGATGGCCAAGCAGCAGGACTTGAGCTTGAATCCCTCGAAGCTCTCTGGCTTGTGCGGCCGGCTCAAGTGCTGCCTGCGGTACGAGCTGCCCAACGCCAAGGGCGTCGTGCACGGCGGCTGCGGCAGCGAGGGCGGGTGCGACCATCCGAGCGGCTGCGGCGCCGGAGGGTGCGGGTCAGGCGGCTGCGGCACTGGTCACTGCCGTTCTCACTGAAATGCTCCTGACGCTATGGCCACGCTCTTAATCACAGGCGGAGCAGGCTTCATCCGTGCCAATTTCGTTCGGCATGCGCTCGATCACAGCTCCGACCGCCTGGTCGTTGTCGACAAGCTGACGTACGCGGGGAGCCTCCTGAATCTGGAACGCCCGCTGAAGGATCCGCGCGTGCGGTTCGTGCGCGCCGACATCGGGGACCGGGAGGTGATGGCGCGCGTCTTCGCCGAAGAGCGGCCTCAGGCCATCGTGAATCTAGCGGCCGAGACGCACGTCGATCGGTCCATCGACAACCCGCAGGTCTTCATCGACACCAACATCGTCGGCACGTCCGTGCTGCTCGATCTCGCCAGGCGGCACGTGGCATCGCTCACGGCAGAGGAGCGGGAGCGGTTTCGCTTCCTCCACGTCTCGACCGACGAGGTGTACGGCACGCTCGGCCCGGACGGCTCGTTCAGCGAAGAGACGCCCTACGCACCCAACTCGCCCTACGCGGCCAGCAAAGCCTCTGCCGATCACCTGGTGCGGGCGTACGGTCACACCTACGGGTTGCCGGTGGTGACGACGAACTGCTCGAACAACTACGGGCCGTTTCAGTTTCCTGAGAAGCTGATACCGCTCATGATCCTCAACGCGCTCGACGGCCGTCCGCTGCCCATCTATGGCGACGGTGGCAACGTCCGCGACTGGCTGCATGTCGAGGATCATTGCGCGGGCATTCTGCTGGTGCTCAGGAAGGGACGGAGGGGCGAGAAGTACAATATCGGCGGCGGCAACGAGCGCACCAACATCGAGATTGTCGATCGCATCTGCGACGCGCTCGATGAGATGCGTCCGGCTTCGGAAAGCCACCGGGCGCTGAAGACGTTTGTGACCGACCGGCCCGGTCACGACCGCCGGTATGCGATCGACGGGACGAAGATCCGACGCGAGCTCGGCTGGGCTCCCGCGCGATCGTTCGACGATGGGCTTCGCGAGACCGTCCGATGGTACCTCGACCATCGTCAGTGGTGCGACGCGGTGCAGGCCGGCCGCTACGATCGCGAGCGCCTGGGCCTCGCCAATCAGCAATCACCAATCACCAATCAACAATGTTGAAGGGTATCCTCCTCGCCGGTGGGTCGGGCTCGCGGCTGTATCCCCTGACACGTGCGATCAGCAAGCAGCTGGTGCCTGTCTACAGCAAGCCCATGGTGTACTACCCGCTGTCGACGCTGATGCTCGCCGGGATCCGGGACGTTCTGGTGATCACGACAGTTGAGGATCAGGGAGGCTTTCGGCGACTGCTGGGCGACGGATCTGAGCTCGGTTTGCGGATCGATTACGCTGCGCAGCCGCGCCCCGAGGGCCTTGCGCAGGCGTTCATCATCGGTCGCGAGTTCGTTGACGGCGATCGGGTGGTCCTCGCGCTTGGCGACAATATCTTCTACGGCGCCCATTTTTCCGACTGTCTTCTGAGCGCGGCCGGTCGCCAGACAGGCGCCACGGTCTTCGGCTACCAGGTCCGCGACCCGCAGCGCTACGGGGTCGTCGAGCTTGACGCTCGGGGACGCGCCGTGAGCATCGAGGAGAAGCCGGACAAGCCCAAGTCGTCGTATGCCGTCACTGGCCTGTACTTTTACGACAATCAAGTTGTTGATATCGCCGCCGGGCTGAAACCGTCGGCGCGCGGCGAGCTCGAGATCACCGATGTGAATCGCGCGTACCTCGATCGCGGGCAGCTTCACGTCGAGCGGTTGGCGCGCGGAACGGCCTGGCTCGATACCGGCACCCACGAATCGCTGGCTCAGGCGGCCAACTACATTCAAGCCATCGAGGAGCGTCAGGGACTCATGGTCGCCTGCCCGGAAGAGATTGCCTACCGCAAAGGGTTTATCGGTGCCGACGACCTTGCGCGGCTTGCGCGGGCGATGCATGCGAGCCCGTACGGACAGTACTTGATGAGACTGCTCGACCACGAGGCCTGACGGTGCGGTTCATTCCGACCGAGATTCCCGACGTCATCATTGTCGAGCCCGACGTGCATCGAGACGACCGGGGGTTTTTCGTCGAGACCTATCAGGCCGAGAAGTACCGTGCGGGCGGCATCAGCCGGCCGTTCGTGCAGGACAATCATTCGCGGTCCGGCGCGAGAACGCTGCGAGGGCTTCATATTCAGGTGCGGCGCCCGCAGGCGAAGCTGGTTCGTGTGGTCGAAGGCGAAATCTACGACGTGGCCGTGGACGTTCGCCGAGGATCGCCGACGTTCGGCCGGTGGGTCAGCGTGCGACTGTCAGCGGAGAATTTCTGGCAGTGCTACGTGCCGGTCGGCTTCGCGCACGGCTTTTGCGTGCTGACGGCCGCGGCGCAGGTCGAGTATAAGTGCACCGATGTCTACGATCCCGCGGGCGAAATCGGGATCGCGTGGAACGATCCGGCGCTGGCGATTCCCTGGCCGGTGGCCGATCCGGTATTATCCGAACGCGATCGACGCCATCCGACTCTGGCCGAGGTGGCGCACCGGTTGCCCAACTACTGAGAAGCGTGTGATAAGGTGTTTCGATGACTGAGCAGCAGGACCGTAAGAGCCAATCGAGCACCGCCTCGGACGACTTCGACGACGGGATCTCGCTGTGGCCGATGATCGAAACACTGTGGGGATATCGTCGAATCATCGGCACGGCGGCGGTCGGGGTGGCAGCGCTGGTTGGCCTGGCCCTGTTGGCTGCGTTTCTGGTCTTGCCGGCCGAGCGTCTTGGCTCGATTCAGTTTCGTTTGATGTTCGACGGGGCTGCGGAGAACAGGTACGCGAATGGGATGCCGTTCAATTCCACAGAGATCGTCGGCACGCCGGTCCTGACCGACGTGTATCGAACGAACGATCTCCGGCGCTTCGGCGAATACCAGGCGTTCCGGGACGCGATTTTCATCCTGCAGTCGAATCCGGAATTGCAGCTGTTGTCGGACGAATACCAAGCAAGGCTTTCCGACACCAGGCTGAGCGCGGTCGATCGGTCGCGCATCGAGGAAGAGTTCAGGAGAAAGCGCGACTCGCTGAAAGACCCGGTCTTCACGATCAGCATGCGGCGGAACGAGTTCGTAACCAGGATGCCGCGCAATTTAATCGAAAAGACACTCGCCGATGTCCTGGCCACGTGGGCGAAGCAGGCGGTCGATCTTAGGGGAGCCACGCTCTACAACGTGCCAGTCCTCTCGCGAAACATTCTGCGGGCCGACCTTTTGGAGACAGAGGACTACTTGGTGGCCGTGGACGTCCTGCGCGTGACGGTCAACCGGATTCTCGATGCCGCCTCGAAGATCGAGTCGCTGCCGGGCGCGGAAATCATTCGCACTGGGAAGGAGCAGGTCTCGCTGACCGAGGTGAAGGCGAACCTGGAGGATGTCGAGCGGTT
Organism: Acidobacteria bacterium RIFCSPLOWO2_12_FULL_65_11; assembly: GCA_001767495.1. Lineage (GTDB taxonomy): Bacteria > Acidobacteriota > Vicinamibacteria > Vicinamibacterales > CAVVIG01 > 2-12-FULL-65-11. The sequence goes on along the minus strand of MELA01000051.1, from coordinate 713 downwards.
TCAATTGCAGCCGCTTCTTGGCATCATTCGCGCGGAGGGCTTGACGAAGAACGCACAGGAACTGTCGCGGTATGTTGGCGCCCAGCTCTTTCAGTTGAAGCTTCGCCGCGATGCGTCGATGGCCAGAATCAGGGCCTCGCAGGACGCGTTGCAGGACTATTCCTTGCAGCGGGCGAGCCGCTCCGCTGCCGAGGGACAAGGTGGCGCCTCCGGCGCAAGTGCCGGCCGGCTTGCGCCGGGCGTGGATACCCCGACGATGATTCCCCAACTGGGGGAGGGGTTCCTGGACCGTCTGATTCAGATGTCCACGCAAACGCAGGTGAGCGACGTGCAGTATCGTCAGCGTCTGACCGATTCGATCATCAGCGAGAGCCAGGATCTCGCGTCTCTCAATCAGGAAGTGGCCTTCTACGAAGGCCTGGAGCGGACCATTCAGACGGGGCGCGTTGGAGTCAGTGGCTCGGCGCAGGGGACAACGCTCGTCAAAGATCGGGCGACAAAGGCTCTCGACGCCATCGGCCTTGCGCTGGACAACACGGTGAGTCTCTATCGCGATCTCTCGGCCCACAACCTGAATCCATCGACACAGCTCTACAACGTAACCGGACCGTTCGTCCTTCAGACCCAACGGTCCTTGACCCTGAGGATGGCCGGCGTGTACTTCGTGCTGACGCTGGCGTTCACCATGATTCTGGTGCCGGTGGGCTGCCTCG
>MELA01000050.1 GCA_001767495.1 Acidobacteria bacterium RIFCSPLOWO2_12_FULL_65_11 | reverse complement strand
GCGCCGACCGAGTCGTACTTTACGGACCCGTTGACACTGGCGGCCAAGGCCCTGGTCGATCGCGGGATCACGGTGGTGGCGGCGGCGGGCAATTTCGGGCAGAACGCCGAGGGCGAGCTGCAGTGGGGCGGCATCACCTCGCCGGGGATTGCGCCGTGGGTCTTGACGGTCTGCGCCTTCAGCACGCAGGGCACCTATAACCCGGCCGACGATGCGATGGCGGCGTTCAGCTCGTCGGGGCCGACGGCGTTTGACTTTGCGGCCAAGCCGGACATCTGCGCGCCCGGCGTGGGGATCGTGTCGCTCGCGGCGCCGGGCAGCCAACTCTACAGCCTAGGCCTGGCGGCGACCCCGTCGTGGGTTGTGGGGCCGGAGAATCGATACGAAAGCCTGTCGGGCACGAGCATGGCGGCGCCGATGGTCAGTGGCGCGGTCGCGCTGATGCTGCAGGCGAATCCGAGCCTGACGCCGAATCTGGTCAAAGCGATTCTGCAATACACGGCGACGGCCCAGCCCGAAGTGAGCCCGCTGCGCCAGGGCGCCGGCTTCATGAACGTGGCGGGCGCCATCAGTCTCGCCGAGTTCTATGCGACACCGGTCGCTGGCCAGTCGCTGCCGCTCGACCCGGCGTGGAGCCGCCAGATCATCTGGGGCAACCACCGGCTGTCGCACGGGATTTTGAGTCCGGGCGCCAATGCCTGGCGGCTGGGCGTCCAGTGGGGCGCCGCCAGGGCCAACATCCTCGATGGCGACAACATCGTCTGGGGCACGTTCTGCGACGACTACTGCGACAACATCGTGTGGGGCACGTTCGATCTCGGGGACGACAACATCGTCTGGGGCACTCTGACCCGGAACCACTACGTCGTCTGGGGGACCTTCGGACTCGGCGACGACAACATCGTGTGGGGGACGTTGGACCTCGGCGACGACAACATCGTGTGGGGCACCTTCCTCGATGGAGACGACAACATCGTGTGGGGCACGCTTCTCGATGACGACAACATCGTCTGGGGCACGTTGGACTTCGACGACAACATCGTGTGGGGCACGGACTGCGGCGGCGCCGACTGCGATAACGTCGTGTGGGGAGCGTTCTCGATCGACGACAACATTGTGTGGGGCACGGGGCTCTTCGACGACAACATCGTCTGGGGCACGATCGGCTCGTTCGACGACAACATCGTGTGGGGCACGGACTGCGGCGGCGCCGACTGCGATAACGTCGTGTGGGGAGCGTTCTCGATCGACGACAACATTGTGTGGGGCACGGGGCTCTTCGACGACAACATCGTCTGGGGCACGATCGGCTCGTTCGACGACAACATCGTGTGGGGGACGCTCATCGGCCTCGACGACGACAACATTGTCTGGGGCACGTTCGGCCTCGACGACGACAATATCGTGTGGGGAACGTTCTTCGGCGACGACGACAACATCGTGTGGGGGACGGCCAACGGTGCGAACGTGGTCTGGCCCATCAATCGGGGGGGGAGGTAGCCATGGAACAGATGCCCTATCGCCCCGAGATGGACACGGTCATGCTGCCGCCCACCACCACCGCCACCACGACCCCGGAGGTCGTGCAGAGCGACTGGCGCCACCAGTTACCCACGCTCGCCGGCCAGCAGGTGGTCCTGCGGGAACTGCGGACTTCTGACGCGGCGTCGCTCTTCGCGATGCTGACGACCGAAGAAGTGGCGCGTTTCATTTCGCCGCCGCCGACGACCGTCGAAGGCTTTGAGCGTTTTATCGCGTGGACCCTACGGCAGCGGACGGCCGGCACTTACGCGTGCTTCGCGGTCACACTGCGAGGGTATGACACCGCAATCGGGATCTTCCAGGTGCGTGAGCTCGAACCGGGTTTCAGCACCGCCGAATGGGGCTTTGCCGTCGGGTCGCCCTTCTGGGGCACGGGCGTGTTTCAGGAAGGCGCGGAACTGGTGCTGGAGTTCATCTTCGAGACGCTCGGCACGCACCGGCTCGAGGCGCGCGCAGCGATCAAGAACGGCCGCGGCACCGGCGCGCTCCGTAAGGTGGGCGCGGTGCAGGAAGGCATCCTCCGGAAGTCGTTCCTCCGCGATGGACGCTACCTCGATCAGGCGCTCTACGCCATCCTCGAGGACGATTACCGGACGTCGCGTCAGGCAGCGAACACGTCAAGAACGCTGGTCTACGCGCCACACATCCACTAACCGGTTGTAGTGTCCGGCTTCAGCCGGACTTGTCGACGTCACGTCACGAAGGGCCGACAACCGTCGGCCCTTTCTGTTTCATGAGCGTTCAACGGCACGCGACGGATCGCTCGACCACTCACTCCACGAGCCGGGATAGAGCTTTGCACCACGTACGCCGGCGTGCTCCAGCGCGAGCAGGTCGTGGCAGGCTGTTACTCCGGAGCCGCAATAACAGATGATGTGTTCGGGCGCGACGTCACCGATCGTGTCGCGGAAGCGCGTCCTGAGGCCTTCCGGCGGGCGGAATCGGCCCTGTTCGTCGAGATTCCACTGGAAGCAGTGATTGATGGCGCCAGGTATGTGCCCGGCGACCCGGTCGATCGGCTCGGAGTCTCCACGATACCGTTCAGGCGTGCGAGCATCGACAAGGCGCCAATCGGCTTGGGCCATCCGTGCCTGAACGCCATCGGCGCCGACAACCATATCCGTCCGTGCGATGCCGGCGAATTCACGTGCTGCGCGGTGTTCCTCGCCGCTCGACGTCTGACGCCCTTCGGCGAGCCACCTGGCAACGCCGCCGTCGAGCACCGCCACCGTGTCGTGTCCGAGCCAGCGCAGCAGCCACCACAGGCGGCTCGCGAACATGCCAGAGTCCTGGTCGTAGGCGACCACCTGCATCCCGTTCGCAATGCCCAGCCGGCCGACCGCGCGACGAAGCGTGGAAACGTCGGGAAGGGGGTGCCGGCCGTTCCGGAAGGTTCTTGGCCCTGAGAGATCGCGATCGAGGTGTGCGTACGCCGCACCTGGGATGTGACGCGCGAGATACTCGCGCTCGCCCCAGGCCTCGTCTGCGAGCGTGAAGCGGCAATCCACGACGGCCCACGACGGATCGCCGAAGTGGGCAGCCAACACATCGGTGGGCATCAATGTCGTGTACGCCATCAGGGTATGTAGAATAGTCGGACCCTATGGTGGAGGACAACGCGTCAACGGCCGCCACGGCCCCTGTCGACTTCATCCGCGCGATTATCGAGGAGGACATCGCCACCGGCAAGCACGCCGGTCGTGTCGCGACGCGGTTCCCGCCCGAGCCGAATGGCTACCTCCATATCGGTCATGCGAAGTCGATCTGCTTGAATTTCGGCGTCGCCGCCGAACGCCGCGGCACCTGTAATCTTCGGTTCGACGACACCAACCCGACGAAGGAAGACGTCGAGTACGTCGAGGCGATCAAAGAAGACGTCACGTGGCTGGGGTTCGAATGGTCCGCCTTGTTCTACGCGTCCGATTACTTCGAGCGGCTGTACCAGTTTGCCGTTGAGCTCATTCGGGAGAGCAAGTCATACGTCGACAGCTTGACGGCCGACGAGATTCGCGAGCATCGCGGCAGCCTGACCGAGCCTGGACGGAACAGCCCTTACCGCGATCGGTCCGTCGAAGAGAACCTCGATCTCTTTGCGCGGATGCGCGCAGGCGAGTTCGAGGACGGCGGGCACGTGCTGCGGGCGAAGATCGACATGGCGTCGCCGAACCTGAACATGCGGGATCCGGCGCTCTATCGCATCCGCCATGCGCCGCATCACCGCACCGGCGACCAGTGGTGCATCTACCCGATGTACGACTTCGCGCACCCGCTGTCTGACGCGCTCGAGCACATCACGCACTCGATCTGCACGCTGGAGTTCGAGGACCATCGGCCGCTCTACGACTGGCTCGTCAACAACCTGATCGATGGCGATCGCCCGCAGCAAATCGAGTTCGCCAGGCTGAACCTGAACTACACGGTGATGAGCAAGCGCAAGCTGTTGCAGCTCGTGCAGCAGGGGCACGTCTCCGGGTGGGACGATCCGCGGATGCCGACCATCAGCGGGCTGCGGCGGCGGGGCTGCACGCCCGAGTCGATTCGCAACTTCTGTTCCCGCATCGGTGTCGCGAAAAAGGAGAACGTCATCGACGTCGCGCAGCTCGAGCATAGCGTCCGGGAGGATCTCAACCGGCGGGTGCCGCGCGTGATGGCGGTCTTGCGGCCGCTGAAGGTCGTCCTGACGAACTACCCGGCTGGCAAGGTCGAAGAGGTCGACGTCATCAACAACCCTGAGGATCCGGCCGCAGGCAGGCGCAAGGTACCATTTTCGCGCGAGCTGTACATCGAACGCGAAGACTTCCGGGAGGATCCACCCAAGAAGTTCTTCCGCCTCTCACCCGGCCGGGAGGTGCGGCTGCGCTGCGCCTATTTCATCAAGTGTGAGAACGTCGTCAAGGACGCCGGCGGCAACATCGTCGAGCTGCAGTGCACCTACGATCCGTCCACGCGGGGAGGAGATGCGCCGGATGGGCGCCGTGTGAAGGCGACGCTGCATTGGGTGTCGACGGTGCACGCGGCTCGGGCGGAGGTCCGGCTCTACGATCGCCTCTTTTCGGTGGAGGACCCGGAACGCGCACCTGAGGGCAAGACGTTCTTGGATCACCTCAACCCGAGCTCGCTCGAAATTCTGCGCGACTGTCCGGTGGAGCCGAGCCTGCTGACGGCGGCGCCCGGCACGCGGCTGCAGTTCGAGCGGATCGGCTATTTCGCGGTCGATCCCGACAGCCGCTCTGGCTCACTTGTGTTCAATCGAACGGTGTCCCTCCGCGATACGTGGGCCAGAATCGCCCAGAAGGTCGACTCGGCCTAGCCGTGGCGTATCACATCACGCAGTACGATCTTGAGCAGGGCGCGCTCGAGATTCAGTACATCGAGGAGTTTTTTGGAGAGTTCCCCAGAAAAAAGACCGCCGCGGAAATCATCCGCCGCCTGAGCGGCCGGCAGCACCTCATTCTTCTCGCCACCGCGCCCCTTCCCGACGATCCCGGGACGGTCGTGCCGGTGTCGTTCAAGGTGGTGCATGAGCTCCGCGAGCGGGAGAGCGAGCCGAAGCTCGGCGACTTAGTCGATCGGTTGCGCGATTCGGTCCGCTTCGACGGCCGTCGCGTACTCTACACGTGGATTGGCGGCACGCGCCGCGACTGGAGAGGCCAGGGCTTCTTCCGCGCTCTCACCGAGCAGCAGGAGGCCTGGGCAGTCGAACAGGGCTTTGACGAGATCGTCGTGAAGACCAAGAACAGGTTCTACGAGATGCGGGGCACGCTCGACCACCTGCGCTTCGAGGTCGTCAAGTACGAGCGGAACGCCGCCGACAATGCCGAGTCGAAGGTGTACCTGAGCAAGAAACTACACGCCGAGGTGCTCGATTCTCATCGCAGCGCGAAGACCGTGGTTCAGGTGACGATCTAGAACGTCACCCTGAAGCCGATCTGCCCCAGGCGCTGCTCCGGACGCCCGATGTCACCCGAGTATGACGTCGGCTGCAGGAGCGTGGGCAGCTGCACGCCTGCCGCGTTGTTGACGGTAGCGTTGCTGGTCGCTGGGTTGAGCGCGTTGAAGAGGTTGTAGATTTCGCCAATGGCCTCGATGTTGACGCGGTTTGCCACGCGGAACACCCTGGACACCCGCAGGTTGAACTGCGACTGCGGCTGGCTGCGGCCGCAGTTCACCGTTTCGCACGCACCGATGTCCTTGATGGTGGCGGTGCCGGTGTCCGGGTCCACGCTGTCGACTGCGAAGGCTCTCGCGGGGATATCGAACGGATCACCGTCGGCGTTCAGGTCGCGTCCATCGCGAAGCGGCACCGGGAGCGCGGATCGATAAAAGAAGATTGGCGCGACGCGGACACCGTAGGGCGCTTCAATGACGGCGCTGAGCGTGAAGCGGTGTCGGGCGTCGGTCAGCTGATTCGGGCCCATCTGCCGCGGATCGTCAAAGGGATTTCTGGGATCCTGGATGTTGGCCGTGTTCAGCTCGTCCGAAGCCGCGCCGATGGTACTGAGGCTCTCCGACAACGTATAGGAGGCGGAGACGTCGACACCCTGCGACATCCGTCGCCTCATGCTCAGCATGAGCGCATTGTACCGGCTCTGGCCGACGCTCAACGCCGGGCGATTGGAGGAGTTGTTCGGATTGAGCGCGGTGAACCCCGCTGCGACCAGGGCGGTCGAAATCTGACGTGCAGTGACGCCTGACGGATCGAGGTCCTGGTTCAAGCGCGGCCTGTAGTTGAGATCGCGGCCGAGCGAGTTGACGTAATCGGCGCTTACCCTCGTATTGGGTGTCAGCTCGTGATCCCAGCCCACGTTGGTTTGAATCTGGTAGGGCTGCTCCAGGCGGGGGTCCGCCCAAAAGCCGAAGACGGAATTCGTTCCGGCCACCAGATTCGTGAGGTTGCTGAGGGGCTGCCCCACCTGGTAGAAGCTGCCATCGGTATTATTCGTCAGTCCGCCGCCGGAGACTGCGGCGAAGGCGAACCCGAATGTGCCGCTCGCCGCTATGGCGGGAGGCAGGATGCCCGCGTTCGTGTACCCGAAATCGTGGTAAATGCCCCACCCGCCACGGATGATGTCCCTGCCGTTCCCTCGCAAGTCGTAGACCGCGCCAAGTCGGGGCTGGATGTTGTCGCGATCGGACTGCGGACTCTCGGCGAACCTGTTCAGGGCAGCCGCCACCGGAGCGGACAACCCGTTGAAGGCACCTGCCTGCGCGGCCTGTTGGACCTTGACGAAGTTCGGATTTTTCGACTGATCGATGTCGAGGCCGGTCACGAGATCGTATCGGACGCCGAGGTTCAGCGTGAGTCGATCGCTTGCGCGCCAATCGTCCTGAAAATACAGCCCGTACTGGTTGTTGGGCAGGTTGGCCCGCGCGGTGCCATCGAGGACGAACACCTGCGTCACGTTGGCAGCGGTCGTCGAGCATCCGCACGCCGGCGCGCCGGCCGCCATAATGTACTGCACGACGCCTCTTTGTGTTTCTGCGATGGCCAACAAGTGCGGCTGGTAAATGAAGCTGAAGCCCGTCTTGAAATCATGGCCCAAACCAGCAAGGCCCGTCATGTGCCAGGAAAAATCGTCACGGACCTGAAACTTATGCTGGTCGGTTCTCTGTGGCGCGGCTGGGTTGTAGCCGGTCTGGACCCCGTTGGTGAACTGAAGGAACGCGTTGCCAGCCGAAGGACTCGCGTCGATTCTGTTCTGAAAATCCGAATACTGCAGGATGAGCTCGTTCAGTCTGGAGCCGCCGAGCACCCAGTTGTGGTTGAGGTTGATTGAGTCGAAGATATTCTTGCCGGTGGCCCAGCTGTCTGGGGTGGCGGTCGAGGTGGCGCCATACGGGAAGGAATTGGTGTTCCGGCTGTAGCGAAATGTCAGGTGATGATCGGCGTTGAGGTTGACCGAGACCTTGCCCGTGCCGACGTTCTCACGGAACTCGACCGGGGCGCTGGTGGGTGTCTGCGGAAACAAGGACAGCACGGCCGTGCTCATCGTCTGTTTTCGGTCTTCCTGCGTGCGTTCATACGCCACGAAAAAATGGATTCGGTCGCGTACGATCGGCCCGCCAAAGCTGCCGCCAAACTGATTCCGAAGGTAACTGCTCTTGGCGGGATTCTGACCGGCAGGCGCGGCGAGCTTCTCGGTCCGGGTCAAAGCGTTCAATGATCGGTCACGGAGCAGTTCGAAGAAGCTCCCGGCGTACATGTTCGTGCCGCTCTTGGTGACGACATTCATCACGCCGCCGTTGGTGCGGCCGAACTCGGCCTTGAAGCGCTGCGTCTGGACGTTGAACTCTTGAATGGCTTCGAGCGGGAACTGTTGCAGCTGCCCGCCGACCGTGTCGTCGTTGTTGTCGCCCCCATCGACCACGAAGTTGATGTTGCGGCCGTTTCCACCATTGATCTGCGGCGCGAGACTTGCGCCTTGCTTGGTGGGGTCCGTCAGGAAACCAAGCCCGACGCCGGGCACGGTCGCCGCGAGACTCGCGAATTGACGGCCGTTGAGCGGCAGGCGCTCGATGCGCTGCAGATCGACGACCTCGCCGACCGAAGAGACCATCGTCGAGATGAGGGGGGCGCCGGCGATGACGTTGACCGTTTCGGCGACCGCGGCCACTCT
>MELA01000049.1 GCA_001767495.1 Acidobacteria bacterium RIFCSPLOWO2_12_FULL_65_11 | reverse complement strand
GACCCTGAGGATGGCCGGCGTGTACTTCGTGCTGACGCTGGCGTTCACCATGATTCTGGTGCCGGTGGGCTGCCTCGCCCACAGCGCCCTCAAGAAGAAGGCTTGAACCTCCGAGAGCGATGCCGAACCCCCGCATCGCGATCACCTCCGGCGATCCGGCTGGCATCGGTCCTGAGATTGCGGCCGCGGCCGCCCTCGACAGCCGCGTCCTGGCTGTCTGCGAACCGATGGTGTATGGCGTGGCGGACGGGCGCCGCTTCACACCAGGCGTGCTGAGCGCCGAGGCTGGTCGCGCTGCCTACGACACGATCGTGCGCGCCGTCGAGGACGCCCAGAACGGTCGCGTCAACGCGATCGCCACGGCGCCCGTGAACAAGGAAGCCTTCCACCTGGCCGATTTGCCGTGGGCCGGCCATACGGATCTCTTGAAGCACCTGACCGGCGCGCGCGACGTGGCCATGATGTTCTACGCAGAAGCGCTGCGCGTTGTGCTCGCGACGGTACATATCGCGCTCGCCGATGTGCCGCGCGTGCTGACCCAGGCCTCGCTCGAGTCGACGATTGGTCTCACGGCCGGTGCGCTGCCGCACTTCGGCTTCGCCTCGCCGCGGATTGCGGTCGCCGGTCTCAACCCCCATGCCGGCGAGCACGGGCTGTTCGGTCGGGAAGAGGAGACGGCCATCGCGCCGGCCATCGCGGCGTGCCGCGATCGCGGCATCGACGTCCGCGGCCCGTACCCCGGAGACACGGTCTTTGTTCGCGCCCGCCGCGGCGAGTTCGACGTCGTCATTGCCTGCTACCACGATCAGGGGCTCATTCCCGTGAAGCTGCTCGCATTTGGGGAGGCGGTGAACGTCACGCTCGGCGACACGATCGTGCGCGCCGTCGAGGACGCCCAGAACGGTCGCGTCAACGCGATCGCCACGGCGCCCGTGAACAAGGAAGCCTTCCACCTGGCCGATTTGCCGTGGGCCGGCCATACGGATCTCTTGAAGCACCTGACCGGCGCGCGCGACGTGGCCATGATGTTCTACGCAGAAGCGCTGCGCGTTGTGCTCGCGACGGTACATATCGCGCTCGCCGATGTGCCGCGCGTGCTGACCCAGGCCTCGCTCGAGTCGACGATTGGTCTCACGGCCGGTGCGCTGCCGCACTTCGGCTTCGCCTCGCCGCGGATTGCGGTCGCCGGTCTCAACCCCCATGCCGGCGAGCACGGGCTGTTCGGTCGGGAAGAGGAGACGGCCATCGCGCCGGCCATCGCGGCGTGCCGCGATCGCGGCATCGACGTCCGCGGCCCGTACCCCGGAGACACGGTCTTTGTTCGCGCCCGCCGCGGCGAGTTCGACGTCGTCATTGCCTGCTACCACGATCAGGGGCTCATTCCCGTGAAGCTGCTCGCATTTGGGGAGGCGGTGAACGTCACGCTCGGTCTTCCGATCGTGCGCACGTCTGTCGACCATGGGACCGCCTTTGACATTGCGGGCAGAGGAGTCGCGAACCCGGAGAGCATGATCGCAGCCGTCCTTCTTGCCGCGCGGCTAGCCAAGTCGCGGTCCGCCTAAAGGCGGACACTACGTACGCAAACAACCAGGTCGTGGCAGGATGTCGTGACAAGATGTCGTGACAAGATGTCGTGACAAGATGTAGCGTCCGGCTTTAGCCGGACCCTCTCCGATGAACGAACGGACCGAACGCGAAAAGGCGCAGGCGAACATCGCTGAAAACCGGAAGGCGTTTCACGACTATCACCTGCTCGAGACTTTCGAGGCCGGCGTCGCGCTCCTTGGCACCGAGGTGAAGGCGATCCGTGAGGGCCGCGTCAACCTGCGTGACAGCTTCGCGCGCGTGGATAATGGCGAGGTGTTCCTCTACAACGTCAATATCAGTCCGTACAGCCATCGCGGCTACGTGGACCACGAGCCGATGCGCCGGCGCAAGCTCTTGCTGCACCGCGATGAGATCCGGAAGCTCGTTGGCAAGACCGTCGAAAAGGGGATGACGCTCGTGCCGGTCAGGATGTACTTCAAGAACGGACGAGTGAAGGTGGCGGTGAGCCTTGCGAGAGGCAAGAAGGAGTACGACAAGCGCGAGACGATCAAGCGGCGAGAAGTCGATCGCGAAACCCGTGCAGCACTTAAGGGTCGTCGGTAGGTCATGCGAGTGTCGCATCCATGAAGGTCCCTCTCCTCGATCTGCAGGCGCAGTACTTACCGCTGCGCGACGAGATTCTCGCGGCCATCACACGTGTGTGCGACAGCCAGCGCTTCATCATGGGACCGGAGGTGAACGCCCTCGAAGCCGAGTTATCGCAGCTGCTGGCCGTCCGCCACACGATCGCCCTTTCGTCGGGCACCGATGCCCTGCTCGTCGCCCTGATGGCCCTCGGCATCAAGGCCGGCGACGAGGTTGTCACCACGACCTATTCGTTTTTTGCGACGGCAGGTGCAATCGTGCGGGTCGGCGCGAAGCCAGTCCTGGTGGATATCGATCTCGCGACGTTCAACATCGATCCCGAAGGGGTGCGGGCGGCCGTGACGCCGCGGACGAAGGCGATTCTGCCCGTGCACTTGTTCGGCCTCGCCGCCGACCTCGATCCGATCGTGGCGATCGCAGCGGAGGCCGGCGTGCCAGTGGTGGAAGACGCCGCACAGGCCATCGGCGCCACGTACAGGACGCGCTCGGCCGGAGGCATCGGGGCCTGCGGCTGTTTCTCGTTTTTTCCGAGCAAGAATCTCGGTGCGTTCGGCGACGCCGGGCTCCTGGCCACCGACGACGAAGATCTTGCACAGCGCGCGCGGCTGATTCGCACGCATGGCATGGAGCCCAAGTACTACCACCACGTGGTGGGGGGCAACTTTCGGATGGACGCGCTGCAGGCGGCGGTCCTGCGCGTCAAGGTTCCGCACCTCTCCACATGGACCGAGGCTAGGCGCCGCAATGCCGAGCGTTACGTGGCGCTCTTCCGCGAAGCCAAGTTGACTGACCACATCGCGCTGCCAGTCGAGCCGCCCGGCCGGCATCATATCTTCAATCAGTTCGTGATCCGCACGGCTCGCCGCGACGATCTTAGACGGCATCTTGGCGATCGCGGCATCGGTACCGAGATCTACTATCCCATCCCCTTTCATCAGCAAGAGTGCCTCGCCAATCTTGGCCATCGCTACGGCGACTTCCCGCGTGCAGAACGCGCGGCGGCGGAAAGCTTGGCGCTGCCGATCTACCCCGAACTGACGGCCGCACAGCAGGAAGCTGTCGTCGGCGCCATCGCGGAGTTTGCGACCGCGACCTCGAAGGTTTCGGCCTGACGTGCGCATCGTTGTCACAGGCGCGCGCGGTCAACTGGGCGCCGCCATCGTCGAGGAATTCTCAGCATTTAGTACAGGTCACGACGTCACACCGGTCACAAGGGCCGACCTCGACATGACCGACGACGCGGCGGTCGAGGCGATCATTGGACGTGTGCGGCCGGACGTCATCATCAACTGTGCGGCGTACAACGACGTCGACGGCGCCGAAGATCACCCAGTCGAAGCGCTGAACACCAACGTGTTTGCGGTCCGTTCGCTGGCCCTCGCCGCGGCGGCCGTGAAGGCGGCGCTCGTTCACTACAGCAGCGACTTCGTCTTTGACGGCACGGCGTCGGTGCCTTACACCGAGAAAGATCACCCCAATCCGCGCGGCGTATATGGCGCGTCGAAGCTGCTTGGCGAGTGGTTCGCGCTCGACGCACCGCGCGCGTACGTCCTGCGCGTGGAGAGCTTATTCGGCCGCGCGGTGGGTAGCCCGCCGGCGAAGGGGAGTGTCGCGGGCATTCTCAACGAGCTGCTATCGGGTGGTGCACCAAAGGTGTTTGAGGATCGCACGGTCTCGCCCACGTACGTGCACGACGCGGCACGGGTGACGCGGCAGATCGTCGAGCGGCGGGTCGCGCCCGGGCTCTATCACTGTGTCAGCTCAGGCCACTGCACGTGGCTCGAGTTCGCGGCCGAGATCGCACGACAGCTCGGCATTGGAGACGTTGACAAGCGGCTGGTTCCCATCCGGCTCGAGGACATGACGTTTCGGGCCGCGAGGCCGAAGTACTGCGCGCTCTCGAACGCCAAGCTCGCCTCCTGCGGAGTCGTCATGCCCACGTGGCAGGACGCCCTGGCTCGTTACTTACAGTCAGCCCGCGAGGACGCGACGGGCGGCTGTTCGGGCTCTTGAGCCGTGCTGGCAAGATGCCATAGAGTTGTGGGCAAGTCTGCCACTCAGTCCTGGAGGAGGCCGTGTCCAAAGCTGCTGACGTCGACGTTCCAGTTCACCAACAGCCGGGCTTGCTCAAACGTGTCCAGGAAATGCTCGGGGTTCGCCATTTGCGCTCCGACGAGGACCTCGTCGCCGTGTCATTCTGCGATCGGCTGCTCGTTTGACATCCGTAGTGTCCGCCTTCAGGCGGACCTCCCGATCCGGCCGAAGCCGGCCGCTACAGGGCATCAGCTACCAGATCTGACACCAGCTTCCCAATGGCCAGGCACGCCGTCAACCCCGGCGACTCGATGCCCGCCGCGTGAATGACGCGCGGGTTCTCGCGGTCGCGGCGAATGAGAAAATCGGCGAACGACTCGCTGGGCGGGTGCAGCTTCGGGCGGATGCCGCTGCCGGACAGCCGGAGGTCGCCGATCTCGATTGCGGGCAACAGCTCGCGAGTCGGCTCGACGAAGTCCTCGAGTGACAGACGGTCGCTTTCGTAGTCGTCCTTCCGGTCCTGATAGCGAACCGTCGGGCCGATCCAGACGTTGCCGCCGATCGATCGCGTGAGATGCACGCCGAGTCCGTGCCCTGTGGCGTGGGGCAGCGGATACACGAGACCTCTCACGAGCGATCGCTTGGCCGGCGCCAGCTCCGCGTACTCGCCACGGCATGGATAGATCGTGAAGTGCTCGCCCCCGAGCAGTCGCGACACATCGTCCGCATACAGACCCGCCGCATTGACGACCGTGCGCGCGAGGATGGTCTCGCGCTCGGTTCGAAGCGCGATGCCCCCGGGTGCCGCGTCGGCGCCTACCAGGCGCGTACCGGGCAAAAAGACGACTCCTGACGCCTCGCCGGTCTGAACCAGGGCTTTGACCAGTTCCTCGGCATCGACGATGCCGGTTGATGGCGACCACAACGCGGCCGGTGCGTGAATCGCCGGCTCGCGCAGAGCCACGAACGCGCGATCGACCAAGCCCAGCTCTTCGACGCCGTTCGCGAGGCCTCGGCGCTGAAGGGCTTCGAGGTCTGCAATCTGGCTCTCATTGCGGGCGACGATGAGCTTGCCGCAGCGCGCGTGCGGCACGCCGTGTTGTGCGCAGAACTCGTACAACAGGTGGCGCCCTTCGATGCAGAGTCTCGTCTTGAGCGAGCCGGCCGGGTAGTAGAGGCCGGCATGGATCACGCCGCTGTTGTGCGTGCTCGTATCGAGCCCCGCGCGCGGATGGCGCTCGACGACGCAAGTGGAATGGCCCGTGGCGGCAATGGCGCGCGCCGCGGCCAACCCGGTCACCCCGGCGCCGACGACCGCTACGTCGATTGATTCCATGTGTGTGGATCCGGGCGGCCTCGACGTGCTACGCGAGGAGCTTCGGAGGGCGCCGGATCGGCTCGGCGTCGGAAGCGATGTCGTCCCTGAACTGGGGATGCCGCTGATTGATCAGCACGTTCCGCTCGAGGCCGGGGGCCACAAGGGACGGCACGAGCAGCAAGAGCGTCCGTCGCTCGTCGTACCATCGGGTTCCTGCGCTTGACTTTACAGCTCCTGATGGAATATTTTCAGATCTCGATGTCAATCCATTCACGATCCAATCAGGATCCACTCGCAGACGCGACCGTCGCCCAGGCTGCCGCCGACATGGTCCGCACCGCCCACGCGGTAGGCCTGGTGGACGAGGCACCCGACTTTGCCCAGATCACCTATCCGGCCGTGAAGCGTGCCGCGTTGCGCGTCCGCGAGGCCGGTATTGGCGGGCGTGCCGCGGCCGATGTCACGCGCGCGACGCCGCCGGACGCCGGGCTGCTGGCCGGCCGCCTGCGCGAGATGGCGTTGCTCTTGGAGCAGTCGCCGCTGCCGGCCACCGAGTGGCGCCGGGTGCTGGAGACCTTCGATCGGGATCGGCTCGCGCCGCTGCTGGGGGTGTCGCCCGCCAGCGTGCTGCGGTATGCGAGGGACGAGCGCCGGACGCCGGATGACGTGGCGGCGCGGCTGCACTGGCTGGCGCTGATCGTGGGCGATCTGGCCGGCGCGTACAACCAGATCGGGATCCGCCGCTGGTTCGAGCGGGCGCGTACGGCACTCGACGGCCGATCCCCGGCCGAGCTGCTGCGCGGCGCCTGGCAGCCCGAAGATGCCGGGCCCCGGGCCGTGCGCGAGCTGGCGCGATCGCTGATTGCCTCGCCCGCCACGTGATTGTCTTCCGCCACGCCGATCCGCGTCTCCCGTTTCTCTGGGAGGACGCCCGGCAGCCGCCTGGGCGGTGGCACGGCGGCGGGGAAGGCCCCGCTCACTATTTCTCCGATACGCCGGATGGCGCGTGGGCCGAGCTGCTGCGGCACGAGGAGATCCGCGACCCCGACGACCTCGCGACGCTCCGGCGCGCCATCTGGGCCGTCGAGATTCCCGACCAAGAGCCGGCGGCGACGCCGGATCTCGAGCCCGACATCGCGCTCGGAGGACCGGCCACGTACGGTCGGTGCCGTGAGGCCGCGCGGGCCCTGCGGGCGCGCGGCGTCACGCGCCTCGAGGCGCCCGCCGCGGCGCTCGTCGCGGGCGGCGCGCACGGGCATCGCGTGGATGCAGGGCTCAGGACGGGATCTCCGCGCAACGCCCGCACGATTGTCCTTTACGGCCGGCGTCCGTCGCTCGTGGGCTGGCGTGCGGTCCACGAAGGACGGCCGTCCGACGAGCTTCTTCCTCGCGTGCGCCATTTCGACTGACGGCTATCCAAGCGGTTGGCGCCGCTCGGCCTCACCCCGACAGCGCGCCGCTCCACAAGGCGTCCAGAAACTCCCGCCACGGCAGCACGTCGATGCCGTCGACGCGCCGCGGCCGCGGCTCGAGACTCACGCACACGGCGCGCTGCACGGCGTGCTCCTCGGCGAGCGCGCGCGCAGCGACCTCAGGTCGTGGGGCGAGACGGTCTCCTTGCGGATCCAGGTGGTCTTGCCCGTTTGCCGCGGACCGAACAGGTTCCTACCGGCCCTGAGGCGGAAGCACTTCACAGATTCAATCCGGGGCCAGCGTGAAGTGCGCCGTCTCGCGCATGACCGGCAGTCGACTGCGGCGCCACCCCATGCTCGATCCGCGGTCGTTGGCGCTCGCGAACTGAAGACCAGGCTCGGCGGCTACCTCCAGAAGGTTCGCGACGGACGGACGCTCGCGATTGTCGAGTTGATTCCTGAAGTCACTGCGGACGCGCGAACTCTGCTCCTGAAACATACACCGGGAGCGATTGTTGCTTGCCGCACGAGCGGAGGGGCTGGTCGTCATGGGTCGGCCGCGCGCGATGCGCCCGGACCGGAAGACAGTTGGCACGCCACGCAAGCCGAAGCCAGCCAACTTCGACGGTGTATAGTGATGTGACTCTCTGATGTCCAAGCGGGCCATCATCACCGTGATCACGGGACAGGACGGATCGTACCTGGCCGAGTGGCTCCTCTCGAAGGATTACGACGTCGTTGGCGTCGTTCGGCGCATGAGCCTGCCGAATTACTGGCGCATTCAGCACCTGCTCGACCGCGTCACGCTCCCGCCGAGCGTGCTCCTGGGCACTCATGACGTTGAGTAATTTTACTCAAGGCGGTGAGTAAATTGTTGTGAGGGGCCGGTCGGCGCCGGCGCATGCGGATCCAGCAACTTCGACGTTGTATAGTTACATTTGCATGTCCAAACGGGCCATTATCACCGGGATCACTGTGAGCCCGCACGCGTTCTGCGACCTCGCCACGATGTATGTCCACGTCTAGTCTTGGCGAGGCCTCGCCCCTTCGCTCCGGCAATTCCGTGCAAGAAGTTCTGGTAACCGGTGGCGCCGGCTACATCGGTTCTCTACTGACAGGCGTCTTGCTTCAGCGCGGGTATCGCGTCACCGTTGTGGATGATCTCCTCTTTGGCGGCGAGTCTCTCCTTGCATATTTTTCCCATCCTGCCTTCCGTTTTATTAAAGGCGACGTCTGCGACCCTTCCGTTCTCGATCGCATCAAACTGGGATATGCGGGAGCCGGAGACCGAACCTATGCCGTCGCGCACCTCGCTGCCATCGTCGGATTCCCTGCTTGTCAGGCTGCTGGAAAGCAGGTGGCGTGGCGGTACAATGTCGAATCGGTGCAGCGGGTCTTTGAACTGGCAGAAGCGATTGGTGCGGAGCGGTTCATATTCTCATCGACCTACAGCAACTACGGTCTCACGACTGATGGCAGGGCCGTCACCGAGGACTCTCCCCTTAATCCGCAGTCCTTATACGCCGAGACCAAAATCGCTGCAGAGCAGTACCTGCTCAACGAGGCCGAGACATCACGATGCGCCCCTCTGGTTTTTCGGTTCGCGACGCTCTTCGGGGTCTCCCCGCGAACCCGCTTTGACCTGATCGTCAATCAATTCGTCCTTCAAGCGATGACCCAGCGAGAATTAATCATCTACCAGGCGGGGTACTCTCGCTCCTTCGTGCACATTCGTGACGTTGTAGAGGGGATAGTTCGAGCGCTGTCAGTACCCCGCGAGAAGATCCGCGGGCAGATTTTCAATCTGGGATCGGACAGCGGCAATTACACCAAGGATGAAATCGTCGCGCTGGTGAAGAAGCACGTGGATGGCCTGAAGATCACCTACAAGGATCTCAGCTTCGGTGGTGATATGCGGGACATCACGGTGTCTTTTGCCAAGATCAGGCGCGAACTTGGATTTGAGCCAGCGATCAGTGTCGAAGACGGCATCGTGGAGGTCCGAGACGCCTTACATCTCGGGCTGATCAAGGACGCCACGGACAGCCGTTACCGCAATGCGCAGTTCATCGTTCAGTGAAGGAGAAGGTTGTGATGTCCTTGACCTCTTCACTCGCAACCTCATAACATGGCGCGACTTGCCGACGTGTAGCGACCGCGTGTGCCCTTCGTTTCTGAGACGCTGATGTCCAAGCGGGCCATTATCACCGGGATCACGGGACAGGACGGATCCTACCTGGCCGAGCTTCTCCTCTCGAAGGAGTACGAGGTCGTCGGTGTCGTTCGGCGGACCAGCGCCCCGAATTACGGGCGCATTCAGCACCTGATTGACCGCGTCACGCTGCGTCCGGCTGATCTGCTCGATCAACTCTCGCTCATCCGCCTGATAGACGAGGTGCGCCCGCACGAATTCTACAACCTCGCGGCGATGTCATTCGTGCCTGCGTCGTGGGACCAGCCGATGCTGACGGGCGAGTTCAACGCGCAGGGCGTCACGCGGGTGCTCGAGGCCATTCGCCAGGTGGATCCGAAGATCCACCTCTATCAGGCTTCGTCGAGCGAGATGTTCGGCAAAGTGCGCGAGGTGCCGCAGAACGAGCTGACGCCGTTTTACCCGCGCAGCCCGTACGGCGTTTCAAAGGTGTTCGCACACTACATCACGGTGAACTATCGTGAGAGCTACGATCTCTACGCGGTGTCAGGGATTCTGTTCAATCATGAATCGCCGCGGCGGGGCCTGGAGTTTGTGACGCGCAAGATCACCGACGCGGTGGCGCGCATCAAGCTGGGGCTCGCGACCACGCTAGCGCTCGGCAACCTCGACGCGCACCGCGATTGGGGCTTTGCCGGCGACTACGTCAAAGCTATGTGGATGATGATGCAGCGGGAGCGGGCTGAGGACTATGTCATCGCGACCGGTGTCAGTCACTCAGTCCGCGATCTCGTCGAGTTGGCGTTCGGTCACGTCGGCCTCGACTGGCGCAAGCACGTCACGCTCGATCCAAAATTGATTCGTCCGGCCGAAGTGGAGCACCTGGTTGGCGACAGCTCCAAGGCGCGGGCTCAGCTTGGATGGGAGCCGACGGTCGATTTCGCCGGCCTCGTGAAGATGATGGTCGATGCGGATCTGGACCGCCTGACGGCGGCGCCGCAAGTGGCCGGTCCGGTGTCCACGTCATGAGTACAACGGGTACACCAGCGGCTTCAAGAAGATAGGTGACGTCAGTCCGCCCACAGCCGTTCGAGTTGCAGAGTAGTGCTCTCGAACGGCTCAACGCGGACCTCGTCGTGATTGGCGTGAACCGAGACGATGAGCCACTGGTGGCGCTCGAGTCGGAGCACCTCCAAGGTTCGCTGGGCCGGATCGATCAGCCAGGCGTGCGCGACGCCCTCGCGGGCGTAAATAGTCAGTTTTTTCTGCCGATCGAGGCGGGCCGTCTGAGGCGAAAGCGCTTCGCAGATCCAGTCCGGAACCAGCGTGAAGTACGCCGTCTCGGGC
>MELA01000048.1 GCA_001767495.1 Acidobacteria bacterium RIFCSPLOWO2_12_FULL_65_11 | reverse complement strand
CGGTGCACATCATGAGCTCGATGATGCCGGTCTTCCTGATGGCGATTGCCACCGACAGCATCCACATCTTCAACGAGTTCTACTTCCGACTCCGAGAAGTGCCGGACCGCCGGCGGGCCGTCCTGGAGACGATCGACGTCGTGGGAGCGCCGGTCCGGTATACGGCGCTTGCCACCGCGGCGGGGTTTGGCGTCCTCGTGATCGGCGGCATCGTGCCGGTTCGCGTCTTTGGCCTCTTCACGGCCTTCGGCACGCTGGTGATCCGGCTGATGAGCTTCAGTTTCATTCCCGCGGTCATGATGCTCGTGCGCGAGGATCAACTGCGCCGTGCCAGCCGGCACGAATCCACGGAAGCCGGGGCCTCCCGCTGGCTCGCGGGGCTCGGCCGCCTGAGCGTGAGCCGTCCGCGTGAGGTCGCCGCGAGCGGCGTCGTGCTGCTGGCCGTCGCGCTCGTGGGCCTCCCGAGAATCAGCATCAACAACAACATGGTGCGGTGGTTCAAGCCGGCCAGCGACGTGCGCGTAGCCGACGCCGTGATCAACGAACAGCTCGGCGGCTCGTCGCTGCTGTACGTGGTGGCCTCAGGTTCGGGTGAGGACGCTCTCAAGGATCCGGAGGCGCTTCGCTACCTGGAAGCGGTGCAACGCGATCTCGAGCAGGAGAGCGTCGTCGGGAAGACCACCTCTGTGGTCGACCTGGTCAAGCGTGTCAACCGGGTGATGCTCGACGATCGACCGGAGCAGGAACGGATTCCAGATACGCGGGCAGTCGTTGGTCAGTACCTGTTCGTGTTTGGCATGGCCTCCAAACCCGCCACCCTGGACAACCTGATCACCGGGTCCGCCGAGCGCGCCAACCTCTGGGTGCAGCTCAAGACCTGGGACGCCGGCGCAGTCGAGCGGGTTCTCAATCGCCTCCAGGCCTATCAGAGTACGCATCCACCGCCAGGGTTGCGCTTCCAGCCCGCTGGCATCGCGTACTTCAACCTGGTCTGGAACCGCGAGGTCCTGCGCGACATGATTCGAACCTTCGTTGCAGCACTCGCAGTGGTGCTCCTCATCCTGACCATCTCGTTCCGCTCGTGGCGCTGGGGGCTCGTCAGCTTTGTTCCCCTCGGCCTCACGATCCTGCTCATCTACGGCACCCTCGGCTATGTCGGGAAAGACTTCGATATGCCGGTGTCCGTGCTGTCGGCCCTCTCGTTGGGAATGGCCGTGGACTTCGGCATCCACTTCATTCGGCGCTACCGGCAGCGTCTCAGCGAAGACCCCGACACGAGACGCGCGCTGCTCTGGACTGTGGCGCGACCCGGCAAGGGGATCGTCCGGAACGCCCTGCTCTTTTCTCTGGCGTTTTCTGTGATGCTCTTATCAAGCCTCACGCCCTACATCACCGTGGGGGCGTTCATCATCGCGATGATGATGCTCTCCGCGTTTTTCACGCTGTTCTACCTGCCTGCGTTGATCGTGCTCTTAGCAGGTGGCGAACGGACCTTCGAGCGCCGGAGCGAACGCGTGGGCACGGCGAACGCTTTGGCTGGACATGGGAGGACCTAATGCGAGTTCGCCTGGTACTGCTCTCCTTCTGGCTCATTGTTATCTGGCCCGCTCTTCCCGCAGGCTCCGATCGGCTGCTCGCGCAGACGCCGCTCGGTGTCGACGACATCGTCGCCCGGGTCCAGCAGGCCTTCTACTACCCCGGCGCCGACTTGAAGGCGCGCGTGAAGATGACCCTCACCTCCGCCGGGGGCGACACGCGACTCCGCGACCTGACGATGTTGCGCCGCAATGGGAAAAGCGGCGAGCAGCAGTACTTCATCTACTTTCACCAGCCCGGTGATGTCCGCGGGATGACCTTTCTGGTCCTCAAGTACCCCCGACGAGACGACGACCGATGGCTCTTCCTGCCGGCGCTGAATCTCGTCCGCCGGATCGCGGCCCGTGACAGCGCGCAAAGCTTCGTCGGGTCCGACTTCACGTATGAGCATGTCTCGGGTCGCGACCCGGAGTCGGATCGACACACGCTACGCGGCGAGGAGAAGCGGCGTGGGAAGGACTGCTACATCGTCGAGAGCCAGGCCCAAGCGGCGGCGGAGTACAGCCGAAAGGTGGCGTGGATCGACAAGGCCACGTGGCTTCCCGTCGAAGAAGAGTACTACGACATCCGGGGCGAACTGTTCAAGGTGTTCACGGCTGACGAAATCCGGGACGTCAACGGCCGCGCAACTGTCACCACACGCACGATGAAGAACGTCAAGACCGGGCACCGCACCGAAGTCGTGTTTTCGGAGGTCGCCTACGATGTCGGGGTTGAAGCCGAGATTTTCTCAGAGCGCTACCTGAGAGAACCGCCGCGGCGTTGGATCCAGTGAGGGGCCTGTGCGATCAATCGGACTCGTCGGACTGATCTTCGGGCTGGCATTCGCGCTTCCCCACACGGCGCATGCGCAGGCGAGTGTCCACGGGTTTGCGCAATTCAATTCTGCCTTCCGTGCAACGGGAGCGGACTGTCCACCGCAAATGGCGTGCGACGTCATGCGGGGGGAGGAGCGAGTCCAACTCAAACTCGAGCTGTCTTCTCCGGATGGGCGGGCGGGGGCGCTTGCCCGCCTGGATCTATTTCACGACACGATCGGCGACGAAGCGAGAGTCGATCTCCGCGAGGCATATGTCGATGTCGGAGGGCGACGAATCTCCGCTCGTCTGGGCCGCCAAGTCGTGACCTGGGGTCTCGGCGACCTTCTGTTTATCAACGACGTCTTCCCGAAAGACTGGGTCGCCTTCCTCACCGGTGCCCCGCTCGAATATCTAAAGTTCGGCAGCGACGCGGCGAAGGTGGGCGCCTACACGGGCTCCATAGGTGCGGAGGTGGTGATCACCCCGGTGTTTGCTCGTGATCGCGCACCACGTCCCGATCGGCTCTTCTTCTTCGACCCGATGCCATCGCTCACCGACCGCGTGACCCAACGACCAGGCACCGACTTTGGCGACATGCAGCTGGCGGGGCGCCTCTACGCGCGGGTCAGTCGCTTTGAGGTGGCGAGCTACGTCTCGAAGGGATTCTTCGGGATGCCCGCGGGCCAGCCGGACCAGGCGGTACCGACGCGCCTGGTGTTTTCGTACCCGCGCCTCAACACCTACGGCGGCAGCCTGCAGGGACCTCTGCGAGCCGGCGTCTTCTCGCTGGAAGGCGGGTACTACGATTCACGTGACGACGAGTCAGGGAGCGACCCGACCGTGGAGAACTCCCAGACGCGCTGGCTCGCCGCCTACCAGTTTCAGCCGCACGAGGATCTCACGCTGGCCTTCCAGTACTACGGCGAGTTCATGCGGCAGCACGACGCCTACCTGCGCACGCTACCGCAAGGACTGCCGCTGCGAGACCAGCTCCGTCAGGTCGCCAGCCTCCGCGTCACGCAACTGCGGCGGCACCAAACGCTGCGCCTGAACCTATTCGTCATGGCGAGCCCGACCGACCGTGATGCGTACGTCAATCCGTCGGTCCGCTACAACGTGACCGACGAGCTCTGGTTGGAGACCGGCGCGAATGTCTTTTGGGGGCAGGAGCACCATACGTTTTTCGGCCAGTTTGGGCAGAACAGCGGCGTGTTTCTAATCGCGCGCTACGAGTTCTGAAGAAGGAGACAATCGTGACCCAGCCTCGAACGATAGTGATCCTCGGCGGGGGCGTGGGCGGGCAAGTCACGGCGAATGAGCTGCGGCGTTCACTGTCCGTCGAGCACCGGATCATCGTGGTTGAAAGAAACACGCGGCATGCTTTCGCGCCCTCGTTTCTGTGGCTGATGACTGGCGACCGACAACCGGAGCAGATCACGCGTGACATTCGCGACCTTGTCAGGCCGGGCATCGAGATTGTCGAGGCCGACGTGCGCTCGATCGACGCGAAGGCGAGGCGGGTCGAAACGGCGACTCAGCCGTTCGATTGTGACTACCTCGTAATCGCGCTCGGCGCCGAGCTGGCTCCAGAGCTGATTCCTGGATTGGCCGAGGCGGCGCACAGTTTCTACACACTCGACGGCGCTACGCGCTTGCGGAATGCGCTGGATACATTCACAGGCGGAACTATCGCGGTCGTGGTCAGTGCCCTGCCGTACAAGTGTCCAGGCGCCCCGCACGAGGCGGCCATGCTGCTGGCGGATTTCTTCAGCCGGCGAGGGCAGCGAGACAGGGTCGAAGTCCACCTCTTTACACCGGAGCCCCAGCCGATGCCGGTGGCCGGGCCTGAGCTCGGCGCCGCCGTCCGGCAGATGCTTGGGGACCGGGGCGTCCTCTATCATCCCCTGCACAAGCTGACCGCAGTCGAGCCGGATGCCAAAGCGATGCGGTTCGAGGGACAACCGCCAATCGGGTACGACCTGCTCGTCGCGATCCCGCCGCACCGCGCTCCTGCTCTAATGCGCGACGCCGGCCTGACGAACGAGGCCGGTTGGATTCCCGTGGATCCGCGGACACTGCTCACGCGTCACGAGCGCATATACGCGCTCGGTGACGTGACGGCCATTCCTCTCCCCGGCCGCTGGAAAGCGGACATGCCGCTGATGTTGCCCAAGGCCGGCGTCTTTGCTCATGCTCAGGCGCTGATTGTCGCGCATCGCATTACGGCGGAGATTGGCGGCCGTGAGCCCACCGAGACCTTCAGCGGCAATGGCTTCTGCATGCTGGAGGCCGGCCAGCATGCCGCTGGCGTCGCCTACGGCGACTTTTTTGCGAAGCCGTCGCCACAGATTGCAGTCCGCAGCGTCGGCAAGTCCTGGCATTTGGGCAAGGTGCTGTTCGAGCAATGGTGGCTCGCGCCGAGGGGCATTCGGCGCGCGATGTTGGAATCGACACTCAAGATCGCCAGTTGGGTCGCCGGCGTGCCGGTGAACCTGTAAGCCGGCATGTGTACGACCAGGGGGTGACAGATGTGGCCAGGGTACGGAGCCCACGCAGGGTGGATGGGATTTTGGATGGCGTTTTGGTGGATTGGCGCGCTCGCGGTGTTCATCCTGCTCATCTGGCTCGTCACGCGTGCCGCCGCCGCACCGCCGACGCAAAGGGAGGAGCCGCCCGAGCAGATCTTGAAGCGGCGTTATGCGCGCGGTGACATCGACCGGGATGAGTACGAACGACGACTGACTGATCTCAGGAAGTGAAAACCGGACATACCATTCGACACGTTGCGAGCAGCCTGGTTCGACCGCCCCCAGCTTCAGAACGTCACGACCTTGTCGGATTCCCTCATGATGTCGTGCAGATCCTTCATCGTCGAAAGCGGGCAGAGTTCCGACCCTTCGGAATGTCGGAGACTAAGGCATGTTCCACAGGCGAGGATTTCTCCGCCGTTATCCACGAACGCCTGCATCTGCTCTGTGACTTTGAATTGATCCGTGTTCAGCTTCTCGCACTCAACGCCCTTCCCCAGCAGGAATGCCTTCACTTGGTCGCCTTGCTTGAGCGCAAAGACACCCAGGCGAAATCCATTCCACACCGTCTCCGAGTCCGCCGAGTAGATGACAATTCCAAGTTTCATGATTTACTGCCTTCTAATGCGTCCTGTGCGTCTGCCCGCAAGGCGACCGCGAACCGACATGACGTCCTGCTCATGTTATGATCTTGGGCCGCGCGTGGCGAGGTAGCTCAGTTGGTAGAGCATACGACTGAAAATCGTAGTGTCGACAGTTCGATTCTGTCCCTCGCCACCATCTAATCCTCTACGCGTTTCGTCCAATCAGCAATCAACAATCCGCAGTTCTATTTTCCCCAACGGCCGGTGTGCGTGTTTCAAACAGCTTGGTGGGATTCCGCGATTGGACGAAGGAGTTCAGTCTGTCAGCGCCGGCCGCCGCGTCCGCCAGAGTCGTTTCTTCCGCCGCCCCACGTCCAGCCGTCGGAGGGCCGCACGATGCGCTTCAAATGCATCTTGTGCTCTTCGGCCTTCCGCCCGGGGCTGCCGGTGACGACGATGATATCGCCGGGCCTGAGCGTCTGTTCATTCATACCCGCTTGCTTCAGCCGTGAGGCGTTGGCCCATTCGGCGCCGTACTTCTGCATT
Source organism: Acidobacteria bacterium RIFCSPLOWO2_12_FULL_65_11 (assembly GCA_001767495.1). Classification (GTDB taxonomy): domain Bacteria; phylum Acidobacteriota; class Vicinamibacteria; order Vicinamibacterales; family CAVVIG01; genus 2-12-FULL-65-11. The sequence goes on along the minus strand of MELA01000048.1, from coordinate 12,838 downwards.
TCCCCGTTCCCGTCTTTGGCCATGAAATAGACCCAGCAGTGTGGGTTGCGGAGCTGGAACTCCACGAGCTCGCCTTCAATCGTCACGCTCTCGTCTTCGAAGTACACGGCCCCGAACGAGTGATGCGCAGAGGCCGGCACGCCAGCCGCGGCGGCAGTGAGGAACAGGACGAGCAGGACGAACAATGCACGTTTCACAGTCGGCCCTCCTGGCAGAAGGTCTAATGCAATGCGCAGATTTTAATGCAGAATGCAGGTCGTGGACTCCATCCGTCTTGATATCTGGCTAGATGTCACATGTCTGTTCAAGACGCGCTCGGAGGCGCAGAAGGCGTGCCGCGGCGGCAAGATCGACGTCAACCGCCAGCCGGCCAAGCCGAACCGGCTGCTGCGCGTCGGCGACCAGATCGAGGTCAGCCGTCCGTTCGGCCGCAAACAAAAGCTGGTCGTCCGCGCGCTGGCCGATCAGCACCTGCCGAAAGCCGAGGCGAGACAGCTCTATGAAGACCTGACGCCGCCGCCGACGCCTGAGGACATCGAGGCGCGGCGTCTCGAGCGCATGTACCGGGCCGCGACGACGCCACCCCGCGCGCCCGACAAGCGCCAGCGCCGCGCGCTGCGCCGTCTGAAAGGGCGGGAGGACTGACGCCTCTCGTACACGCGTAGTGTCCGGCTTTCAGCCGGACCCCAACGTCCGCCTAAGAGGCGGACACTACAGGTAATGAAACCGGCTCTCAGGCTCACCGTTCCTCCTCCTCGACCAACAGACGCGTGGCTGCGTCGTCAACGGAGGTTCGTTTCGCGTGGCGTTCCCGTCGCTCTTGCCGGACCGCATAAGAAAAGGCGACGCAGAAAATGACGACGATGAGGCCGAGCGACAGCCACCTGGGAATCTCGAACGCGATGTAGTGTTCGGCATGAAGGAACTCGACCAGAAGCTTCACGCCAACCCATGCGATGATGACGAACGCACCGTCCACAAGCGGCGGATAGCGCTCGACGAGCGAGAGCAGCTGCCCGATCACCAGCCGCATCATGATGATGCCGAGGATGCCGCCCGACAGCACGACCCATGTCTTCGACGACATGGCGACCGCCACGAGAATCGAGTCGATGGCGAAGACGATGTCGGTCAGCTCAACCTTGACAACCGTCGCCCAGAATGCACTCATCCACAGCATCGGCTGAGCCTTCGGCGGCGTCCGGCGCGCCTCGGCGCCCCCGTGGTGGAAGTGCTCGTAGACTAGGTACAACAAATAGCCCGCGCCGGCGATCTTCACCCACGCCACGCTGATCAGGTAGACGGCCAGGAGCGTCGCGACGGCTCTGAAGGCGAACGCACCGATGATTCCGTAGCGCAGCGCCTTGTGCTGCTGACCCTTCGGCAGGCCGAGCACGAGCACGGCCAACACCATCGCGTTGTCGACGCTCAGGAGGCCTTCAAGAGCGACCAGAAGCGCGATGGTCAGGAAATCGGAAGCTTCCACGGCCCCACAGGATACCGCACAACAAATATGAGAACATTGAGGGCTGAGCCACATGCTCGGGTTTGAATAGATGGACTTCAAGGACTATTACGGGACGCTCGGCGTCGCCAAGACGGCCACCGAGAGGGAGATCAAGCAGGCGTATCGAAAGCTAGCCCGCAAGTACCATCCGGACGTCAACCCGGGCAATAAATCGGCCGAAGCGAAGTTCAAGGAGATCAACGAGGCGAACGAAGTGCTCGGCGATCCCGCGAAACGTCAGAAGTACGACGAGCTCGGCGCCAACTGGCGGATGTACGAGCAGGCCGGCGCGGCCGGTGGCCCGGGCGGCGGTCCGCAGGGCGGCGCGTGGAACGTCAACTTCGGCGGTGGTCCGGGGGGCCAGCGTGGCGGCTTTCGAACGATGAGCGAGGAAGAAATGCGGGGAATGTTTGGCGATGCCGATCCATTCTCTGACTTCTTCCATGCCTTTTTTGGTGGCTCGACGGGTGAAGAGACCGGGCGGCGCGGGCGTGGCGGGCGCGCGCGTGGATCCCGAGAGGGCCGGGACATCGAGCACGAGATCGTGCTGGGTCTCGAGGATGCCTATCACGGAGCCATGCGGCGCCTCTCCCTCAAGCACGACGGTCAGGCGCGCACCGTCGATGTGAGGATTCCGGCGGGCGTGGGCGACGGCTCGCGAGTGAAGATTGCCGGCGAAGGCGAGCTCGGCGCCGGCGGCGCGCGGTCCGGGGATCTGTATTTGCGCATCCACCTGGCACCTCACCCGTCGTTCGAGCGCAAGGGCCGCGACCTCTACACGCACGTGGCCGTCCCGCTCACGACGGCGGTGCTTGGCGGCGAGGCCGAGGTCATGACACTCGGCGGCAAGCCCTTGCGCTTGAAGATTCCCATGGCGACGCAGCACGCGCAGGTGTTCAGACTGAAAGGTCACGGCATGCCTGCTGTCGGCAAACCAGACGACCACGGCGATCTGTATGCAACCGTTGACGTAGAGCTGCCGCGCGCGCTCTCGCAGGAGCAGCGCGCGCACTTCGAGGCGCTGCAGAAGCTCGAGACACGGGTATGAATATCAATAAGTACACAGAAAAGGCACAGGAAGCGGTGCTCGGCGCGCAGCAGATTGCCGAGCAGTCGAGCCACGCGCAGGTCGAGCCCGAACATCTCCTGGTGGCGCTCATCGAACAGCGCGACGGTATCGTGCCGGAGCTCTTGAGGAAGATGGCGACCGATCCCCAGGCGATCGGACGTGCCGCGCGCGATCTGATCACCAAGATGCCGCAGGCGTACGGCGGTGCGCAGCCCGGACTCTCGCCGCGATTGAAGCTCGTCACCGACCTGGCGCAGGCGGAGGCCGAGCGCCTGAAGGACGAGTACGTCAGCACCGAGCATCTCTTCATCGCGATTGCGTCCGAGACGGGCCGCTCCCCCGCCGCGCGGCTGCTATCGGAGAACGGTGTCACGCGGAACAAGATCTTCGAAGGGTTGACGAGCGTGCGTGGGTCGCAGCGCGTCACGAGCCAGAATCCCGAAACGACCTACCAGGCGCTCGAACGATACGGCCGCGACCTGACCGAGTTGGCGCGCCGCGGTAAGCTCGACCCGGTCATCGGGCGAGACGAGGAGATTCGTCGGGTGATCCAGGTGCTGTCGCGCCGGACGAAGAACAACCCGGTGCTCATCGGCGAACCCGGCGTCGGCAAGACGGCCATTGTCGAGGGGCTGGCCGGCCGGATTGTCCGCGGCGACGTGCCCGAGGGCCTCAAGAAGAAGAAGATCGTGGGGCTTGATATGGGGGCGCTCGTGGCCGGCGCGAAGTACCGCGGCGAGTTCGAGGAGCGTCTCAAGGCGGTGCTGAAGGAGATCGTCGACGCCGAAGGCCAGATCGTGCTGTTCATCGACGAGCTGCACACGGTGGTCGGCGCTGGCGCGGCCGAAGGGTCGATCGACGCTTCCAACATGCTCAAGCCGATGCTCGCGCGGGGCGAGCTGCATACCATCGGCGCCACCACGCTCGACGAGTACCGGAAATATATCGAGAAGGATGCCGCGCTCGAACGGCGGTTCCAGCCGGTTACGGTCGGCGAGCCGACCGTGGAGGACGCGATCAGCATTCTTCGTGGTCTGCGTGAGCGGTACGAGATCCATCACGGCGTCAAGTTCAAGGACGCCGCGCTGGTGGCCGCGGCGGTGCTGTCGAACCGCTACATCTCGGACCGCTTCCTGCCGGACAAGGCCATCGACCTTGTGGACGAAGCGGCGTCAAAGCTCCGCATGGAGATCGACTCGATGCCCGCCGAGCTCGACGAGCTCGAGCGGCGCATCATGCAGCTGGAGATCGAACGCGAGGCCCTGCGGAAGGAATCCGACAAAGCCTCGAAGGAGCGGCTGGCAAAGCTGGAGAAAGAGCTCGCAGATCTCAAGGAAGAACGCGGGCGGCTGGCCGCGCACTGGCAGCAGGAAAAGGAGGCCATTCAGCGGTCGCGCAAGCTGAAAGAGCAACAGGAGGCCCTCAAGGTTGAGATCGAACACGCCCAGCGCGCGGGCGACTACACCAAGGCGTCCGAGCTGCAGTACGGGCGCGCGCCTCAGCTCGACAAGCACATTCGCGACGAAGTGGCGCGGATGGCCGAGCTGCAGAAGGGCCAGCGGATGCTGAAGGAAGAGGTGGACGAGGAAGACATCGCGGAGGTCGTGAGCAAGTGGACGCGCATCCCCGTGAGCCGGCTGATTGAAGGCGAGGTCCAGAAACTCCTCCACATGGAGGAGCGGCTGCACCACCGCGTGATCGCCCAAGACGAGGCCATCAATGCCGTGTCAAACGCCATCCGGCGCGCGCGGGCGGGCCTGCAGGACCCCAACCGGCCGCTCGGCAGCTTCATGTTCCTCGGCCCGACCGGCGTCGGCAAGACCGAGCTCGGCCGGGCGCTCGCCGAGTTCCTGTTCGACGACGAGCAGGCCATGGTGCGGATCGACATGTCGGAGTATCAGGAGAAGCACACCGTCTCGCGCATGATTGGCGCGCCGCCCGGCTACATCGGCTACGAAGAGGCCGGGCAGCTCACCGAGGCGGTTCGGCGGCGTCCGTACGCGGTGGTGCTCCTCGATGAGATCGAAAAGGCGCATCCGGAAGTACTCAACGTCCTCCTCCAGTTGCTCGATGACGGGCGGCTCACCGATGGCAAGGGGCGCACGGTCGACTTCAAGAACACCGTCGTCATCATGACGTCGAATCTCGGAAGCCAGTTCATCGCCGCGTCCGCAGTCGAGGATTCGGAGCGCGCCGGCGGCGCACATCCTGCGATCGCCGAGCGGACGAGGCGGGAAGTCATGGACGCGCTGCGGGAACACTTTCGACCGGAGTTCGTCAATCGTGTGGACGAGATCATCTTCTTCCATGCGCTCGGCCGCGAGCACATGAAGAAGATCATCGACATCCAGGTCACCGGGCTGATGAAGCGGCTCGAAGATCGCAAGATCCACGTCAGCGTGACGGACGCCGCCAAGGAAGCGCTCGTGCGTGAAGGGTACGATCCGATGTACGGCGCCAGGCCGCTCAAGCGGACGATTCAGCGGCGGGTGCTCGATCCACTTGCGATGAAGGTCCTCGAGGGCCAGTTCGTCGAAGGCGATACAATCGCCGTTGATGCGGGCGCGGAGGGACTGGTGTTCGTGAAGCGCGAGACGGTGCAAGCGTAAATGGCCTCAGCGAAGCCGTCTTCCGGCTCCAAACCGCCGAGCGGCGGACGCCGTGGGACACGTCTCCTTGACGCGCGGCCTCCATCCTCACTTTGGTACGGCCTCGCGTTCCTCGTGGTGCTCGGTCTGGCGCAGGCGTACTTCCTGACGCAGACCGGCCAATCGATCCCTTACAGCGAGTTCAAGGTCCTGCTCAAGGACGGTCAGGTCGTCGACGTGACGATCGGCGAGCAGATGATCCACGGCACGCTCAAGCAGCCGGCCGCCAACGATCCCAAGCAACTGAAGCAGTTCATCACGACGCGCGTGGAAGACCCGAAGCTCACCGAAGAGCTCGAGAGCCGTGGTGTCAAGTACACCGGCGAGGTCGCCAGCAGGTGGCTGATGGACCTGATGGGCTGGCTCCTTCCGTTGATCTTCCTGGTGGCGATCTGGGCCTTCCTCTTCCGGCGGATGAGCGGCGCCGAGGGCGGCATCATGTCGTTCGGCCGCAGCCGCGCGAAGATCTATGCCGACGATGAGGTCAAGGTCAAGTTTTCTGACGTCGCCGGCGTGGACGAGGCCGAGGACGAGCTGAGAGAGATCGTCGATTTCCTGAAGAACCCCAAGAAGTACACGAGCCTCGGCGGGCGGATACCAAAGGGCGCATTGCTCGTCGGACCGCCCGGGACTGGCAAGACGCTCCTGGCGCGCGCGGTCGCCGGCGAGGCGCACGTGCCCTTCTTCAGCCTCAGCGGATCGGAGTTCGTCGAGATGTTCGTCGGCGTGGGCGCGGCGCGCATCCGGGATCTCTTTCAGCAAGCCGAAGCCAAAGCACCCTGCATCGTCTTCATCGACGAGCTCGACGCGCTCGGGAAGACGCGCGTCCAGAGCCCGCTCGGCAGTCACGAAGAGCGCGAGCAGACGCTGAACCAGTTGCTGGCGGAAATGGACGGGTTCGACTCGCGCAAGGGCGTGATCATCATGGCCGCGACCAACCGGCCCGAGGTCCTCGACCCTGCTCTGCTCCGCCCCGGCCGCTTCGACCGGCAGGTGCTCGTCGACAAGCCCGACGTCAAAGGGCGCGAGGCGATTCTTCGCATTCACACGAAGGGCGTGAAAACGGCCGCCAACGTGGACGTCAAGGTTGTCGCCGCGCGCACGGCCGGCTTTGCCGGCGCGGATTTGGCGAACCTCGTCAACGAGGCGGCGCTGCTCGCCGCCCGCAACGACAAGACGGAAGTCGAGATGCGCGATTTCGAGTCGGCGATCGACCGTCTCGTCGCCGGCCTCGAGAAGAAGCGCGTGATGAGCACCAAGGAGCGCGAGATCGTCGCGTACCACGAGTCGGGGCACGCGATTGTGGCGAGCGTGCTGCCGGGCCTCGATCCGGTGCACAAGATCTCGATCGTGCAGCGTGGATTTGGTGCGCTCGGGTACACGTTGCAGCTGCCGCTGGAAGATCGCTACTTGATGACGAAGGGTGACCTGCTTAGCCAGCTCGCGGTGCTGCTGGGTGGACGGACCGCCGAGGAGATTGCGCTCGGCGACATCTCGACCGGCGCCCAGAACGATCTCCAACGTGCGACCGACATCGCGCGGGCGATGGTGACCGAGTTCGGCATGAGCGAGTCGCTCGGCGCCATCAACTACGACGGGCACAAGCGGGCGCGATTCCTCGATATCCCGATTCCTCAGGAGCGTGGGCTGTACGGCGAGGAGACCGCGCAGAAGATTGATGCCGAGATTAAGCGGATCCTCACCGAGGCGCACGACAAGGCGCGACAGATCCTGACGGACCATCGCGGCAAGCTCGAGACCGTGACGCGCCGCCTGCTTGAAGTCGAAGTGATGGAAGGCGACGAGTTGCGCCAGCTGCTGGGTATCGCATCGACCGCGTCGCCCGCGACCGCCCCTTCCGTATCGGCATGAGTTCTTCGACTGCCGACTGTTCGACTACGTAGCCGGCCCTGCCACGTCCCCGGCCTGAAAGCCGATCTTGCTGTGCGTGCCGTCGCAGAACGGCTTGCTGCCTGAGCTTCCGCACCGGCATAGCGCAACGGGCCGCCTCGCGATCGGATATTCGTTCCCGTTCCAGTCGACCACCTTCACATCATCGCCATCGACCCGGTACGGGCCGTTCTGTCTGACCGTGATGACTGCCATGAATCAACACCCTTCCTGCCATCTTGCAATTCTGCAATTCTGCAATTTCATTATCCTTTTTGCATCGACGCCAGGAAGTCGGCGTTCGACTTGGTCTTCGACATCTTGTCGAGCAGCAGTTCCATCGCCTCGACCGGCGAGAGCGGGGTGAGGATCTTTCGGAGCACCCAGATGCGATTGAGATCCTCGCGGGCGATCAGCAGCTCTTCCTTGCGGGTACCGCTCTTCTGCACATCAATCGATGGGAAGACGCGCTTGTCGGTGAGTTTGCGGTCGAGGTGGATCTCCATGTTGCCCGTGCCCTTGAACTCTTCGAAAATCACATCGTCCATCCGCGACCCGGTGTCGATGAGCGCGGTCGCCATGATGGTGAGCGACCCGCCTTCCTCGATGTTCCGCGCGGCGCCGAAGAAGCGCTTCGGTTTCTGCAGGGCGTTCGAGTCGAGACCGCCCGAGAGCACTTTCCCCGACGAAGGGATGACGGTGTTGTAGGCGCGCGCCAGCCGCGTGATCGAGTCGAGCAAGATCAACACGTCCTTCTTGTGCTCGACGAGCCGCTTGGCCTTTTCGATCACCATCTCGGCGACCTGCACGTGCCGCTGCGCGGGCTCGTCAAAGGTCGACGAGATGACTTCGCCGTCCACCGAGCGCTGCATGTCGGTCACTTCTTCCGGCCGCTCGTCGATGAGCAGCACGATGAGAAACACCTCGGGGTGGTTCTTCGACACCGACTGCGCGATGTTCTGCAAGAGCATCGTCTTGCCGGTGCGCGGGGGTGCGACGATGAGGCCGCGCTGGCCTTTGCCAATCGGGGTCCAGAGATCCATCACCCGGGCCGACAGGTTGTCCTGCGTCGTCTCGAGCGTGATGCGTTCCTGCGGATAGAGTGGCGTCAGGTTCTCGAAGAAAAGCTTTTCGCGAGCCTGCTCGGGCGCCTCGAAGTTCACCGCCTCGACTTTGATCAGCGCAAAGTACCGCTCCCCTTCCTTCGGCGAACGGATCTGCCCGGAGACCGTGTCGCCAGTCTGCAGGTCGAACTTGCGGATCTGCGAAGGTGAGACGTAGATGTCGTCCGGCCCCGGCAGGTAGTTGTAGTCGGGCGCGCGCAGGAACCCGAATCCGTCGGGCAGCACCTCGAGGACGCCTTCCGAGAAGATGAACCCGCTCTGCTCGGTCTGCGCCTTCAGGATCTGAAAGATCAGCTCCTGCTTGCGCATGCCGGTCGCCCCGGCGACGGTCATGTCTTTGGCGATCTGCGTGAGCTTCTGAATGCTCATGTCTTTCAGATCGGTGATGTTGAGACCCTCGCCCGGGCGGCGCGGCGCGGCGGCGGCAGCTTTCGGTTGTTCGGGAGAAGTGGCTTCTGCAGTCGGGGTCGTGGCGGCGGCGTCGGGCGTGGGCGATCCATTCACGGTCCGCGCCGGAGCCTGGCGCTTGGAGTTATTGGGCATGAACGCTCTGCTTAAGGAAAGGTTGGGTTGTTGAGGCTGTGTCTGAGGCGGGCGGAGCGCCCGCGAGGAATTACCGACTCTGGGTGAACGGCGGCAGTATATCCTGCAATCCTGCAATCCTGCAATTTCATAATTCGTAAGGGTCTTTGCCAATCGCGATGATGCTGCAGGCGACGATCGGCCGAATCTCGAGCGCCTGCGCACGCGCGATCAGCCGGTCGCTCTCGGCGCCGGGATTGAGCCAGACTTCCGCGATGCCCTTCTGCGCGACCTCTTCGATCACATGCTCCCCTACGTCCGGCGGCACGTAGAACGATGCCATGTCGATCGGTCCGGGAACGTCGAGTACGGACCGATAGGCCTTCAGCCCCTCGATCTCCCGCTCGTGTAGATTGATCGGAATGACGGTGTCCCCGTGTTGACGGAACGCGCGCACGGCCCGGTTCCCGAACTTCGACCGGTCGCTCGATGCGCCGATGACGGCGACAACCTTCGACATCTGGGATGCAACCTCTGATGCCGGGTCCGAAAGGACCCGGCCTACTTACTGACTGTGGCGCGAACTGGCGCGTGTCGGGCCACGAACTTCAACAGACGCGCGCTGCCCTCTCGGAGATTCTCCATCGACGTCGCGTAGGAAATACGGATGAACCCCGGCGCGTCGAAGGCCTCCCCCTGTGTCAGCGCGACCTTCTCTTCCTCGAGCAGCACCTCGGCGAAGGCGGTGGTTGTCGGCAGTCCATCAGGGCTCAGGACGTCGCTGACGTCAATGAACAGGTAGAAGGCGCCGTCCGGCTTGCGGCAGCGCACGCGTGGATCGACTGTTAGCCAGTCGTACAGGTGATCGCGGCGCTTGCGGTACTCGTCGAGCATCGCCTTAACCGGTGCCTGCGACCCGGTGAGCGCTGTCACCACGGCCTTCTGCGTGATCGATGAGGCGTTCGAGGTCGAATGTCCCTGAATGGCGCTCGAGGCCGCGATGACCGGCGAGGGGCCAATGGCCCAGCCGCAGCGCCATCCGGTCATCGCGTAGGCCTTGGAGGCCGACCCGCACAGGACGGTCAGGTCGCGGCACGTACGCGCCGCGACGGCCGGCAGATTGTGCGGTGTCGGGTCGTAGATCAAGTGCTCGTAGCACAGATCGACGACGAGCCAGATGCTTTGGCGCGCGGCAGCTACCGCGATGGCCGCAAACTCCGATTCCGAGATCAACGCGCCCGTCGGGTTGCACGGCGAATTGACGATGATGCCGCGCGTTCGAGGCGTGACGGCGTCGACGAAGGTCCTCGCCCGGATGGCGAAGCCGTCTTCGGGCCTGGTGCGCACGACGATGGGCGTGGCCTCGGCCAGCTTGACCTGCTCGGTGAGGGTCGGCCAGTAGGGAGCGTGCGTGATCACCTCGTCGCCAGGACCAAAGAGCGCCAGTGCCGTGTTGTAGAGCGCCTGCTTCCCCCCGGCCGTGACAATGACTTCCGACTCGGAGTAGTCCACGCCGTAGTCGGCGCGGTAGCGATCGCAGATCGCACGCTTGAGCTCCGCAATGCCGCCGACCGGCGTGTACTTCGAGAAGTTCTGATCGATGGCCGTGTGCGCCGCGGCTTTGATGGGGTCCGGAGTTGGAAAGTCCGGCTCGCCGGCACCGAAATCGATGACGTCGATGCCGGCGCGGCGCATCTTGTCCACACTCGCCGTCACCTTCATCGTCGGCGATCCGGAGATGCGTGTGGTGCGTTCCGCCAATCGGGGCATTATCTAATTGAGACTTTCTCGCGAAGCCGAGCTTCGACGATTTCGGGGACCAGACCGTGCACGCGTCCGCCGAGCGTGAACACTTCCTTGATCAACCGAGAGCTGATGTACGTGTACTGCTCGGCTGGCATCATGAACACGGTTTCGATGTTCGAGTTCAGCCGCCGGTTCATGAGCGCCAGCTGGAATTCGAACTCGAAGTCCGACACCGCACGCAAGCCTCGTACGATGACGTTCGCCTGGCGCCGCTCCATATAATCGACGAGCAAGCCGTCAAACGTGTCGATTTCGACTTTCTGTTGATCCTGGAAGACCGTCCGCGCCATCTCGACGCGCTCGTCGGTCGTAAAGAGCGGCGCCTTCTCGGCGTTGATGAGAATCGCCACGATGATGCGGTCGAAGAGGCGCGCGCCGCGCGCGATGATGTCCACGTGACCGTTGGTCACCGGGTCGAAGGAGCCGGGGTAAACGGCGAGAGTTGACACTTTTTACCTTTTTACTTTTCAGTTTTCACTTCGTAAAATGCCAGTCCGCTGTCGCCCGCTCGCTGCTCGCGCGAGCGAACGAGCCGCCCGGCTGTCGCCGGTCCCGTCGCGCGCCGAGCATGTTCCAGTACGACCATGCCACGTGGCGCAAGGATCTCTCCGGCTGTGGCGAGCACGGGCTCGAACTCAGAGCTCATGGCGTAGGGCGGATCGAGCAGGATAATGTCGAACGGCGTCGTGTCGCCGAGCGACGCGAACGCCCGCACAACATCGGTGCGGATGATAGCATAGCCCTTCGTCACGCCACATCGAGCCAGATTCTCCTCAATCAGCGCCTGCGCTCGTCGATCCTGATCGACAAACGTCACCTCCGACGCACCGCGACTGAGCGCCTCGATGCCGAGTGCGCCTGTCCCCGCATAGCCGTCGAGGACCCGTGCACCTGCGATCCGCGGCGCCAGAACGTTGAAGATCGTCTCGCGCAGCTTGTCGGATGTGGGTCGCAGCCCCTCCCAGTCCGGCGGCTTGAGACGCCGGCCCTTCAGCAGACCAGCGATGACTCGCATGGTGTCATGGTGTCACGACATCTATTATCCAACTTCGATCAACTTGAACCGCGATTCCCAGTTCGCGAGCAGCTTCTTCATTGCGGTCGGGTCGGGGCCGAAGTGCTCGAGCCACTGCGCGGCCTCACGCTGGGCCAGGTCGAGGATCTCGCGGTCCCGTACCAGATCGATGAGCCTGAAGGTCGGCACGCCGGCCTGCCTGGTCCCGAAAAAGTCGCCGGGTCCCCGCAGCACGAGATCGCGTTCGGCAATCTCGAAGCCGTCGGTGGTCTCGGTCAGCGCCTTCAGGCGCTCGCGCGCGTCGCCAGACAACGGCGATTGATACAGCAGCAGGCAGTGCGACTGGTAGGGCCCGCGCCCGACGCGGCCGCGAAGCTGGTGAAGTTGTGAGAGCCCAAACCGCTCGGCGTGCTCGACGATCATGATGCTGGCGTTCGGCACGTCGATCCCCACCTCGACGACCGTTGTCGAGACCAGCACGTGCAGCTCGCCGGCGACAAACGCCTTCATCACACGATCCTTACCCTCCGGCTTCATCCGCCCGTGGAGGAGGCCCACGCGGTGGGCAGGAAACACTTCCTGGGCGAGATGGTCGGCCATTTCCGTGGCCGCTTTCAGGTCGATCTTGTCGGACTCCTCTACGAGGGGATAGACCACGTAGGCCTGCCGACCGTGGTCAAGTTCCCGGCGAACCACGTCGTACACCTCGTCACGGCGCGATTCAGGCGTTGCGAGCGTCTTGACCGGAACTCGGCCCGGCGGCATGTCGCGGATGACCGACACGTCGAGATCCCCGTACACGGTCAAGGCCAGCGTCCGCGGGATCGGTGTCGCCGTCATCACCAGGACGTCGGGATGCAGGCCTTTCTCGCGCAGCGTCGCGCGCTGCAGCACCCCGAAGCGGTGCTGCTCGTCGATCACGACCAGACCGAGCTGATGAAATCGCACGTCGCCCTCGACGAGGGCATGCGTGCCGACAACAAGATGAATCGTCCCGGCTTCGACAAGGGCCAGTTGCTCGCGCCGCGCCGCACCGCCGGTCGCGCCCGTCAAGAGCGCGACGCGAAAACGTGACGGCTGCAGCAGACGGGAGATGTTGATGAAATGCTGCTCGGCCAGAATCTCGGTCGGCGCCATGAAGGCCACCTGGATCCCGTTTTCCATCGCGACGAGTGAGGCCAAGAGCGCGACGATGGTCTTGCCGGCGCCGACGTCGCCCTGCAGTAGGCGGTTCATCGGATACGGCCGCTGCAGGTC
>MELA01000047.1 GCA_001767495.1 Acidobacteria bacterium RIFCSPLOWO2_12_FULL_65_11 | reverse complement strand
TCCTCTATCACGGGCGCATTCGCGCCGTGGCCGACGCCGCGCGCAAAGCAGGTCTGGAGTTTTAGTCGGTGACGTTCTGTTCTGGATACGCCCGAGCGCTGCGGCGCGAGGGCGTGGGCGAGCGGGGGTGGGGCCCCGCGAGAAAGTAATAAATGCGCACACGTGAACGTATCGATCCGTCCCAGCTCGACATCAAGGACACGGTCGTCTCGATCAACCGCGTCACCAAGGTCGTCAAGGGCGGCAAGAACCTGAGCTTCAGCGCCCTGGTCGTCGTCGGCGACGGCCACGGCGTGGTCGGGTTCGGCGTCGGCAAGGCGAAGGAAGTGCCGTCGGCGATCAAGAAGGGGATCGAGGCCGCGAAAAAGGGGCTGATCCGCGTGCCGCTGAGCGGCACGACGATTCCGCATCCGATTGTCGGCAGGTTCGGCGCGGGCAGCGTGCTGCTCAAGCCCGCCCCGGATGGCACCGGCATCATCGCGGGCGGGACCGTGCGCGCCGTGGTCGAGTCGGCGGGCGTGACCAACATCCTGACCAAGTCGCTCGGATCGGCGAACCCGCACAACGTGGTGCGCGCCACCATCGCGGGTCTGGCGGCGCTCAAGGATCCGGGGACGGTCGCGCGGCTGCGGGGCAAGACCCTCGAGGAGTTCGGAAGGACGAGTGCGTGAGAGAGATGGCAAATCAGCGAACTGATACCAAAGGCGCCACCGTCAAGGTGACGCTCGAGAAGAGTCCGGTCGGGTTCGATCGCAAGCAGCTGCTGGTCGTGCGTGGCCTCGGCCTGCGCCGCATCCGGCACACCGTCGAACTCAAAGACACGCCGGCCGCGCGTGGGATGATTCACAAAGTGCGTCACCTGGTCACCGTTGAGTGACGCACGAGCGATTGCAGGATTGCAGAATGGCAGGATTGCAGGATTTATGAGCCTCTCGAATCTGCGGCCGCCGCGTGGCGCGAAGCACTCGAAGAAGCGAGTGGGACGCGGCCAGGGATCCGGCCAGGGGAAGACGGCCGGGCGCGGACACAAGGGCGCGCAATCGCGCTCGGGCTTCAAGCGCAAGCGCGGTTTCGAGGGCGGCCAGATGCCGCTGCACCGGCGCGTGCCCAAGCGCGGCTTCCACAACCCGTTTCGCGTGGAGTACGAGGTCGTCAACCTCGATACGCTCGGCGCGTTCTTTAGCGCCGGCGTGGTGGTGACGCCGGACCTGCTGCGCGAGCGCGGGTTGGTGGCGGGCGCCGACGCCAGGGTGAAGATCCTCGCGCGCGGCGAGGTCGGCAAAGCGCTGACCGTTCGCGCGCACAAGTTCAGCGGCAGGGCGGCCGAGAAGATTCTGGCCGCCGGCGGAACGGCCGAGGCCATCTAGAGCGATTGTTATGGAAAGCCTGAAGAACATCTTCACCGTCTCGGAGCTGCGCACCCGCATCCTGTTCACGCTGGGACTGCTCGCGGTCTACCGCGTCGGGAATCACATCCCGACGCCTGGCGTCAACGGCGCGGCGCTCGAAGAGCTGGCCAACCAGCTGCAGAACACGATGTTCGGCCTCTACGACATGTTCTCGGGAGGAAACCTCAGGCAGTTCACGATTTTCGCGCTGGGCGTCATGCCCTACATCAGCGCGTCGATCATCCTGCAGTTGCTGACCGTCGTCTGGCCGTACCTCGAGCGGCTCTCCAAAGAGGGCGAGCTCGGCCGCCGCAAGATCACGCAGTACACGCGCTACGGCACGATCCTGCTGGCCGTGGTGCAGTCTTTCGGCATCGCGCTCTTTCTCGAGAGGCAGACCGCGACGACCGGCGGCTTGCCGCTGGTGTACAGCTCGGGTCTGGGCTTCCGCCTGATGACCGTGCTGACGCTCACGACCGGCACCACCTTCATCATGTGGCTCGGCGAGCAGATCACCGAGCGCGGCGTCGGCAACGGCATGTCGCTCATCATCTTTGCGGGCATCGTCGTGGCGTTCCCGAGCTATTTCCTGCAGACGGTCGAGCAGATGCAAACGGGCCAGATTGGGCTCATCCGGCTCCTGTTCCTGCTCATCCTGATGGTGCTCGTCGTGGCCGCGATCATCTTTGTCGAGCGCGGCCACCGGCGCGTCACCGTGCAGTATGCCAAGCGCGTGGTCGGTCGACGCATGTACGGCGGCTCGAGCACGCACATTCCGCTCAAGGTGAACACGGGCGGCGTCATCCCGATCATCTTTGCGTCGTCCATCCTGGCCTTCCCGGCGACGATGGCGCAGGCGTTCGAGGGCCCGTGGGCCGAGGCGATCACGACTCAGCTCGGCTTCAACATGCCGCTGTACAACCTGCTGTTCGTCGCGGGGATCGTCTTTTTCACGTACTTCTACACGGCGATCATCTTCAATCCCGATGACGTGGCGGAGAACATGCGGAAGTACGGCGGGTTCGTGCCGGGCATCCGTCCTGGCAAGCGGACGGCCGAGCACATCGACACCATCCTCACGCGACTCACGCTGGCGGGGGCCGCCTACCTCTGCGTGGTGGCGCTGCTGCCGCAGTGGCTGATGACCGGTTTCAGGGTCGCGCCGATCCCGTTTGTCGGCGACTGGCTCGATGCGAACATCCCGCGGTTCATCACCGAGGGCATGGGCGTGACGTTCTACTTTGGCGGCACGTCGATTCTCATCGTCGTCGGCGTGGCGATGGACACGGTGCAGCAGGTCGAGTCGCAGCTCATCATGCGGCACTACGACGGCTTCATGAAGAAGACACGCATCCGGGGACGCCGGGGTTAAGCGGTGAGTGCGCTTAACCTCGTCATGCTGGGGCCTCCGGGCGCCGGCAAGGGCACCCAGGCCGAGCGACTGGCGCGCGCGCACGGGATCCCGCGGATCTCGACCGGCGACATCCTGCGCGAGGCCGTGGCGGCGGGCACCGAAATTGGCCGCCTGGCCAAGGCCATCGTGGACCGCGGCGAGCTGGTCGGCGACGGCGTCGTGATTGGCATCGTGCAGGAGCGCCTCGATCGCGACGACGTGCGACGCGGGTTCGTGCTCGACGGCTTTCCGCGCACCGTGGCGCAGGCCCAGGCCCTCGATCGGATGATGGACGGCGCCGATCCGCTCGTCGTGGTCGACATCGTAGTGCCGGAAGACGAGCTGGTGAGGCGGCTGCTGACGCGGATGGTCTGCGAGTCGTGCGGCGCCACGGCGGGAGGGATGGACGGCGGCGCGACGCCCGCGAATTGCCGGAAGTGCGGTGGACGGCTCGTCCAGCGCAGCGACGACAACAAGCGAGTCGTGCTGGAGCGATTGCGGGTCTACCTGCGTGAGACCAAGCCGCTCGTCGAGTACTACAGCGCGCGGCCGACGTTCCGATCGATCGATGGAACGCAGGCGCCCGATTGCGTCGCGAGCGCACTGGTGCGGGCGATTCAAGAGGTCGACGGCGGCCCGCCCGGGAGCGAGGAGGGGCGGCGGTGATCGTCTGCCGCTCGGCCGCCGAGCTCGAGCGGATGCGCGAGGTCGGCCGTCTGGTTAGCGACGTGCTCACGTTGCTCGCCGCCGAGGTGGCGCCCGGCGTGACGACGGCCGAGCTCGACCGCGTGGCGGAGCGACGAATCCTGGAGGCGGGCGCGACGCCGGCCTTTAAGGGCTATCACGGGTACCCGGCGACGATCTGCACGTCGATCAACGAGGAAGTGATCCACGGCATTCCGTCGAGTCGCCGCATGCTCAACGACGGCGACATCCTGGCGATTGACTGCGGGGCGTCGCTCGGCGGGTATTTCGGCGACAGCGCGATCACGTTGCCCGTCGGCCGCGTGTCCGACCAGGCGGCGACGCTGCTGCGGGTGACCGAAGAAGCGCTCTACAAGGCCATCGAGTGCGTGCGGCCCGGCGCCCGCGTGTCGGATATCAGTCACGCGGTACAGCGGCATGTCGAGGCGTTCGGCTTCTCGATCGTGCGCGAGTTCGTCGGGCACGGCATCGGCGAGCGCATGCACGAAGAGCCGCAGGTGCCCAACTATGGAGAGCCCGGCCGGGGGCCGCGGCTGGCCGAGGGTATGGTGCTCGCCATCGAGCCGATGGTCAATGCGGGAAAGCCCGCCGTGAAGGTGCTCGGCGACGGATGGACGGCCGTCACGCGCGACGGCAGCCTGTCGGCGCACTTCGAGCACACGGTGGCCGTGACGTCGGCTGAGCCGTGGATTCTGACGGCACGAGCGTCTGCGGCCGGCGCGAGGCGCGAAGACGCCGAGCACGAGCGCGTGGGGGCAGCCGTGAGCCCGCGTCGAGTGGGGGTGGGGCCCCACGAGCGTTGAGAAAAGTGCCCCGCGCGCAGTGATCGATGATGTCGGTGTCGGCGCCAGGTCTCACGGGCACCGTGACCGAGCAGCTGCCGAGCGCCCTCTACAAGGTGCGGCTCGATGAAGGGGCCGTGGTGACGGCGCACGTGGCGGATCGGATGGACCGCAATTTCATTCGAATCCTGGTCGGCGATCGGGTGCGTGTGGAGTTGTCGCCGGTTGATGTCGGGCGCGGGCGGATAGTGGGGAAACTATGAAGGTTCGTGCGTCGGTCAAGAAGATGTGCGACAAGTGCAAGATCGTCCGCCGCCGCGGCGTGGTGCGGGTGATCTGTCCGAATCAGAAACACAAGCAGAGGCAAGGGTGAGGCACTGATATGGCACGCATCGCAGGCGTCGATCTCCCGCGGACCAAGCGGGTCGAGATTGGACTCACGTATATCTTCGGCATCGGGCAGGTGCGCTCGAAGGGCATTCTCAAGGACGCCGGGGTGAGCCCCGACGTCCGCGTCAAGGATCTCTCCGAGGACGACGTCCGCAAGATCAGCCGGGTGATCGAGGAACAGGGTGGCGTCGAGGGCGACCTCCGGAAGGAGGTGTCGATGAACATCAAGCGATTGATGGAGATCGGCTGCTACCGGGGCATGCGGCACCGGCGGGCGTTGCCCGTCCGCGGGCAGCGCACCCGCACCAACGCGCGGACCCGGAAAGGCCCCCGTAAGGGCGCGGTTGCGAAGAAGAAAGTGGTTGTGTAGCGCGGGGTGGGGCCCCACGCGGAGTAAAAAGAGAACAGCATGGCGAAAACAGAACCGGCGGCGGATGGCACAACAGTTCCCGAAAAAGAAAAAAAGGAGGGGACTGCAAAGCGCAAGAAGACCTTCAAGAAGCGCGGCGAGAAGCGCATCGTCCACCACGGGCTGGCGCACATCCACGCGTCGTTCAACAACACCACGGTGACGATCACCGATACCGACGGCAACGTGGTCGCGTGGTCGAGCGCGGGCGGGATCGGCTTCAAGGGCTCGCGCAAAGGGACGCCGTTCGCGGCGACGCAGGCGGCGCTCAACGCGGGGAACGCCGCCAAGACCGTGGGCATGCGGTCGCTCGACGTCCGAGTCAAAGGACCCGGGTCGGGCCGCGAGTCGGCCATCCGCGCGCTGCAGACCGTGGGCCTGGAAGTGAAGTCGATCCGCGACGTCACGCCGATTCCCCATAACGGCTGCCGGCCGCCCAAGCGCAGGAGAGTGTAAATGGCTCGTTACATTGGACCCGTCTGCCGGCTGTGCCGCCGCGAGGCGATGAAACTGTTTCTCAAGGGCGAGCGGTGTTACATGGAGAAGTGCGCGATCGAAAAGCGCAACTTCCCGCCCGGGCAGCACGGCAAGACCCGTAAGGCGAAGCTCGCCGGGTACGGCATTCAGCTGCGCGAAAAGCAGAAGGTCAAGCGCATCTACGGTGTGCTCGAAGACCAGTTCCGCGGGTACTTCGAGGCGGCCGAGCGGACACGCGGGATCACCGGCGTCACGCTGCTGCAGCTGCTCGAGCGGCGGCTCGACAACGTCGTGTACCGACTGGGGCTGGCCACGTCGCGACCGCAGGGGCGCCAGCTCGTACGGCACGGGCACTTCCTGGTCAACGGCAAGAAGGTCGACATCCCGTCGTACTCGGTGAGGGAAGGCGACGTCGTGACGGTCCTGGGCCGGACGCAGAAGAACCCGACGCTCGAGCACGCGATGGAAGAAGTCAAGGGGCGCGGCATTCCCGCGTGGCTCACCTTCGACGCCACCACCATCACGGGCCGGATCGTCTCGATGCCGACGCGCGAGCAGATCAACCTGCCCGTGCAGGAACAGCTGATTGTGGAACTCTATTCAAAGTGAAAAGTGAAAATTTAGAACTTAAAAGTAGTGAGAGAAGGCAGTGTCCTTTTAAGTTTTGACTTTTAAGTTTTGAGTTTGGCGAAGCCAACCGTCGGCCCGCAGCCTTGACAGACCTGCGGCGGGAGGCCGGCGGTCACTTGCAGGTCTGGAGGCCCGTCTGCGGGCCCGTCGGCGAAAGGACATCCGTCATGCTATGGAAAGGTTTTCAGCGGCCGAAGCGTCTGGAATTCGAACGTGAAACGCTCACCGACCGCTTCGGGCGGTTCTACGCGCAGCCCTTCGAGCGCGGCTTCGGCACGACGGTCGGCAACGCGCTCCGGCGCGTCCTGCTCTCGTCGATCGAAGGCGCGGCCATCACCGCCGTCAAGATCGACGGGGTGCTGCACGAATTCTCGCCGATTCCCGGCGTGGTGGAGGACGCGACCGACATCATCCTCAACCTGAAGCAGATTCCGCTCAAGCTGTACGTAGATCACACCAAGACGCTCCTGCTGCGCGTCGACAAGGTCGGCGAGGTTCGCGCGCGGGACATCCAGGCCGACGCCGACGTCGAGATCCTCGAGCCCGACGCTCACATCGCGACCGTCGCCGAGGGCGGCAAGCTCCACATGGAGATGCGCATGAAGCGCGGCCGCGGCTACGTGGCGGCCGACAAGAACTTCGACGAAGACCTCGGGATCGGCTGGATTCCGATCGACTCGGTCCATTCGCCGATCAAGAAGGTCAACTACCTGGTCGAGGCGGCTCGTCTCGGCCAGACGACCGACTACGACAAATTGACGGTCGACGTGTGGACCAACGGTTCCATTGCGGCGCGAGACGCGGTGTCGCTCGCGGCCAAGCTGATTCGCGACCACTTGAACATCTTCATCAACCTCGAGGAAGGCATCGAGCCGCAGGCCGAGACCGCGACCGATCAGCCTCGCATCAGCGTCGGCAACGAGAATCTCGACAAGAGCGTCGAAGAACTCGAGCTCTCGGTCCGCTCGTACAACTGCCTCAAGAACGCGAACATCCGCACGATTCGCGAGCTCGTGCAGAAGACCGAGGCCGAGATGCTCAAAACGAAAAATTTCGGCCGAAAGAGCCTCAACGAGATCAAGGAGATCCTGCAGACGATGGGCCTCAGCCTGGGCATGAAGATCGATCAGGCGGCCACGGCGCAGGAATGAATCGGGATTTGGGATTTGGGATTCGGGATTTGGAGTTGGCGGCCAAGAGTCGCGGCTTTCGAGTCCCGAACCCCGAATCCCGAATCCCATCTGGGATGCAGTTATGAGACACCGAGTCGCACATCGAAAACTTGGACGGGTCACCGAGCATCGCCTCGCGATGTTGCGGAACCAGGCCACCGCGCTCCTCCGCCACGAGCACCTGACGACGACGGTGCCGCGGGCCAAGGAGCTGAGGCCGTTTGTCGAGCGTCTGATCACGGTCGCCAAGCGCGGCGTGGCCGACGGCCCTGGCGCGGGCGCCATCCGGACGCTCAACGCCCGGCGTCTCGTCATGCGCGACCTGGTGGATCAGCAGGTCATCACGAAGCTGTTCGACGTGCTGGCTCCTCGGTTTGCGGCTCGGCCGGGGGGCTACACGCGTCTGCTCCGTCTGGGGTTCCGCAGGGGCGACGCGGCGGAGGTCGCGCAGGTCGAGCTCGTGGGCAGCGAGTTCAATCCGAAAGCGAAGGCCGAAGCCCCGGCCGGTGGCGGAGAGGCCAAGCCGAAAACGAAGGGCGTGGGCGGCCGGTTGCGGGCGGCGGCCGAGCGCCTTCGTGGCAAGAAAGAAACCGAGGGGCCGGTGCCGGACGACAAGGCGGCCAAGCGCGCCGCGGGCAAGGGCGCGCCGAAGAGTCGGCCGCGGAAACAGGGCGCTAAAGGAAGTTAAAAGTTTAAACTGAAAAGTTAAAAGGACAGGGAGCCCCGCCGGTCAGCGACCGAGCGGGGCTTCGATTTTCCTGGCATCTCGCTCCCCGCGACGCACAGACGCCGATGGTGATTGTGATTCTCTGCGGCCTGATGACGTCGACACCGTCGAACATGGTCGTCGTCAGAACGCCCTATCTGCCGTACCGGCGAGCGAGATAGACCAGCTCAGCTACCCTCTGAGCGGGCCAAAGCTGAAGATGCCATGCTGTGCCTCCTCGAGCGCACTGCCGCACCACGTGCGGTGCGGCGGGCCTTTCTACGCGTTCACGTACCGAGGCAGGATGCGCAAGGCATTCTGGCGATCGATGCCCCGTAGCTCCTGCGGTGTGAAGCCGCACTTCTGGAGCCCGTTGACGTGGTTCACGATCGTGCTGTACGGGTAGTCGGCACCGAAGACGATTTGAGACGCCCCGACGAGTCCCTTGAGCCCCTGCATCAGCACCGGGTTGGTCGACTGTGCCGTGTCGTAGTAGAACCGCCGCAGGTGGTGCAATCGCGAGTTCGGTGGCGGCGGCGTCGTCAGCGCGTCCGCACTCGCCGCGCCACCGAGAAAGCGCCCGCTCAGCCCCACGACGGTGCCGCCGGCGTGCGACCAGATGAATTTGATGTTGGCGTAGCGGGTCGCGGCACTCTGCCCCGGCGTGTTCGGCGTCGCGCCGGCATCGTTGATCATGCTGAAGATCGACCGGCTGGTGTCCGTATTCCACTCCACGGTGCCCGGCCCCGTATTCGGCAGCAGGTTGTGACAGCAGGGTGCGTCGGTCGGATGCGAGTAGACGACGGCGTTCCGGCGATTGAGCTCGTCGAACACCGGCTGCAGCTTCTTGTCGCCGAGCCACATGTTGCCGTAGCTCGTGAGCAGCCCGACGCCGTCGGCCTTCAACGTGTCGAGCGCGTACTCGATCTCCTTGAAGCTCGCGTCGATGTCGGGCAGCGGCAGCACCGCGAAGAGCCCGAACCGGCCCTTATGATCGGACATCATCCGGGCGCCGTACTCGTTCATGTCGCGCGCCAGGCTGATGGCGTCTGCCCGTTCCTGCGCGAAATCGTCGCCGAACCAGACACCAGGTTCGGTGCACGACACGAACGCCGTGGAAACGCCGGACTTGTCCATCGTCTCGATGGCCCGGGCCGGCGTGTAGTCCTGAAACTGTTGCCAGCCTTGCCGCTTCACTTCGGCCACGCGCTTGATCCAACGCGGCGACCCGAAGTGGTGATGCAGGTCGAGACGGCGGGGATTGGCGGCTGCCGGCGCCTGGGCGCGGAGCAGACCCGTTGGCAGCACGCTGCTGGCCCCGATGGCGGCGAGGCCGGCCAGCCATTCCCGACGCGTTAGACCTTCAAGCGATTTCATGTTTCCCTCCTAGAAGACGTACTTGACGGCGAACTGCAGGACCCGGGGATCGAGCGCCGAGAGAATGACGATAGGGACACGCCGGCTGTTGCGTTGAAAATCGCGCAGGCCTTCGCGGAACAGGGGAGAAGTCCAGCACGCAAGTGATGCGCCGAGTCTACCCCTGACTGCCCGCGGCTTTCTGGGAGACGCCACGTGCGTTAAGGGTCTCCACGCTGAACAGCCCCGGGCCCCGCGCGGCGATGTACAGAAACGCAAAACAGAACAGCACAGCAGGAACGCCATCGTTCTGCACGGGAAGAAGCGCGCGCGCCTGATGCGAATAGAAGTACGCGACCGCCATTTCGCCCGACGCGACCAACGCCGCAGGCCTGGTGATGAACCCGATGGCGATCAGGGTTCCTGCCACCGTTTCGATGACAGCCGCCGCTCCCATCAGCGACAGAAGCGGGACGACAGGCTGGTCCAATAAGCCGAGTTTACGCAAGCCGTACGTGACGAACATCACACCGAAGACCATCCGCATGACGGTGTAGAGCCAGGGTGCATGGTGCGCCGCGAACATTTGGAGTTCCTCCGCCGTGGACGCGCCGGCTGGCGGCCGCTGCCCACGAACCATCGCTGGCATCGCGCTCGAAACCCAGATTTTTGCATATATTAGCAAATAATCGTCACATACATTCGAAAAGAACATAGGGCGTATTTGAGGCGTCGGCAGGGAATCTCGGTCCGAAGGGAACAGTTTCAGATCACCGCATTCCTCTTGCCGAGCGGTGGGGCGGGTGGTATGTCACCGATTCTGCGGGAAACGAAGGCAGACCTTCCGCCGTACTTCCACAACCAGTCGTAAACGTCTCGATAAGTAGATAAGTGCCCTCTATACAGAAAGATGCACGTCGGCACGCCCATTTGCTTGCCGCGCCACACATCCCCGGTGATACAATTATGCAAATTCACATCTGCGAGGAAGCATGAATCAAGCAACACGCTTTGAAGACGTGCCGGATCTGAACGCGAAGCAACTGCTCGCGGTCGTCACCATCGCCGAATACGGCAGCTTTACGACGGCTGCCTCGGTGCTCGATATGTCCCAACCCGCGCTGAGTCGAATACTCCAGCGCGTGGAACTGGTGCTGGGCACCAAGCTGTTTGCGCGCAACACCAGAAGGCTCGAGATCACGCCGGCGGGACGCGAGTTCGTTTCGGTTGCCGAACGCATGTTGAACGACCTGCAGCTCACGCTCCGCAACGTCGGGGAAGTGGCGGGAGAACAGCGCGGCCAGGTCATCGTATCGGCGATGACCACATTCGCGTACGAGTCGTTCCCGCGCGTGGTGCGGCAGTTTCGGCAGAGTCGTCCGAGCGTCGTCATTCGCATCAATCACGGGTGCAATACCGAAATTTTGGAAGACGTGTCGCGGGGCATTGCAGACTTTGGCGTGTTGTACGTGAGCAGCTTGCCTGAGACGATTCACTGTGTCCGCGTCCGGCAGGATCCGTTGTTTGTGGTGGTGCCCTGGAATCACGCGCTCGCGCGGCAGAAGGACGCGCCGCTCAAGCTCGCCGAGTTGCGCGACGTCGACTACCTGTCGCTCGGTCACAACAGCCACACGCAGCGGCTGATTGAGGGAGCAGCGGCCAAGGCGGGCTTTGCGCTCCGCACGGTAGTCGTCGCTCCCGGGTTCCAGGATGTGCTTCAGTTCGTGCGCGCCGGCGTGGGCGTGGGCGTCATGCCGGGAGAGGCGCTGCCGAAGCGGCGCGATTTCGCTGTCCGCCCGCTCACCGCTCCGGCGTTGTCGATGACGATCGGGGTGATCTCGCTGAAGGGCCGCCATCTCACGCCGGTGGCTTCCCGGCTGATAAAGATGACGACCGACTTTCTGAAAAATCGCTTGAGTGCCAAGGGCCAACCCACTCGAAGAGAAGACGCGGCATAGGACGGAGTATCAGCCGCGTGATGGGCAAGTCGACTGATCGCTACCGAGCCGGACTTCCGCGCTGTCCTCCGTTGGTTGCCGGGCTCTGCGCGCGCTGGGGGGACGGCGTCAGCGTCGCGAACACCGACTCAACGAATTGATCACCGGTCCAGTCGCTTGCCGAGTACCGGCGGTCGTAGTCGAATGACACCTTGGCCGCTTTGATCTGCGCGAGCGACCTTCCGTTCTTGATGAGGTCCTGCACTCGATCCCGGATGATGACGATCATGTCGCGATACTCCACCACATCCGCTTCGTCGGCGACGCGGCCGTGCCCTGGGACGATGTAGGTCCCTCCCTCCTGCTTTTCGCGAGGGACCGCGAGATCGAGAATCTGGTTGAGCGCGGCGATCTCCCCGGCGATGGTCCCCCCGGCGCGCGCGTCGATTCGTGGATACGTGAGGGTCGAGAAGATATCTCCGGTGCTGATCACGTCGGAGCGGCGGAAGAACACGATGCTGTCCCCGTCGGTGATTCCCGCAGCGTGGAAGATCTGAATCGCCTCGCCGTTGAATAACTCGTGGTCGTCGGTGAAATAGGTTTCTGAAGGCCACGCGGCAAATGCGACGGGAGGTTGACGGGCAGGAGCGCTCAGCGCTTTCAGGACGCTCTCGTGCGCGATGATCGTCGCGCCGGAGGTCTGATCGGGCAGCAGAAATCCTGCCCCTGCCGCACGTCCGCCAAACGGCCTCCCCGACCGGGCGAGTGCTTCGTTGCCACCCGTGTGGTCGACCGCTGCCTGGGTGTTGATGATGAAGCGGATCGGCTTTCGCGAAATCCGTTGAATCGCGGCAATATATCGATCGGTCTTGTCTCCGCGTCCCGTGTCCACGAGCACGACTGCGTCGTCGCTGCTCTGCATGATCACGTTCGCGCTGGTGCTCTCGAGTCCCCCGGGACCGACCAGCAGCGTGACTTTGCCCTGGAGGGGAAGGACGTTGACGTCGGTGATGTCGATGTCCGGTGACTGCGGGACACCGATTTGAGCCGCCGTGCTCACGAACGAGGATGGAAGAGCAAGGGCTACAACGGCGTATGCGGCAATGTGATGGGGTCTCATGGCTTTGTCAATTTAAGTTGAAATTCCGGATACATCGTCTCCGCTCCGCCCGGCAATGCGATCGTGGGCACCTTGAACCGTACGGCCGCCGCATCGAGATGGGGATTCACGCCTGGTAAAACGTGCGGTACCTCGTGCTTGGGCCTGGCGATTTCAACGGTGGGACGACAGGGATACGCGTTGAGCTCTTGGTTGGGGGCCCACACGAAACCCCGCGTGCGGACGAATGGCTCCGTCGTGTACACCGGATCGTACACCGCCTGCATGATGGTCAGGTAGGTTCCGTGCCGCATGTAACGCTCGACGAGCGTGGCTTGATCGCTGCGCGGAATGCCATTGCGTTCCAGGTACGCCATTTTCAAGTGCGTGGTGGTCACAATGAGCGTGTTGCCGTCCCATTCCCCTGTTGAGAATCCCTGCCACGTGTGAGGTGCCCACTCGGGTGGATGAGGACGACCGTCCATCCAGATCGTGCGCTCCTGGGCCTGCCACTCATTGTGCTGGTGCCACGCAATGACTTCCTGGGATGCCGCGTCCTTCTCTTCCCAGATCCGCATGTTGCCGATCGTGTAGCCCATGTCCGCGGCAAATGGAATGCACTGGCGTTCCGGGATGGTGTAGATTGACGCCGTCCAACTCTCGGCCTTCATGCGTGCCTCGGCGTTGATCGGCAGGCCCTGAAACTCACCAATCTCCTGTCCGGGACCGCGCCACGGTTGATCTTCGTGGAGCCGGTTCGCCCACTGTCCTGACAGGTCCATTTGCGCGGACGCGAGCCTCCCGGTGAGGAGCAATAGAATGCCCAGAACGGTGGCCGTCAAGCGGCTCCAGGTAGTCGTGCGCATTACGAGTCCTCCTCCGACGGCGTCTGACAGTCCAGATCTCAAGACGCCTTCCGCTTGCCTTTTCTGCGGCCATTATATGCACGCCAGTCTGCAGGCGCAACCGAGCGTCGGCTGAACAGATATGCGACCCAAGTATATGATTGCTTTACTGATGCCAATACTCAATGAGCGCTCTTGATTCGTCGTCATGGTTTAGACGATACTGCCAACCGCGATGGGAGAAGGCAGATGACGATGTTCAAGAGAACGCTTCTCGGCGGTCTTTCGAGTCTGGCGTTGTGCGTCGCGCTCGCGGTGTTTGCCGAAGCGCGCGGGGGCGGAGCTCAGCGCCAAGGTGGGCCACCGCCGGCGGCGCCGAACCCCGACAATCCGCAGTCGCTCCGTCATATCGACGCAGCCAGACAGATTGCGGGCGGCGATCCGTTTCTCAAGAATCCATTCGATTTCTTCTGTGTTGCCGGAAACGCGCGTGCGAACAACGGGAACGCGCCTGAACTCGAGCCGATGAAGATCTTCGATAACGTGTACGCCGTCGGAAACTCTGAGACGACGGTGTACGCGGTGACCACGACGGACGGTATCCTGCTCTTTGATTCCGGATACGCGAACCGGGTTGAATCCGTGGTCGTCCCCGGTCTCCGACAGCTTGGATTGGACCCGGCCAGGGTGAAGCTGATCGCACTCGGGCACGGTCACGCCGATCATTTTGGCGGCTCGAAATACTTCCAGGACACGTACAGCACACGCATCGCGTCCACCGCCGCCGACTGGGACCTGATCGCGCCGCCGAATCCACCGGCCACTCCAAATCCCAACCAGGCGAACCAGGCGAGGCCGCGACGGGACATGGTGGTCGCGGAAGGCCAGCCGATCAGGTTCGGCGATCTGACGGTTACGCTTGTGGAGATTCCCGGGCACACGCGTGGTTCACTCGCGTTTATCTTCCCGGTGAAGGATCGCGGTGCGACGCGGATAGCCGGCCTCTTCGGCGGGACGATTCTCGCGGTGGATCGGATCACCACCGATGGTCTCAAGCAGTACGTGGCGTCCATTGCACGTTACGTTGAGACCGCGAAGAAGATGAACGTCGAGGTCGAGTTCCAGAACCATCCGATTTTCGACGGGACGCCGGAGAAGATCGCGAAGCTGAAGACCCTGAAGACCACGACGCCAGGCGACGCGAACCCGTACATCGTCGGCAACGATCGCTACGCTAGGATGTGGAATATCGTGTCGGAGTGTATTCAGGCCGAGATCGA
>MELA01000046.1 GCA_001767495.1 Acidobacteria bacterium RIFCSPLOWO2_12_FULL_65_11 | reverse complement strand
GCTCAAATCGTAGCTGTCGGGGGTGTCATCGGGGCCTTTGATAATGTGGAACTTGCCAGTGAAATCGCCGTCGCCGGCAAGCTGCCACGTCTCGTCCCTGAAAAACAACTCGCGCATGCGCTGAAAGTGCATGCGGGACTCGAAGTCGTAGCTCTGCTCGGGCCATTTCGCCGTATCGACCGCGCCGCGCGCGACGGTGGTCGACCCGTCAGAGGTGAAGTCGATACGGTCCAGGCGAATCTGCGATCCGTCGACCACGAAACGGGCCTTCATGTCGGTCCACATCGGCAGATGATCCTGGATCTGCACGATGCCGCCGGTAAACACGGCTTCGCCGTGATAGTTCGGCACGTTGCCGATGGTGATATTCAGATTCGGGCATACGATGCTCCACGGGGCTCCGTGGTCTTCGAACGTGAACTGACCCCGCGAGGCACGCAGATACTTGAGCGTCGTCTCGAAGCGCTTCGGTCCGTCGGGTTCTTGGTTATCGCGCCCGAACTTCGGGAAGTTGTGCCTCCCGCGTTCCCATTTCTCAGCCAGCATCTGCCAGTCGGTCATCTCCACCGACGCGATCGTGATCTCCGGAATGCGTCGGAACGCCGTAGTCCAGTCGAGGGCCACTGCAATGTGTTTCGCGGTGAAGAAGGGTCGATCTCCGGGACGCACGCCCTCGATCGCCAGATCCTCTACGACGACCCGGCCCGTGAGCAGATGGATCGAGAGCTTGCCGATGTGAAGCGGCCGCTCGATGTACCTGGACCCGGCCGATTCCGCGTACGAGCGCACCGAAGGCCCCAGATCGACCGTCAGCGATGCTACGAGGGACGCGGCAAGGATCGCAACGGCCAGCATCAGGCTCAGGCCGGTGTACCGAAGAATCCTTCGCACCGGAAGTCGACCCAACAGGTTCATGAGAGGACGACCGGGCGGCGCACCCGCGTCCGCAGACGTCCCCTCAGCGCCTTCTGTGGCTCCTGTACCGGCGGTGTGCACGTTCAGCGACAGTATCTTGCGCATCAATGCGTGTTTGACGTTCACGTCTGAAGGGGGTCGGTCGGCTTCTTGCAAAAGCACTGCCCAGTTCGGTGAGAAGCACGCTAGACCAGCCTCTATTGTAGTCCGGCCAAAGCCAGACATTACGGCGCGTTACGGGATGTCGCGCCAACCGGCGGGTCGGATGGGGGCTGGCGGCAGGCCCCCGGTCCGCTGGTGGCTGGTCAGACGCGAGCTGCCTGCGACTTCTCCCAATCCGCAAGGAACTTCTCGAGCCCGATGCTCGTCAGCGGGTGGTTGAACATCTGGTCGATCACCGCCGGCGGGCAGGTGCAGATATCGGCCCCCATCCGGGCCGCCTCGACGATGTGAATCGGATGGCGGCAACTCGCCACGAGAACCTCGGTCGCGAACTCATAGTTGTCGTAGATGTCCACGATCTCGCGAATCAGATCCATGCCGTTGGTCGCGATGTCATCGAGCCGGCCGACGAACGGGCTGACGAAGGTGGCGCCAGCCTTGGCGGCAAGGATGGCCTGCGCCGCTGAAAATACCAGCGTCACGTTGACACGAATGCCTTCGCCCGAAAGCGTCTTGCACGCTCTGATGCCGTCTCGTGTCAGTGGCACCTTCACCACCATATGGTCGTCAATCTTCGCAATCTCGCGGCCTTGCCGGAGCATCCCGGCGACATCGGTCGCGGTCACTTCACCGCTCACCGGGCCCTTGACGATGTCGCAGATCCGTTTCAGATTCTGCCGGAAGTCGCCCGGTTCCTTCGCCAAGAGCGACGGATTGGTCGTCACGCCATCGAGAATGCCCAGGGCCGCGACGGCCTCGATGTCCTTGATGCTGCCGGTATCGACGAAGAGCTTCATAGGTGACTCCTTACATAGCTGATTGCTGAATGCTGATTGCCGATTGGTCGGCCCATCTAAGCCAAGCTCGATCCGTCGTGCTCACCAACGCGGTACCAACCAACAATCCACAATCCGAAATCAGCAATCCCATGGTAACTCACCGTCCGGTCTCTTCGACGCGGTTCGACGACGGACTGCGGTTGCCGGCCCGGTCGACCGCCACGACCGCATAGGCGTAGAGACCGCCCGCCGGCACCTCGTCCCTGAAAGTTGTCTCGTGAATCGGATCTGGGGTGATCGATATGAACGCCTCGCCGGGCCGGACGGCCCGCATCACGACGTACCCGTCCAGATCCATCTCGGCATTGGCGTCCCAGATCAGGCTGATCGTTCCCTCGCCGGCGACCGCCTGCAACCCGGTCGGCGCCAGGGGTGGGAACGTGTCAATCAGCGTGACGCAGGCCGGCGACGCCTCGCCACCCTCCACGGCCAGCGCGTCAAGACTCAGCACCGCCCGGACGATATAACATCGCGTCGCACCCCACGCCATGCGCGTGTCGAGGTACCGCGTGTCCGCTACGGGCGCGTCCGTGAGTCGCGTTTCTGCCGCGACGGTCTGCTGTGGCATCCGGATCGAGCCGGACGTTTCAGGCACAAAGGTCGAAGGGACTTCGTACACATGGTACGCAATCGCTCTCAGCGTGGTGCCGGCCGCCGCCGGCGCACCGGCGGCTGATTCCTGGGCAGGCCCGTCAACCGCCTGCCACGTGATCGTGATGGTCAGCTCGTCGTACGTCGCACTCGTCCCCCTCGGTGCCAAGGGCGACGGCCCGATCGGAACGGCCGCGCGCACCGAGAAGGGCCCCCTGCGCCCCTTGGCCGTCACGCCCACACCCACGTAGGTTCGCACGATCGCGCCTGGTGCGGCAGGACTCGTCCCGGCCGGCGCCAGCGTCTCCTGGACGCCGGTACTCGCTCCCTGATCGAGTCCGTCGCCCACAAGTGGCGCCAACCCGTCCTCAGATTCGCCGGGCTCGATGGTGTCGTTCGGATCGCGCGGCGTCTTGACGGGTACGCTGGCGATCCGCGTGCCCTGCCTGATCAGATCTTCGTCGGTCACCGCGAGGGGGCCGCTGAACCCGTAGATGTCGACGCGGGCCACGTTTGCGGGACGCGTGTCGTCGGTATTGGCTTTCGGAACCGTGAACCGCAGATGAACCGTGTCGCCGCGGCGTTCAGCCCTGAGCTCGGCGGGCGCGGCTGGGAGCTTGACAAGGGGCGGGAGCGGCGCGCCCCTCTTGCCACAGGCGGCGGTGAGCACCGCGACGAGGAGCAGCACGACAAAGGGGACGGGAGTCTCTTTCACGACCCCTCCTGCGTCACAGAATGTACCGCGACAGATCCTCATTCTTGACGATGGCCGCCAGCATCTTCGTGACGTACGCCTCGTCGATCGTCACCGTCTTCTCGACGAGATCCGGTCCTTCGAAGGAAATCTCGTCGAGCAGCTTTTCCATCACGGTATGCAGGCGGCGGGCGCCGATATTCTCGGTGCGCTCGTTGACTCTCGTCGCGAAGTCCGCAATGGCGTGGATCGCATCCGCGGTGAACGTCAACGTAATCCCCTCGGTCTCCATCAGGGCCATGTACTGCTTGACGAGTGCGCTGCGCGGTTCCGTGAGAATTCGCACGAACTCCTCTCTGCCAAGCGGCTCGAGTTCCACGCGGATGGGAAACCGGCCCTGCAGCTCCGGAATCAGATCCGACGGCTTTGAGACATGAAACGCGCCGGCCGCGATGAACAGAATGTGATCGGTGCGCACCATGCCGTACTTCGTGTTCACCGTCGTCCCCTCGACGATGGGGAGGATGTCGCGCTGCACGCCTTCGCGGCTCACGTCCGGACCCTGGCCCCCTTCGCGCCCGGCGATCTTGTCGATCTCGTCAACGAAGATGATGCCGGCCTGTTCCACGCGAACGACCGCCGTCCGCGCGACACTGTCCATGTCAATGAGCTTCTGCTCCTCTTCTTGTGTCAGGTACTCCACGGCCTCGGAGACCTTCATCCGTCGCCGCTTCGTCTTGCCCTGGAACAGACCAGGCAACATGTCCTTCAGATTGACGTCGATCTCCTCGATAGAGGACCCGGCGAAGATCTCGAAGGAGGGGAACGATTTCTCCCTGACATCGATCTCGACGATCCGGTCGTCGAGGCGACCGGCGTGGAGCTGATCGCGGAATCGTTCGCGCGTCTGCTGCTGCTGCTCGCGCACGGCGGAGACGTCCTCGTCGGGTGAGGTCGGCCGCGTGGGCGGCAGTAGGATGTCGAGCAGGCGGTCTTCGGCGTTCAGTCCGGCTTTCCCGCGTACCTCATCGAGACGCTCCGCGCGGACCATGTCGACGCCGAGCTCCACCAGATCGCGGACCATCGACTCCACGTCGCGTCCGACGTACCCGACCTCGGTGAACTTCGAGGCCTCGACCTTGAGAAACGGCGACTGCGCCAGCCGCGCGAGCCGCCGGGCAATCTCGGTCTTGCCGACGCCGGTCGGCCCGATCATCAGGATGTTCTTCGGCGCGATCTCCTCGGCGAGCTCCGGCGCCAGCTTCTGGCGCCGCATCCGATTGCGCAGTGCGATGGCCACGGCCCGCTTGGCTGCGGCCTGACCAATCACGTACTTGTCCAGCTCGGCGACGATCTGCCGCGGCGTCAGGCTGTCGGCCGAGGTCTGCGTGGTTTCAGGCAGCGAGATGGCCACTACAGCTCTTCCAGCACGATGTTGGCGTTCGTGTAGATGCAGATTTCCGCGGCAATCGCCATCGCCTGCTCGGCAATCGCGCGCGCGTCCAGATCGGTGTTGTGCGCGAGCGCTTTGGCGGCAGCCAGCGCGTAGGGCCCTCCGGAGCCGATGGCCACGATGCCATCGTCGGGCTCGATGAGATCGCCGGTACCCGACAGCAGGAACATCGATGTCTTGTCGAGCACGACCAGCATCGCCTCGAGCCGCCGGAGGATGCGATCGGTGCGCCAGTCCTTCGCCAGCTCTACAGCCGAGCGTTCCAGGTTGCCACGATACTGCTCGAGTTTGGACTCGAACCGCGCAAACAGGGCGAACGAATCGGCCGCCGAGCCGGCAAACCCGGCGAGAATGCGATCGTTGTAGAGCCGCCGAATCTTGCGGGCCCGCTGCTTGACCACAGTCTGGCCGAACGTCACCTGTCCGTCGCCGGCCAGGACGGCGCGGTCACGATGCCGGACCGCGAGAATCGTTGTCGCGTGAATCATCGATTTTCCGACTGTATCATTGAGCCGTGTCCGGCGTCAGCACGTAGCGGCGATCTCGGTCGCGTGGACCTGCGAGCGACGGGACCGTTGACCACCCGGGCGGCGCGCGCGGTGCTGGACTATCTGGCTCGACGCTCGCCCCGATCGCGGCTGGGGTTCACTGCCAGCGATGGCGCGCGGCTGCTCCTGACGCTGTCGGTGTTGTTGACGGCCCGGCGGCGCATCCACCAGTAGACCGGCACCCCTGCGGTCATGATGGCGAGCCCCGCCGCCGAGGTACCGGGGCTCCGCCAGATTTCGTTGACGAGCATCACAGCACTCGCAGCAACAAAGATCGCCGGCGCCCATGGATAGCCCCAGGCTCGAAACGGACGCCGTGCGTTGGGCTGCCGATACCGCAGCACGAACACCGCCGCTACGGCAATGGCCGAGAAGAGTACTACGGCAAACCCGGTGTAGCTCACGAGCTCGGACAGCGTTCCCGACAGGACGAGGACGCCACTCCACATCGCCTGCGCGACCACGGCACCCACCGGCGCGCGCGAGCGCGGATGAATGTCGCCGGCGCGCGCCGCAAATACCCCGTCGCGCGCCATCGCGAAATACACGCGCGGGCCCGCAATCAGCATGGCGCTCACTCCAGCCGCGAGACTGACGATCGAGAAGGCGGCGAGCAGACCGCCGGCGACCACGCCGAACAGGTGCTCCGCGACGGTGTCAATCAGGCGGGCGCCGGGAACCGCCGCCAGCTCGGCGATCGGGACGGCATACAGATACAGCGCATTGAGGCCCAGATAGATCGCGACGACCGCCAGCGTCCCCAGCCCCAGCGCGAGTGGCAGGTTCCGTTCCGGCGATCGCACTTCCTCGGCCACGTACGCTGCGGCGTTCCAGCCCGAATACGTGAACATGACGGGAATGAGCGCCAGCAGCATTGGCGTGATGCCGGTGGTTGCCGAACTCACGAGCGGCGTCGGCGTTCCACGGCCAATGGCGAAGCCGAGGGCGACAAAGATCACAAGTGCCGCAACTTTCGTCCCGGCCAGCACGTTTTGCACGACACGGCCCAGTCGCAAACCCCGAATGTGCACGAGCGCTAATCCGGTGATCGCGACGAGCGCCACCAGCGTCTTGGGCGACACGTTGAGCGGAATGCCGGGCACGGGGAGGGTCAAGAGCGGCGTGACGTCAGCCGCTGCGGGGGCGAACCGCCCGACGTAATCGGCCAGCGCCAACGCGCTGGCGGCAATGCCTCCTGAAAACCCGGCGACAAACGACGTCCATCCGCTCAGAAACGCGGCCGCTGGCCCGTACGCCTCGCGCAAATATACATATTCGCCGCCCGCGTGAGGCCGAAGCGCCGCGAGCTCGGCGTACGCCATGGCGCCCGCAAAGGCCAGTCCGCCGCCGACCGCCCAGACGATCAGAATCGATCGGGCGTCGGGGAGGATCTGCGCCACGAGAATCGGGACGAAAAAGATGCCCCCGCCAATGACGTTGGAGACGACGATGGCAGCGGCGTCCAACGGACCGAGGCGTCGATCCAGCGACGGCGAGACGTTCCCGGTCACGCGGACCGCGCCGGGGTCATGGGGCGAGGAGCTGACGCGAGATGACAGACTCGCCGATCTTCGTCCATTGGATCGATCCGTACTTGGCGAACAGATCGACCTTCGCGTCGACGAACCTTGAGTTATTGAGCATCTCGGCACGCGGCTCAGTGCCGGTGTACCCGAGGTGCGACTTCACAGTCAGAGGCGCCGTCGTCATCCCCGGCCGAAGGCCACCGGACCCTGCCGCGGTGATGAATCCGGTGCCCCACTCTTGGGTCTCAGTCACGCGGTGAAAGATGGCGTTGATCTGCAGGGATACCAGGTTCTGGTCCGAGACGTTCTGCAGTTTAATGACGAGGGCTGGGACCAGCTTGTTCTTACCGTCGACGATGCCGGCGTCGAACCAGCCGGTGGAAACAATCTCCAGCTGCAAACCCTGCTTGAGGTTGACGGTGGGGTCACCGCAGCCTGCGACGACAAGTCCCGACAGCAGAACGAAGAGGAGGCGAGGCCTGAGCGACGCGCACATGCGCGCTATTCTAGAACACTCGCACCTCCATGCGCTTGAGTGCCTCTTCGCGCGAGATCTGGCGGGCTAGAAACGCCAGCAAATCGCTGCCACGGACGCGAATAAACACGGTCCGGGCGTCGCTGTCGGCCGGCGCGAGCTGCGGCCGGTCTTCGTTGCGACGGGCCGCCACGGTCAGCCACTCAGCCGGGCCAATCCCAAGCGAACTGCTGTGATCGAGCATGGCGTCCATCAGTGCCTGCTTCACCTCGGTCCGGAAGGTTTCCAACGGATCGCTGAGGATCGGATCGGCTGGAGCCTTATCAGCGCCGGTCGACGCAGCCGACCCAACCGCGTTTCTGGCCCCAGAGCCCGCAGAGGGCGACGCGGCTCGCGCCAGGATGGTCGGATCGACCTGGAGCTCGATCCGCTTGAGTGCCTGTTCGAGGTCGGCGTTGCCGGCGGCGGCGACGTACGCCTTGATCGCCTGAAGGGCGCTGTTCAGACCGAGGTCGTTCTGATCCAGCACGCGGAAGCTCCAGGCGAGCGTCCCTTCGACCGACGGCACGATGACGTCGAAGAACACACCGTAGCCTTCCAGCCTGAAGCCGCGGACGCGCGCGTTGTCCAAGATGAGCATTTCGGTCTGCATCACCGTCTGCCAGCGACTCCGCATTTCCGAGGCCCCGTGCTCGACGGCACCCTCGAGGACCCGCTCCATCACGCCAATCTGATAACGTGACTGCCGCTGCTCGGCGGCGGCCCTCGCCTCGGCCGTGGTTTGCGCGGACCCCATGCCCGCGCTCGCCACGAGCCCGCCGACCATCATTGACATGATCACCTTCACGATCAACCTCCCTATCGCTGTCTTTGGGACGTGCGCAAGACGTAATTGAGCAGCTCGCGCTGCTTCAACACTTCCATGCCGGCGTTGTTCTGCATCAGGCCCAGGCTCCGATCAATCTTGACAAGATCGGCCTGGCGCTGTGCGTTGACGTCGCGCATGATCTCGGCGACGCGCAACGCAAGTTCACGCTGCTGGCGCCGTTCGCTGTCGCCGATGAGTGACCGTACACGCCCCAGCGTCTCAGCGTCGAGCGCCGCTGCCGGGCGATCGGGCCGCGTCGCCACCGACGCGAGGGTGGTCCCTGCATTGTTCGACCGGCCGATCTCAGCTCGAAGCCGCTGTTCGAGCGCGGCGATGTCCGACCGCCAGGGAGCATTTGTCTCTGGTCCACGGACAGGAGCCGGCACGGCGCTCTCGGCGCGTTTCGACCAACCGGTCCGCACACTGAGGCCGCTACTGTCGTAACGCGCGTCGAAGTTTGCGATGCCAGCGGCGACGCCAAGAAACAGTAGCGCGGCAGCCGCTTGCGCCCACGCCGGAATCTCCCGCCACCACGTTCTCCGTGTGGCTGGTGACTGGTGGCTCGTGGCTGGCGACGAGCGGCTGGCGGCGGCTGGCTGGCGCTCCGGGGGCAGCCACCGCCCGAGCCGGGCGCGAACGCCCGCGAGCCCGGACAACTCGTCACGGCACGCCGCGCATGTTGTCAGATGCGCATCGAACAGGGCGCGCGCGGCCGGATCGATGTCATCGTAGAGATACGCGACGAGCGCCTCGTCTCGATCGCCAGAGTAATCGCAGTGTGTGTCTCTCATGATCCTCAATCCCACCCGATATCAAGAGGTCCGACCCGCAACGGATCTCAGCCGGGGCCGCTCCGACCCGCCACTCTTCGCCAGTTCTCGGCGAAGCACCGTGAGTCCCTGATACAAGCGCGTCTTCACCGTGCTCAGCGGACAGCCCACCAGGTCGGCGATTTCCTGGAAGGTCAGATCGTGATACTCCTTCAAGACGATCGCCGTCCGCTGTTCATCGGGCAGCAGCGCCATCGCACGCTCGACCGCGCGCGTGAGGTCTTTGCGCGCGAGCAGATCCTCGACTGACTCTGACGGCCCGGCTGCGGCCGCCAGAGCCATCAGGTCGACATCCTCGGGAGCTTGCACGACCGGCGTCCGCCGCTCCCGCCGGATCCAGTCGTGGCACAGATTGAGCGCAATCCGATACAGCCACGAGGAAAATTTGGCCTGACCGCGGAAGCCCTGGAGCGCTCGAAACGCGCGGAGAAACGTCTCCTGGCACACGTCGCGCGCGTC
This sequence comes from Acidobacteria bacterium RIFCSPLOWO2_12_FULL_65_11, assembly GCA_001767495.1. Lineage (GTDB taxonomy): Bacteria > Acidobacteriota > Vicinamibacteria > Vicinamibacterales > CAVVIG01 > 2-12-FULL-65-11. Next base: position 13,651 of record MELA01000046.1, on the reverse strand, counting down.
CTCCTCCCGACCGATCGTGCGGTACGCGAGGGCGTAGATGGGACGCTCCCATCGCCGGATGAGTTCGTTGAAGCTGTCGGCATCGCCGCTGATGGATCGCGCGACGAGCTCTTCGTCTGTCCACGTCATGCGGAGCGCGACGGTCCTCTCTTCATTGAGGTAATTAGACGGCAGATGGCGGGCAATGGCCTGAAGCGCATGCTGAGGACCTTCCGACGCTGGTCAAGGCTCTAACCTCAATGCAGTGAATCGCTTGGAGGGAGTGCCCACGGTTCGGGCCACGACCACGCCAGTTGAGGGACGATCGATCGATCGCGTACAATCGGCAGCCGAGCGGTCCCCGCCTGCGCCTGCGTGAAGCGGATCGGGCTCCGGCCCATCCTCGGTCAAACTACTGATGTCCGGAGACACACGAACACGGCGACTGACCCGTCCCTCCGACGGGAAGGCGCCGACCGGCACCGCGACAGCGCCGGCGGTCCTGGTGTCGCTGCTCGCTCACACACCGCGGCTGACCGATCTTCTCCCGCACCTCCATCAGCATGCGCTCGACGTGACGGGCGGCACGCGCTCTCTGCTCTTCGAACACAATCCGCGGAACGGCGCCATGCAGGCGACCTCAGGGTTCGGCCTCGAGGTGCTGCATACCGACCCCTGGCTGCCCGCCGCCGATGAAGCGGCGCTCGTGGCGGCGGCGTTCGCCGGGCGGGCGCCGCTGCTGGTCACCGACGCCGATCGGCAGATGCCCGATCTGGCGGGCCGTCTTGATACGCGGGCGGCGCTCCTCTTTCAGCTCGCGCACGGCACCGACCGCGTGGGTTTGCTGGCCGTCGGATTCGCCGGTCCGGTGTCGGCCACCTCGGTGCGACACGAGGCCCCGCAGGTGGCCGACGCGTTTTTGACGGCACTGGAGCTCTGCCGGCTTCGCCAGCGGGACGAGCTCGAGCGCGACCTCCGCCAAGTCTTTGATGAGTTCTCCGAGAGCCTTTCGGCGACGCTCGGCCTGGCAGCTGGGCTCGACATCTTCTGTCACGGGGCGAACCGCCTCTTCGGCGCCGATCGCACCTCGGTGTGGATTCACGATCGCCGCGCGCGTCATCTGGTGCTCCAGGCATCCTCGGACGCCGATCACGCCGCCCGTGATGCCCGCGTCGATGCAGACGATCCGCTGTCGCCCGTGGCGGCGGCCATGCGTCGCGCGCGCGCCGAGACGATGGGCGGCGCCGACGCCACCGTGACTTCCACAGTCACGGTGCCGCTGCGTGGCCGTCGCCGCGCCCTGGGCACGATCATCTTCGAAGGCGTGCGCATCGAGCCCGGCGGCGAGTTAGACCTCCTCGACCGCGCGGACGAGCTTGGGCGGCAGCTCTCCGGCGCGATCGAGAACATGCAGCTGCTCGACGACGTCATGCGCTCACGGCGTGAGCTGGAAAATACCTTCGATTCGATCGCACACTTGGTGGCCGTCTCCGATCGGCGCGGTCGGATCGTACACGTGAACAAGGCGTTCGCCGCGCGTCTGGGGCGCGCACGCGAGCAGTTGCTCGACCAGCCGCTCGCGGACTGCATCGGGCCCGAACTCGCCGCGTGGCTCGGCGAGCTGTCCGCATCGGTCCGGCCCGTCGGGCCCTCGGAGCCCACCACGCGTGAGATCCTCGACCCGACGCTGCGCGGCCCGTTCATGGTGACGGTGACCGACCTGCTCAACAACGAGCGCGATCGCGTCGGGAGTGTCATCGTCGCCCGCGATCTCACGTTGCAGACTCAGCTCGAAGCCGAACGGGAGGAGCTGCGGCGGCGGCTCACGCAGTCAGAGAAGCTGGCGGCGCTCGGTCAGTTCATCGCCGGGATCGCCCACGAGCTGAACAACCCGCTCCAGGGCGTCCTGGGACACCTGGAACTGCTGCGCACGACCGGGGCGTTCCCCAAGCCGCTGCGGCGGGAGTTGCAGACGATCTACCGCGAGGCCGATCGCACCGCGAAGATCGTGCGCAACCTATTGGTCTTTGCCGGCTCGCGGCGACTGGAGCGCCGGGCGGTCAGCCTCAACGGGGTGCTTCAGAAGGTTGTGGCGCTGCGGGCGTCGGCGTGTCGCGCCGCCGACATCGAAGTCGTGCGACACTATGAGGAGAAATTGCCGCGCGTCTCGAGCGATTCCTTGCTGCTGCACCAGGTATTTCTCAACATCGTGATCAACGCCGAGCACGCGATTGCCTCGGCGGGCGGCGGCGGCCGCATCGAGATTACGACCGCCGTGCGACCGACGAAGGATGCCGTGGTGGCGACCGTCCGCGACACCGGGGGCGGGATCGCGCCTGACGTGCTCTCGCGCCTGTTCGAGCCCTTCTACACGACGAAGGAAGTCGGCCAGGGCACCGGGCTTGGCCTGGCCATCGCCTATGGAATCGTGCAGGAGCACGGCGGACAGATTGTCGCCTCGAATCACCCAGACGGCGGGGCCGTGTTTACCGTCGAGTTACCCGTGACGCCGGCGCCGGGACGCCGATCCCATGATCGATGAAACGTTTCTGACGACCGAAGAGGTCTTGGAGTACCTCCAGGTCAACCTGCGAACGGTCTACCGCCTGATCAAGGCCGGCAAGATTCCGGCGGTGCGCGTCGGCCGCCAGTGGCGCTTCCGCAAGCGTGACATCGACGCATGGCTCGACAGCCAGCGTCCACGAGGCGGCTCGCGTCCGGCCGCGTCGGCCGCGCCCGTCCGACCTGCTGGCGGAGCCGCGCGCCCGCGCGTGCTCGTCGTCGACGATGAGGCGAGCATTCGGGATCTGCTGGCGAAAACGCTCGCACTCGCCGAATACGACGTGGATGTCGCCCCTGATGGACGATCGGCGCTCGAGCGCATGCGGATGTATCCGTACGATCTGCTGATCGCAGACCTCAAGATGCCCGGGATGGATGGACTGACTTTGATCCGCGAGGCGAAGCGGTACAAAGCGGATCTGCCGGTCATCATCATCACCGGTTTCTCGACCGAGTCGAGCGCCATCGAGGCCGTCAACCTTGGCGTCGCCGGCTATCTCACCAAGCCGTTCCGCGTGCCACAGGTCCTGGCGGCAGCCGCCAAGGCCCTGGGAGAATGATCCAGCTCTCTGAGCTGACGAAATCGTTCGGCGACCGCGTGCTGTTCGATTCTGTCACGTGGCAAATCACCGACCGCGAACGGATTGGGCTGTGCGGTCCGAACGGCGCCGGCAAGACCACGCTGCTGCGAATGATGGCCGGCCTCGAGGAGGCGGATTCAGGCGCCATCCTGCGGCCGGCCTCCCTGACGGTCGGCTACCTGCCGCAGGATGGCTTGACGCATGCGGGCCGCACGCTCGTCGATGAGGCCGCGGCGGCCTTTGGCGACCTGCTGGCCATCAAGGCCGAGATGCATGCGCTCGAAGAGCGTCTCGGCCATCCGTCGATTCCGGAATCCGAGCACGACTCGATGCTGGTCCGCTACAGCGACCTGCAGGATCGCTTCCGGCTGCACGACGGCTACAGCATCGACCTCAAGACGGCGACCGTGCTCTCTGGCCTCGGCTTCAAGCGGGCCGACTTCGAGCGACCGACCGAGACGTTCTCAGGCGGATGGCAGATGCGAATCGCGCTCGCCAAGCTGCTGCTCGGCCAGCCAAACCTGCTGCTCCTTGACGAACCCACCAATCATCTGGATCTTGAGGCGCGCAACTGGCTCGAGACGTACCTCAACGACTACCCGCACGCCGTGATTCTTGTCAGCCACGATCGGTTCTTTCTCGACGCCGTCGTCACGCGCATCGCCGACCTCACGCTCAGGAAGCTGACCGACTACGTGGGCAACTACAGCGCGTATCTCGTCGAGCATCAGGCGCGGATCGATGCGCTCCGGAAGGCGAAGCGCGAACAAGACGAAGAAATCGCGCGCATCCGGATGTTCATCGATCGCTTCCGTTATCAGGCCACCAAAGCGTCGCAGGTCCAGAGCCGAATCAAGCTGATCGAGAAGGTCGTGCCGATTGAGGTGCCGCCCGAGCACAAGAGAATCCACTTCGATTTCCCCACGTGCGGCAAGAGCGGCCGTACCGTGCTCGAGCTCAAGAGCGCTCGGAAGGCGTATGGAGACCTTGTGGTCTTCCGCCACGTCGACCTGCACATCGAGCGAGGTGACCGCATCGCGCTCGTCGGGAGCAACGGCGCCGGCAAATCAACGCTGATGCGCATGCTCTCCGGGGCGGAGTCCCCAGACGATGGTCGGCGTGTCGAAGGCCACAACCTCGTCATCCAGTACTTCGCGCAGGATGAAGCCACGCGGCTCGATCCCTCCCTCACGGTCTATGAGACGCTGGCCTCGGGATCACCCCTGCAGATGGTCCCCATGATCAGGCACATCCTCGGCGGGTTCCTCTTCTCTGGAGACGATGTCTACAAGCCCGTACGGGTGCTCTCTGGTGGTGAGCGAACCCGCCTGGCCGTCGCGCGGATGCTCCTGTGCCCATCGAACACCCTGTTGCTCGACGAGCCGACGAACCATCTCGATCTGGATTCCAAAGAAGTATTGCTCGACGCGCTCGTCGACTATGGCGGCACGCTCAGCTTTGTGTCGCACGATCGGTACTTCGTCGAGCGGCTGGCCACGAAGATCATTGAAGTTGCCAACGGCCAGGCGATCGTCTATCCCGGCACCTACAAGGAATACCTCTGGCACAAGGACCACCCACAGGGATTGCAGGATGGCAGAATTGCAGGATGGCAGGATGGGAGCCATCCAAATGCGGGTCGGCGACATTCCGTTCTAGATACGCACGAGCGCAGCGCCCGCGGCCCGAGCGAGCGCAAAGCGGCGAGCGAGACGAGCGGGGGTGGGGCCCCGCGAGAAGTGAAAAATGCCGCGAGTGCGTCCGGGGTGGGGCCCCACGCAATTAAGAATGATGGGGCATCGCGAGAAAGCCAGAAGGACCGGAACGAGAACAAGAAGCGCGCCGACGCCGAAGGGCGGCGGCGCGAACGGGTCAAACAGGCGCGTCGGGCCGAGATCGACCAGCTCGAAACCCGCATCGCCTCATGCGAAGCGGCCATTCGCGAGATCGAGCAAAAGATGGCCGCGCCGGGCTTCTACAACGACCGCATCGCCGCGCAGCCTCTCATCGACCAGCATCAGGCCTTGATGTGGCAAGTTGGCGATCTCATGCACCAGTGGGAGGAGCTGCACGTCGCCACGGGTCTCGCCGAGGTGCGACAAAACGGTTAGTGGATTACGATTCTGTTATGCTTGCCCCTGTCGTCTACGCCGTAACTCATTGATTCAGTCGGCTTTTTCCCTCTCGGTTCCGGTTGAGCGCGGGCACAGTGTTTGCCCCCCGCCGCCATCGAGTAACACGGCCAGTGTGCCCCCAGATGACCCGGCGTCGCCGCTCGCGAATCCCTCGTCGATCCGCCCTGACGTCTCCACGCGGCGACCGGCTCGCTAAGAGCCGCCGTTCGGCGCCTGAGGATCGCTCGGCAGAGGACCGCTTCTTCCGGCAGGTCGTCACCAGTATGCGCAACGGCGTCATCGCGTTTCGACGCGACGGCACGCTGGCGCTGATGAACGACGAGGCGTATCGAATCTTCGGGCTCACGCGTCAGCCAGGCGATCTGGGACGCCTGTTCGCGGAGGTTCTCCGGGATCGGCCGGCCGTCATCCGCGTGCTCGCCAGCGCCTTCGAGTTGAGCCACTTGCCCAACCGCGCCGAACTGCGCCTGAAGGATCTCGATCGCGTCATCGGTTACACGTTGTCGCAGGTCAAGGACGACGGCGGCCGCGCGATCGGCGCCGTGATGTTCTTCAAGGATCTGACGCAGGTCGAACAGCTCGAAGAACGAGAACGTCTGCGGGATCGTCTGGCGTCGCTTGGTGAAATGGCCGCGGGCATCGCACACGAACTAAAGAATCCGCTGGCGGGCATCGAGGTGATGGCAGGCCTCCTTCGGCGCCAGGTTCCCGATTCGACCGACGCGCAGTCATTGCTCGCCGACATCATCAGCGAGGCCAAACTGGCCAACGCCATCGTGGTCGAGATGCTCGAGTTCGTGCGGCCGATCCGGCTGCAGGTCGAGCGCACCCATGTCGCCGAGGTCATCCACCAGGCCGTGACGATGGCCGACACCAAAGCCCCGCGCGGGGCCGTTTCGGTCAACGTCGCCATGGCGTCCGACCTGCCGGTCATCGATGGGGATCAGCATCAGTTGTGTCAGGTGTTCGTCAACCTGCTGGCCAACGCGTTCGAAGCACTTGACGGCAGCGGTCACATCACGATCAGCGCCGCGACCGGCACGAGCGATGAGGGCCCGGCTCTCGCTGGGGTCGAGCCCCCGGCGGCGACCGTCGTTGTCGACATCCTCGACGATGGGCCGGGCGTGCCGGCGGATCTGACCGACAAGATCTTCGATCCCTTCTTCACGACCAAGCCCCAGGGTTCCGGTCTCGGGTTGGCCATCGTGCGGAAGATCGTCGACGCGCATGACGGACGCATCGACGTGAACAGCAGCGGCGCGGGCACACGTTTTCGCGTCACGTTGCCCGTGTCGAGCACCACAGGGTGGATCAAGTAGTATTCCGTCCGGTTCACACAGAGGGGACAAGACATGGGCCGCATTCTCATTGCCGATGACCACGACGCGCTGCGGCGCGGACTGCTCCGCGGGCTCACCGGCGCGGGCCACGAGGTAGAAGAAGCCTCGAATGGCAACGCCGCCATCGAGCGTCTGCACGATAACTATTTCGATGTCGTCCTGAGCGATCTGAAGATGGGCGGCAGCGATGGCATGGATGTGCTGCGCACCTGCCGGGCGCTGCACCCCACGACGGCCGTCATCCTGATGACGGCATTCGGTTCGGTGAACACCGCGGTCGAGGCCATGAAGATCGGCGCCTTCGACTACGTGCAGAAGCCGTTCGAAATCGAGGAGATGGAGGTCAAGATCGAGAAGGCCCTCGAGGTCAAGCGCCTCAAGCACGAGCTCGAGTACCTCCGCGGCACCCAACAGGATATCTACAACTTCGACCGGATTGTCGGATCGAGTCCGGCGCTTGAACGCGTGCTCGACATCGTCAAGAAGGTCGCCAAGAGCAACACGACCGTGCTGATCCGCGGGGAGACGGGAACCGGCAAAGAGCTGATCGCGGGTGCGATACACCATAATTCGCTCCGCAGCGCGCGCAATTTCGTCAAGGTGAACTGTGCCGCCCTGCAGGAGAACCTGCTCGAGTCCGAGCTCTTTGGCCATGAAAAGGGCGCGTTTACCGGCGCCGACAAGCAGCGCATCGGCCGCTTCGAGCAGGCCGACGGCGGAACCATGTTTCTCGACGAGATAGGCGACATGAGCGCCAGCACGCAGGCCAAGATCCTTCGCGTGCTGCAGGAGCATGAGTTCGAGCGCCTCGGCGGCACCAGAACCTTGCGCGTCGACGTGCGGCTGATTGCGGCCACCAACCGCGATCTGCCGGCCATGGTGCAGGCGGGCCAATTCCGCGAGGACCTCTACTATCGGCTCAACGTCGTCTCCATTGAGATGCCGCCGCTACGCGAGCGCAAGGAGGATATCGTGTCGCTCGCCAGCACGTTCATCGGGCGATTCGCTGCCGAGTTGAAGAAACGGATCGATGGACTTGACGCTGACGCGCAGAAGCTGCTGATGCGCTACAACTGGCCCGGCAACATCCGTGAGCTCGAGAACACGATCGAGCGGGCCATGCTGCTGGCCGAGGGCCGGGTCATCACGGCGGCCGATCTGCGTCTCGGTGACACGCCGACTGCCGGCGGCGGACGCGATCAGGCGCCGGTGGTCAAGATTCCTCCAACCGGCATCCCGCTCGACGACATCGAGCGCCATGCCCTGGTTGAAGCCCTGAAGATGTCAAACTGGGTGCAGAAGGACGCGGCCGAGCTCCTCTCGATCAGTCCCCGGGTGATGAACTACAAGATCAAGACGCTTGGCATCGAATTCCCCCGCGGCCGCCGGGCCGCGCCGCTGACGCCGCCCGTCGCCGCCGCGTCTTAGGCTCGAGGGTGCGCCTTTCGGTACACCTCGAGCAGCTGCGCCGTACTGACGTGTGTATAGCGCTGCGTCGTGCTCAGGCGCGCGTGGCCGAGCAACTCCTGAATCGCCCGCAGGTCGGCCCCACGCTCGAGCAGATGTGTTGCAAATGAGTGCCGCAGCGCGTGCGGACTAATGCCCATCCGGGCGCTCGATGCCGCGACGTAACGCCGGACCAGTCGACCGATGCTCCTCACCGTCAGCCGTCCGCCGCGATAGTTGATGAACAACGGCTGGGCGCGTACGTGGCGTCCGGCTTCAGCCGGACCCGCGCTCGCCCGTGAGCGAATTATCCGGTCCCGATCGCTGAGATACGCGCGGATCGCCTTCGCGGTGCTGCTGTTGAACGGGATGATCCGCTCCTTGCCGCCCTTCCCGAGTACCCGGGTCATCTTGGCGCCGAGATTGACGTCCTCGAGGTCGAGTCCGGCCAGTTCGCTCACACGGAGTCCAGAGGCGTAGAAGAGCTCGAGAATCGCCCGATCGCGGCGTCCGAGCGGCGTCTGGTCCGATGCCGCCGCGATGAGCGCCGTCACCTCATCTTCCGACAGGTGCGCGGGCATGCGGACCTCCCGCTTCGGCGTCGCGACCAATGCCCCCGGGTTGTCGGCAATGATCCGCTCGCGGCGCAGATATCGCAGAAACGTCCGCACGGCCGCCAGCTTGCGAGCGGCCGTCGCGCGCGACTGCCGCTCGCGGTGCAGCTCGGCCATGAAGGCGCGAATCGCCTGGCGATCGAGGCGCGCTGGATCGAGATCGCCCACCTTGACATCGGCCCCGCGCGCCACGCAACCGAGAAACTGAGTGAGATCGCTGCCGTACGCGCGCACGGTGTGTGCCGATGCATTGCGATTGAGCTTGAGAAATTGCAGGAAGTCCTTAAGATGATGGGGCATCGGCGCGCTGGTCAGCTTTTTCCTATTGCGGCCGGGGCCCCACCCCCGGCCGCGAAAGACCTCGCGCTCGAGCGTAGACTCTCGCGCTCGGGTGTCGGAGAGGCCCCGCGCGCAAGTGATGAATGCCGTGACATCCACGCCGCAAGATCCACCAGCGCCCGCTCGGACAGCGCGAGCTTCCGCTCCAGCTTGCTGCGCGGCGGGGAGGGCAGCGCCTCCATGATCCCAAACGTGATGTTCGACGGATCGTAGTGTGCGGGATCCGCATGCGACACGTAGTGAGCCAGCGCGCCGATGGCCGTCGTGCGAGGCGGCGTCGCGATCGGCTCGCCGCGGGCCAAGGCGGCTGCTCCCAGCCCGGCCATCAACCCCGAGGCCGCCGACTCCACGTAGCCTTCGACCCCGGACATCTGGCCCGCGAAGAACACCGAGGGCAGCCTTCGCACCTGCCACGTGTCGGCGAGCACGTGCGGCCCATTGACATACGTGTTCCGGTGCACCATGCCGAAGCGCACGAACTCGGCGCGTTCGAGGCCCGGTATCAGCCGCAGGACACGCGCCTGCTCGGCCCACTTCAGCTGCGTCTGAAACCCCACCAGGCTGTAGTGATCGCCCGCGAGACTGTCCTGACGAAGCTGCACAACCGCGTACGGGGGACGACCCGTTCGGGGCTCGACGAGTCCGACCGGCTTCATCGGCCCGAACCGCAGGGTGTCCACGCCCCGGTGGGCCATCACCTCGATCGGCAGGCAGCCTTCGAAAAACTTCTCCTGGTCGAAGTCGTGGACCGTGGCCGATTCGGCGTGCGTCAGCGCGTCGTAAAAACGCGCGTACTCGTCCCGCGTGAGCGGACAATTCAGATAGTCGCCCTGGCCATCATCGATGGCACAACCGATGGCGCGCCCGGTCCCCTCGCAGGTGGCGTCAGGCCTGGGCCCGACGTTACGGTTCCAGCGCGAGGCGCGAAAGACCCTGCCCTGATCGATCGACTCGGCCGAGACGATCGGGCTGATCGCATCGTAGAAGGAGAGGTGCTCGCGGCCGACGAGCCGGGCAATGTCGGCGGAGAGCGCATCGGAGGTCAGCGGACCGGTAGCCACAATCACCGGGTCGCGCTCAGTCGAGGAAGGGATGGCCACGACCTCTTGGCGAACCACGGTCACAAGGGGATGTTCGCCAAGGGCACGGGTGACGGTCTCCGCGAAGCGTGCGCGGTCGACCGCAAGCGCAGCGCCGGCCGGCACGCGGCTCGCCTCGGCGGCGCGCATGACGAGAGAGCCGAGCCGGCGCATCTCGGCTTTGAGCAGGCCGACGGCATTGTCGAGCTTGTCGCCTCGGAACGAGTTGCTGCAGACAAGCTCGGCGAGGCGATCGCTCTTGTGGACCGCCGTGGGCCGACCGGGGCGCATTTCGTACAGCGTGACCGGAACGCCCTCAGACGCGGCCTGCCACGCCGCCTCCGAACCAGCCAGCCCTCCGCCGATGATATGGATCATGACTGCAGACTACGCGGTCGTTTCAACCAGTTCTTCAGATCGGGCGTAGTCGCAGTCTTCATTGCCGCAGAGCAGCTGCCGTCCGTGCTTCTTCGTCGTTTTCTCAACCAGGAACGGCGTGCTGCATTTGGGACATTTCTCGTTGACCGGACGATTCCAGAGCACGAAATCGCAGTCCGGATAGTTCGAGCAGCCAAAAAACATCTTGCCGCGACGCGATTTGCGCTCGACGACCTCGCCGCCCCGGTCGGCGTCCTTCGGACATCTGACGCCCGTGGTCTTGTGCTTGATGTACCGACATTCGGGGTACTTGGTGCAGGCGGTGAACTCGCCGAAGCGACCCTGCTTGAGGACCAGATTCGATCCGCAGCGCGGGCATTTCTCGTCGAGGATCTGGTCCGCCTTGGCCGCCCGCAGCCCCCCCAGCTTGGTCGCAATCAGCTTCCGCGTCGTCTTGCACTCAGGGTACCCAGAACAGGCGAGAAACTGGCCGAAACGTCCGCGCTTGACGACCATCGGCTTCCCGCAGTTTTCGCACGGCTCGATCTCCTCTTCGCCCGTTTCCGACTCCGGCTCCTGCTTCTCAATCTCGCGCGTGTTCGTGCAATCAGGATAGCCGCTGCACGCGACGAAGGGACCAAATCTGCCGACTTTGATCAACATCGGCAATCCGCACCGATCGCAGATCTCGTCGGTCTTGATGCCCTCTTTGAGGTTCTGCATCTCCTTGCCGGCGCGGGCCAGATCCTTCTTGAACTTCTTATAGAAGCCGGCGAGCGTCTTGACGTAGTTGGTCTTGCCTTGCTCGATCTTGTCGAGATCTTCCTCGAGACTGCGCGTGTACTCGACGTCGATGATGTCGTCGAAGCTCTTCACGAGCAGATCGCTGATGATCACCCCGAGCGAGGTCGGCTTGAAGCGCCCCTCGAGCTTGACCACGTAGTCGCGATCCTGCAGCACGCTGATAATCGAGGCATACGTGCTCGGCCGGCCGATGCCGTTCTCCTCGAGCTCCTTGACGAGCGTCGCTTCGGAAAAACGAGGCGGCGGCTGCGTGAATTTCTGGTCGGGCCGGAGCGCCTTGAGCTCCAGCCGGTCGCCCTCGGCGAGCGGTGGCAGCACGCCCGACACCGCACTCTCCTCTTCCTCGGCCTCGCGCTCGACGGTGGACTCTGGCGCTCGGACGTCTTCGCCAGGACCGCTCGCCTGCTCCTTCTGCTCAGGCTCACCGGGGGTGAGGCCGTAGGTGGCCATCCAGCCCGCAAACTTCGGGACCGTGCCCTTGACGCGGAACAGATAGTCGCCCTGCCCTGAGCCGGTCGACGGGTTGGCCGTGATGTCGACCGTCGTTTCATCGAACGTCGCCGGTGGCATCTGCGAGGCCACGAACCGGTTCCAGATCAGCCGGTAGAGCGAGTACTGATCCTGGGTCAGGTACGGCCTGACGGTCTCCGGGTCGTACTGCATCGAGGTCGGTCTGATGGCTTCGTGCGCGTCCTGTGCGTCCGCCTTCGACTTGTAGGCGTTCGCCTTCTCGGGCAGGTACTCGTCACCAAACGCAGCCTTGATGTGTTCACGCACCGCGACAAGGGCATCGTCGCCCACGCGGACCGAGTCGGTCCGCATGTACGTGATGAGGCCGATCGGTCCATCCACGCCGAGCCCCGGCAACTCGACACCTTCGTAGAGCTGCTGGGCCAGCATCATCGTCTTCTTCACCGGAAACCGCGCCGTCTGCTGAAGCTTGCTCGTAATGAAGGGCGGCGCGGCGTGCCGTTTGCGCTCTTTCGTCGTGACCGATGACACCACCCACGACGCCCGCTCGAGCGCCGCGACGACGGCCTTCGCCTGTTCCTCGTTGCCAATCTTGATGTTCTCGCCGTGACTCTTGACAAGCTTGGCGTCAAATTCGGGCGGCTGGTTGCAGGCGAGGCGCGCGAACAGGTGCCAATACTCTTCGGCGACGAATTCCTCTATCGCCCGCTCACGATCTCTCACCAGCTTGAGCGCCACCGATTGCACGCGCCCGGCGCTCAAGCCACGCCGCACCTTGTCCCACAGAATGGGACTGATCTTGTAGCCAACCAGGCGATCGAGGACACGGCGGGCGCGCTGCGCCTCGACCATCTTCTCGTCGATCGCGCGCGGATGCTCGAGCGCGTATTGAACGGCTTTCTTGGTGATCTCGTTGAAGGTCAGCCGATGAATCTTGCGCCTCTTCCCCCCCAATTCGTGCTTGAGGTGCCAGCCGATCGCCTCGCCCTCGCGATCCGGGTCGGTCGCGACGTAAATGTCCGAGGCATCCTTCGCCGCGGCCTTCAGCTCTTTGATGATCTTCTTGCGCGACGCAATCGACTCGTACTCTTCAGCAAAATCGTGGTCGATATCGACACCCAGCTTGCTCTTGGGCAGATCGCGGATGTGTCCCATCGACGCGATAACCTTGTAATCGCGGCCCAGATATTTGTTGATGGTCTTCGCCTTGGCCGGCGACTCCACCACGACAAGTGCTTTTGCCATTTGACTCAGTGGCTGGCGGCTCCATGAGCCACTAGCCAGTGCTGTTCACCCTAACACGATCTGTCAACTTCGTACGAATCGGCCACCCCCGGCGCGGGTGACGAGCCCCTTGAGTTCAAGCTCGAACAATCGCGGCAGGAGCCGTGCCGTCGTCATCCCCGATCGTTCCGCAATCGCGTCAAGATCCGTGGCCTCGCCAGGCGTGAGGCACGCCAGCACCCGATCGGGGACCGCGTTCGGCAGTCTCTGTTCAGTGGTGGGGGACGGCTCCAGACAAACGCTCCCCGGAATCTCCTCCAAGATATCGTCCACCGACTCCACGATCTTTGCGCCGTCCCGCAGCAAGGCGTGGGCTCCGCGGTTCCGGCCGCTCAGCACGTTGCCAGGCACGGCGAGCACCTCTCGGCCCTGCTCGAGGGCGCATCGCGCGGTGATGAGCGACCCGCTCCTCTCCCCCGCCTCGATCACAACGACGGCGCGCGACAGGCCGCTGATAATACGGTTCCGGAGTGGGAAGAACGGCTTGAGCGGAGGGGTTCCGGGCACGAGTTCGCTCACCAGTAGACCCGTCTGTTCCACCTCGCGCGCGAGAGGTGCGTGCTCGGGAGGATAAATGACGTCAAGCCCGGACCCGAGTACGGCGAGGGTGATCCCTCCGCCGGCGAGCGCTCCGCGATG
>MELA01000045.1 GCA_001767495.1 Acidobacteria bacterium RIFCSPLOWO2_12_FULL_65_11 | reverse complement strand
CGTGGCGACGGGGCCGTTTGAAGTAATTGACACGGTGCGATAATCGGCCCCTGCGCATCCTTCACGCGATCCACGACTTTCTGCCCCGCCATCAGGCGGGATCCGAGATCTACGCCTGCGAGCTCGGCCGCGCGCTGGCCGCGAGACACGACGTGACGGTCTTGTGCGCCGACCACGACCTGTCGCGCCGCCACGGTCACGTCACCTGGCGTGTGCACGAGGGGCTGCCCGTCATCGAGATCGTCAACAACTGGGCGTGCGCCTCCTTCGAGGACACTTACCGGCCGCCCCTCATACGCGATCGCATCGCCCACGCGCTCAGAGCCGTGCAACCGGACATCCTCCACGTCCACAATCTGCTCAACCTCTCCTTCGATCTGCCGGCCCTCGCGCGCAGCCACGGCATCCCGGTGGTCGCCACGCTGCACGACTACACGCTGGTCTGTCCGTCGGGCGGCCAGCGGATCCATCGCGCCGAGCACCATCTGTGTGACGTCATCGACACGGAACGGTGCGCGCGCTGTTTTCCTCAATCGCCCGTGTACGCCCATGTCTCTCTTGGCAGGCTGGCTGCCGCCACGCATGCGCCAGGACCAATCGGACGGGCGGCGGCGACGACGGCGCGGCGGCTCCCCGGGCTTGCCAGCCTCTTGGGGCGCGCGGCACGGCGCGTCGCTGCTGTACCGCTCACGAGATCGGACATCGACGCGCGATTGGCGGCGGCCAGACGTGTCTTTGACGAGGTCGATCTGTTTGTCGCGCCTTCGCCTTCAGTGGCGGCAGAGTTTCAGAGGCTCGGCCTTGACGCCGCGAAGATCCGCGTCTCGGACTACGGCTTTGTCCCGCTCGTTCGCCCCTCTCAAGGCACGAGGGGAAACGGGGGCACGGGTCAAAGAGCAGCCCTTCGCATCGGCTACGTCGGCACGCTCGTCTGGCACAAGGGCCTGCACGTGCTCATCGACGCCGTCAGGGGCCTGTCGCCCACCGCATACGAGCTGAAGATCTTCGGCGACCCCAACGTCTTCCCCGAGTACACCGCAGACCTCCGCCGGCGAGCGGCGGGCCTGCCCGTCCGGTTCATGGGCGCGTTTGGCCGCGATCGCACCGCCAACGTCTATGCCGAGATCGACGTCCTGGTCGTGCCCTCGCTGTGGCTCGAAAATTCGCCGCTCGTGATTCACGAGGCGTTCATGGCCGGGATTCCTGTCGTCGCCGCGCGCATCGGCGGCATCGCCGATCTGGTGGAGGATGGCCGCACCGGACTGCTGTACGATCCAACCTCGCCTGCCGATCTCGAAGCGGTGTTGCGCAGCCTGATCGAGAAGCCGGCGCGCGTCGATGAGCTTGCTCGGCACGCCCCTCGTGTTAAGTCGATCGTCGAAGACGCACGGGAGTGGGAGGAAACGTACGCCGCGGTCCTCAAGGGACGCGACGCGATTTCAAACCGTAGTGTCCGCCTGTAGGCGGACTCGCGGGTCCGGCTGAAGCCGGACACTACAGCTGTGCAATGAGCCTTACACCCCTTGTCTCCATCGTGCTGCCGACGCGGAACGGCATGGCGACGCTTCCAGCTCTCCTCGACTCGATCGCGCACCAGCGGGTGGACTTCCCCGTCGAGATTGTCGCGGTCGACTCCGCGTCAAGCGACGGCACGGTAGAGCTGCTCCGCGGCCGGGTCGACCAGCTGATCAGTATTTCCGCCGACGCGTTCGATCATGGTCTGACCCGTAACCTCGGCGTCGAGCGCTCCAGTGGAGAGCTGGTCGTCCTGCTGGTGCAGGACGCACTGCCGGCGTCAGACGCGTGGCTCGCCGCGCTGACTGCTCCGCTCCGGGCCGAGGATCGACTTGCCGGGGTGTTTGCCCGCCAACTGCCTCGCCCGGATGCCAGCGCCATCACGCGCTACTACCTCGCGCGCTGGGTGGCGTCCTCCGACGTGGCGCGAAGGGTCGCCATTGCCGGCCGTGCCGAGTTCGACGCGCTCGACCCGGCGGCCCGGTTCGAGCGGTGCGCGTTCGACAACGTGTGTTCGTGCATCAGACGATCGGTGTGGAAGGCGCACCCGTTCCGATCGACGCCCATCGGCGAGGACATCGAATGGGCGAAGGAGGTCCTACTGGCCGGTTACCAACTCGCGTACGTTCCCACAGCAGCGGTCATCCACTCGCACGAACGTTCCGCGCGATACGAGTTCGCGCGGACTGCCACGCTGCACCGTCGGTTGCACGAGCTGTTTCGACTGCGCACGATCCCCACGCTTCCACTGCTCGTTCGTGCCATCGGCTCGTCGCTGGTGCTGCATCTGCGCTGCCAGACAAAGGGGACGGGAGTCTTTCTCGGCGGCGGAGGTGCCCTGGCGCTCGCCTTCGCCTGGCCGCTCGGTCAGTATCTGGGCGCTTTGTCGGCAGTCAGAGGCTGGAAGGCGTTTCGGTCGAACACGATCTAATCCCACCGCGATGAAGATCCTCGTGATCGTCCACGGATTTCCGCCAGCCGCCCAGGGCGGCGCCGAGATCTACGCGCACGCACACGCAGGCGCGCTGCGAGACCTGTTCGGCGACGAGATCGTCGTCCTCACGCGCGAGCAGGATCCGGGCCGGCCCGAATATGCCGTTCGCACCGAAACGCGCGACGGCCTGCACATCGTCTGGATCAACAACACGTTTCGCAACACGCGCGGCTTCCAAGAGACATACCGGAACGAGGCCATCGGCGCCATCGCCGACCGCGTGATCGACGACTTCGGGCCCGCGGTGGCACACGTCCATCACCTGACGTGCCTCTCGACGACCATCGTGCGATCGCTCGCCACGCGTCGCATTCCCTGTTTCATGACCCTTCACGACTACTGGCTCATGTGCCATCGAGGCCAGTTACTGGACACCAACTATCAGATCTGCGCCAAGGTGACGAACCCGGTGAACCTTGCGAACCCTGTGAACGTCGCGAACCTCGCGAACCCCTGTCACGCCTGTCTTGGGCCAGCCGGAGGTGCGGGAGGGGTCGGGTTTCTCGGAGCGGCGGCCGTTCGTGCAATCGAGCGCGGGCTGCCGGCAGGACCCGCTCGGCAGCTGCGCCGCGTAGCGGGACGGCTGGCCGAGGTGACGACAAGCACTGTCAGGTCTGACGATCAGGCGCGTCGCCGGCTCGCGCACATGCGCGAGGTCTCGGCCGACGTCACGCACTTCATCGCGCCCTCCCGCTATCTGCGCGATCGGTTCGTGCAGTGGGGCGTCGAGTCGGAGCGCATCACGGTGTCTGGGTACGGATTCGACCAACCGCCGCTTGCCAGAACCGCGCGAACGCCTTCCGATCGACTGCGACTCGGCTTCCTCGGCAGCCTGATGGCGTCGAAGGCCCCGCACGTCTTGATCGAGGCGGCAGGCCGCCTCCCGCCCGACGCGGTTTCCGTCGATCTCTTCGGGGCCTACTCCGCCTATCACGGCGACGACAGCTACCGGCAGCGACTCGAGCCACTTCTTAAACAGGATGTCGTGCGGGCGCACGGTGCGATCGCGCACGAGCGGGTCGCCGACGCGCTCGCATCGATCGACGTCCTGGTGGTACCGTCGATCTGGCCGGAGAACAGTCCTCTTGTGATCCAGGAAGCGTTCCTCGCAGGCGTTCCAGTGGTGGCCTCCCGCATCGGCGGCATTTCAGAAGTGGTCGAGGAGGGCCGACACGGCCTGCTCTTCGACGCCGGCGACGCCGAAGATCTCGCCCGGACGCTGACGCGTTTGTTGCGCGAGCCCGATCTGCTAGAGACGCTGCGCCGCGGCATTCCGGCGGTCCGGACCATCGAAGACGACGTGCGGTTTTCGCGCGATCTCTACCAGGTACACCTAGCGCGCATTTCACAACGCAGTAGTGTCCGCCTTCAGGCGGACCGCGCGCCGGTCCGGCTAAAGCCGGACACTACGTACTACGCACCGCGAGCGGAGGCTGGCCTACGCTCCGTTTCGGCGAGCTCAGAGCGCATGGCTGCGGTCGTCCTGAACTACCGCACGCCGGACGACACGCTGCTCGCCGTCAGATCGCTGCTCGCGTCGAAACGGCCGCTCGACGAAGTCATCGTCGTCGACAACGACAAAGCGGGCAGCGCTCGAGAAGCCCTGCAGGGTGTCTGGCAGAAGATCCGGTATCTGCCGGCCGACCGAAACCTCGGCTTCTCCGGCGGGATGAACGTGGGCATCCGCGACGCGCTCTCTCGCGGCGCGGCTCGCGTCCTGCTCGTCAATAGCGATGTGATTGTCCCGCCCGATTGCGTCGGGCGTCTGGAGGAGCGCTTGGCGGCCGCGCCCCGAGTGGGAATCGTCGGGCCGGTGATTCTGTCTCGATCGACACCCGACCAGGTCGAGTCGCTTGGGATGTCGTACTCGCAACGGACTGGGCGTATGCGACATCGCCTCACAACACATGTGTGGGGTCCGCCTTCAGGCGGACCAATCCGGCTAAAGCCGGATCTCACACCTGTCGACGCAGTGAGCGGCTGCCTCATGCTCGTCAGCCGCGAGGTGTTCGAGGTGATCGGCCTGCTCGACGAAGACTATTTCTTCAGCTTCGAGGACGTGGACTTCTGCCTGAAGGCGCGCCGCGCCGGGTTCGCGACCGTGCTCGCCGGATCGGCGACCGTCTATCACGAGGGCAGCCGGTCGATCGGCGCCGCCGGGCCCGAACGGCTGTACTTTGCCGCACGCAATCATCTGCTGATGGCCGAGCTGGCCGAGCCGTCAATCGGCCGTCTGGCCCGGCTCGGCCGTACATGCTCGATCGTGACGCTGAATATCGCGCACGCCGTACGCGCGAGGGGCGGCTCGCTGCCGGCTCGACTGGCCGCCGTCGTGCGCGGCACGCGCGATTACGTCCGTGGGCGATTTGGAAATCGTTCCCCGTCTTCAAGATTCCTGTAGGATGTAACGGAAGAGGGAGCGCACATGAAGGATCTTGGATTTACGGTCAGGATATTCAAAGAAGGTTCGACGTTTGTCGCTCACGTACCTGAGCTCGACATCTCGAGTTGCGGCGACACGGAGGCAGGCGCCCGGCGGAACATTGTCGATGCCGTGGCGGGGTTTGTCGAGACGGCCAAGCAAGCGGGAACGCTCCGGGAGATTCTCGAAGAGGCCGGCTACCGGCTTGAGAACGGCCGTTGGCACGAGCCGGAACTGGTGGGGGTGGAACACATGTCTGTGGGGTTGGGATAGGTGCCGTCGATTCAGCCCGTTCCCTATCAAACCCTCGTTCGGATCTTCCAGCAAGATGGCTTCGTTTTCGCCAGGCAAACCGGCGATCACCTCATTTACACGAAACTCGGCAGCCGACGACCGCTGGTAATTCCAACGTACTCGTCCGTGCCAGTATTCATCATTCGGAATCTTCTACGGACGTCCGGGATGACAAGAGAGCGATACTTCTCGCTGCTTGGACAGGTGTGACTGCCAACCGCTGACTGCCGACTGCTGACTGGCTTCCCCCTACCGCCGAGACGCCTCCGCGCGACCGCGCGCGGGATCCTTCACATCACCAACGACATCGACGTAGTCACGCACGAGGCTGCAGCGCGTCTGATTTCACCATCACGTCGCGGCCGATTGACTGCTTCAGATTCGACAGCACCGCGCTCTCCTCGCCAGTGATGGCGCTGTGAGATCCGCAGACATCGTGACATCATCTGATCCAGACATCATGATGACCACGTGAGAACCACGCTGACCCTGGATCGTGACGTCGCCGACCGTCTTGAGAAAGAGATGCGGCGGACCCGGAAGGGCCTGAAGGCCACCATCAACGACGCGCTCCGGCGGGGTCTCCGGATGGCGGGGACGTCGCCTCGTCCCGTGCGCTTTGAAGTTCGGCCTCATGCGTTTGGAGTCAGGCCTGGGATTGATCTCGATCGCATGAATCAGCTCGTCGACGAGCTGGACGCCGAACACGCGGCCCGGAAGCTGGGCCGGTGATCCTCCCCGACATCAACCTGTTACTCCACTCGTACAACAGTGAGTCGCCCGTCCACACGGCCGCGCGCACGTGGTGGGAAGGGCTCCTGAACGGCACCAGGCCCGTCGGTCTGTCATGGGCCGCCATTCTGGGGTTCATCCGCATCGCGACACATCGACAGGTGCTGAGCCATCCGATGCCGGTACCGTTGGCCTGCACGCACGTACGGGCCTGGCTCGCGCAGCCCTGCGTGGTCATCCTCGATCCCGGCGGCCGGCACGCCGAGTTTCTCTTCGGACTTCTCGAGTCGCTGGGAACGGGTGGAAACCTGACGACCGACGCGCATCTGGCTGCGCTGGCCATTGAGCATCAAGCCGAGTTCCACTCCACCGATGCGGACTTCGTGCGCTTCACAGGGCTGCGCTGGATCAATCCACTGGCGTAACGCCCGTCGTTATCGGCGCTTCTGCGACCCTTTCGCTCCGGCGGCACTTGTCTGCGAGCGCTTCTCGAGCGATTTCCTCTGCCACTCGATCCACGGCCATCCCGAATCCCGAATCCCGCCGTACTTATGGCGTGCCCTTGCGGATGGTGTGGTTGCCGGTGTCGGCGACGAAGAGGGTGCCCGCGCTGTCGACGGCCACGCCTTGCGGGGCAACAAACTGGGCGGCGCCGCCCGTGCCGTCCGCGCTGCCGATGCCAGTGGCGCCTGCCGATCCAGCAATGGTGGTCACGACACCCGCTGGCGTGATCTTGCGGATGGTGTTGTTGCCGGTATCGGCGACATAGACGATCCCCGCGCTGTCGACGCTCACCTCGTTGGGTGAGGAGAACCGGGCGGCGGTGCCCGTGCCGTCTGCGCTGCCCACGTTGCCCGCGAGGCCTGCCAGCGTCGTCACCACTTCCGCCGTGGTCATTTTCCGAATCGTATGGTTGCCCCTGTCGGCCACGTAGAGCGTGCCCGAGCTGTCGATTGCCATGCCTGAGGGAGAACAGAACGAGGTGGCGAGACCCGTGCCGTCTACGCTGCCGCAGGTAATGCCGCTGCCCGCCACCGTGGTCACTACGCCGCCAGCGGTAATCTTTCGAATCCTGCGATTCGACGTATCGGCGACATAGACGGTGCCCGCGCTGTCGACCGCCACACCCTCGGGGGAAGCGAACCGCGCGGCGCTGCCGGTGGCGTCCGTGCTGCCAGTGCTCCCAGCCTGCCCAGCCAATGTGGTCACGACACCGGCCGCGGTGATTTTTCGAATCGTATGGTTTCCCCTGTCGGCGACGTAGACGGTGCTGGCGCTGTCGACCGCCACGCCGCGCGGTGCATTGAAGCGGGCGGCGGCGCCTGTGGCGTCCGTGCTGCCAAAACTACCCGCCATCCCCGCGAGCGTCGTCACCACGCCCGCCGCCGTGATCTTGCGAATGGTGTGGTTATTGGTGTCGGCGACGTAGACGGTGCCCGCGCCGTCGACCGCGACCCCGTAGGGCGAGTTAAACCGCGCGACGACGCCCGGCGCATCGGTGCTGCCGCTGGCGCCGGCCAACCCCGCGACGGTGGTAAACGTGTAGGCATTGACCACCGTCAGCGTGGCGGCGGTACTGGTCGCGGTCCCCCCGCTGTTACTCGCCAGCGCGCGGTACTGCGTGCCGGTGAGACTGCCGGTGACACTGCTGACCGTGAGCGTGTTTGTCGTGGCCCCGCTGAAGGGGGTCGTGTTGGTCACGTTTGCGAAGGACCCGCCGCCGTCGGTCGAGACCTGCCACTGATACGTGGGTGTGGGATTGCCGGTGGCCCCCACGGTGAAGGTCGCCGTCTGGCCCGTGTCGACGGTGCGGTTGGTGGGCTGCGTGGTGATGACCGGCGCCGCCAACGTCACGACCGTCGTCAACGTGGCGGCGAGGCTCGTCACGCTCCCTACGCTGTTGGTCGCCACCGCGCGGTACTGCGTCCCGCCCAGGCCGGCCGTCACACTGTTGATGACGAGCGTCGTGGTCGTCGTGCCGCTGTACGGCGCGGCGTTCGTCAAATTCGCCCACAACGTGCCGCCGGTGGTCGAGACCTGCCACTGCAGGCTGGGCAGCGGCGTACCGGTGGCCGCCACGGCCACCGTGAAGATCGCGGTCTCGTCGACATTGACGGTCTGGTTGGCCGGCTGGGTCGTAAACTCGGGACTTCCCGCCGACACCCCCTTGCGGATGGTGTGATTGCCGGTGTCGGCGACGTAGAGAGTGCCTGTGCTGTCGACGGCCACGCCCTTGGGCGAGACAAACTGGGCGGCGCTGCCCGTACCGTCGGCGCTGCCTATGACGCCCGCCAGCCCCCCGATGGTCGTCACGACGCCGGCCGCCGTGATCTTGCGGATCGAGTGGTTGCTGGTATCGGCGACGTAGACGCTCCCCGCGCTATCGACCGCCACACCGTACGGGAAGCTGAACCGGGCGATGGTGCCCGTGCCGTCCGTACTGCCCGTGGCGTTCGCCAAGCCAGCGAGAGTGGTCACGACACCGGCGGCCGTTACCCTCCGGATCGTGGAGGCGCTGGTATCAGCGACATAGACAGTGCCGGCGCCATCGACCGCCACGCCCCTGGGGCTGTCGAACCGCGCGGCGGTGCCCGTACCATCCACGCTGCCCAAGCTGCTGCCCGCGAGGGTGGTGACCACGCCGGTCGCCGTGATCTTTCGAATCCGGTGGTTACTGGTGTCGGCCACATAGACGGTGCCGGCACTGTCGACCGCTACGCCCTCGGGGAAATTGAACCGGGCGGCGCTGGCCGCGCCGTCCGTGCTGCCCGCGGTATTCACCACGCCAGCGAGCGTGGTCACCACACCGGCCGCCGTAATTTTACGAATCGTGAAGTTGGTGCGGTCGGCCACATAGACCGTGCCGGCGCTATCGACGGCCACGCCCCTGGGATTGTTGAACCGTGCGGCGCTGCCCGTGCCGTCGGTGCTGCCCGTGGTATTTGCCAAGCCCGCGAGGGTGGTGACGACGCCGGCCGCCGTGATCTTGCGGATCGTGTGGTTGCTGGTATCGGCCACGTAGAGGGTGCCAGCGGCGTCGACCGCGACCCCGTTAGGCGAGAAGAATCGGGCGGCGAGGCCGGTGGCGTCGGTGCTGCCGCTGGCGCCGGCCAGGCCCGCGACGGTGGTAAACGTGTACGCATTGACGACGGTCAGTGTGGCGGCGGTACTGGTCGCGGTCCCGCCGCTGTTGCTCGCGAGCGCGCGGTACTGCGTGCCGGTGAGGCTGCCGGTGACACCACTGACTGCGAGCGTCACGGTCGTCACGCCACTGTAGGGGGCGGTGTTGGTCACGTTGGCGAACGATCCGCCGCCATCGGTCGAGACCTGCCACTGATACGTGGGTGTGGGATTGCCGGTGGCCGCCACGGTAAAGGTCGCCGTCTGGCCCGTGTCGACGGTGCGATTCGTGGGTTGCGTGGTGATGACCGGCGCCGCCAGGGTCACGACCGTGGTCAACGTGGCGGCGAGGCTCGTCACGCTCCCCACGCTGTTGGTGGCCACGGCGCGGTATTGATTGCCGGTGAGGCCTGCCGTCACGCTGCTGATGACGAGCGTCGGGGTCGTCGTGCCGCTGTAGGGCGCCGTCTCCGTCAGCGGCGTCCATGACGTGCCGCCCGTGGTCGAGCCGTACCACTGGAGGCTGGGCGCGGGGGCGCCGGTGGCCGCCACGGCCACCGTGAAGATCGCGGTCTCGTCGACGTTGACGGTCTGGTTGGTCGGCTGGGTCGTAAACTCGGGACTGCCCGCCGACCCCCCCTTGCGAATCGTGTGGTTGTTCGTGTCAGCGACGGAGAGGATGCCGGCGCCGTCGACCGCCACGCCCTGCGGGGAGGCGAACTGAGCCGCGGCGCCCGTGCCGTCGGCGCTGCCCACGGCGCCCGCTAATCCGCCGATGGTTGTGACCACGCCCGCCGGCGTGATCTTACGAATCGTGTGGTTGCTGGTATCGGCCACATAGACGGTCCCCGCGCCGTCCACCGCCACCCCTCTCGGGAGGTTGAACCGGGCGGCGGTGCCTGTACCGTCGGCGCTGCCCACGCTGCTACCCGCGAGCGTCGTCACCACGCCGGCTGCGGTGATCTTCCGAATCCTGTTGTTCCCGTAGTCAGCCACGTAGAGCGTACCGGTGCTGTCCACCGCCACGCCCGACGGGCCGGAGAACTGCGCGGCACTGCCCGTACCATCCGCGCTGCCCAAACTGCTGCCCGCGACGGTGGTCACCACGCCGGCGGTGATCTTCCGAATCCTTTGGCTGTTGAAGTCCGCGACATAGACGGTGCCGGCGCTGTCCACCGCCACACCTCGAGGCAAGTTAAACCGGGCGGCGCTGGCCGCGCCATCCGTGGTGCCCGCCGTCCCCGTCCCTGCGAGGGTGGTCACGACGCCCGCCGTGGTGATCTGCCGAATCTTGTGATTACTGGTATCGGCGACATAGACGGTCCCGGCGCTGTCGACGGCCACGCCGCCGGGGGAATTGAACCGCGCGGCGCTGCCCGTGCCATCGGTGCTCCCCGAGCTGCCCGCGAACCCCGCCAGCGTGGTGACGACGCCGGCCGCCGTGATCTTGCGAATGGTGTAGTTCGTGGTGTCAGCAATGTAGAGCGTCCCCGCGCTGTCGACTGCCATGCCGTTGGGGGATCGGAACCGGGCGGCGAGCCCCGTCGCGTCGGCACTGCCAAACGTGCCCGCCAACCCCGCGACGGTCGTAAACGCGTACGGGTTGACCACCGTCAGCATGGCGGCCGCGCTCGTCGCGGTGCCCCCGCTGTTGCTCGCCACCACGCGGTATTGCGTGCCCGTTAACTCCACCGTCGCACTGCTGACCGTCAACGTGGCGGTCGTCGTGCCGCTGTACGGCGCCGTGTCCGTTAACGACGTCCACGACGTGCCGCCCGTGGTCGACACCTGCCACTGGTACGTTGGCGTCGGAATCCCGGCCGCCGCCGACGTAAACACGGCGTTCGTCCCAGGCGCGACGGTCAGACTCGCCGGCTGTGTCGTGATCGCGACGGCAGGCACGGTGAGCATGGCGGCGCTCGAGGTCGCAACGCCCGAGCTGTTGGTCGCCACGGCGCGGTATTGCGTCCCGGTCAGTCCCACCGTCACGCCGAGCACGGTGAGCGTTCCCGTGGTGACGCCGCTGTAGAGGGCCCCGTCGGCGGCGTCGGTAAACGACGCCCCGCCGTTGACCGAGACTTGCCACTGCAGCGTCGGCGCCGGCGTGCCGCTCACGGCGACGATAAACGATGCGTTCGTGCCGGCCACTGCCGTCTGACTGGCCGGCTGCGTCGTGATCGCTGGCACGATCGTGATCGTGAGGGTGGCGGCAGTGCTCGTCGCCGTGCCCGTGCTGTTGGTCGCGACCGCCCGGTACTGATAGCCGGTCAACCCTGTCGTTGCATTTGTCACGCTCAGCGTGCCGGTCGCGACGCCGCTGTAAGGGGCGCTGTTGGTCAGGTTGGCAAACGACGCGCCTCCGTTGGTCGAGACCTGCCACTGGAGCGCCGGAGGGGGCGTGCCGCTCGCGGCCACGGTGAACGACGTGTTCCCTCCTACGCCGACCGTCTGGCTCGATGGCTGCGTGGTGATGGCCGGAGCTGCCGTGACGGTGAGGGCGGCGGCAGTCGACGTGGCCGTGCCGGTGCTGTTGGTCGCGACCGCGCGGTACTGATTCGTCGTCAGGTCGACGGTGACGCTCGTGATCGTCAGCGTGATGGTCGTCACGCCACTGTACGGGGCGGCGTCGGTCAGATCGGTAAACGACG
>MELA01000044.1 GCA_001767495.1 Acidobacteria bacterium RIFCSPLOWO2_12_FULL_65_11 | reverse complement strand
CGATAACGTTCGACCTGCCGGAAGGCGCGCTCTCAGCGCTTCGCCTGTCGCCGACCGAGTTCGTGAAAGAGATGCGCGTTGCCGCGGCGCTTCTGTGGTACTCGCACGGCGAGCTCTCCCAGTCGAAAGCTGCCGAGGTCGCCGGCACGAGTCGTGCGGAGTTCATCGACGAACTCTCGCATCGGCGCATACCGGTTGTGCAGGTGACGGCCGAGGAACTACAGGACGAGATCCATCGTGAGTGAGGCGTGGGTCGTCAACGCCTCACCGCTCATTCTGTTTTCGCGTATCGGTCGGCTCGATTTGATCGAGCGCCTCGCCCCCGCAATCCTGATTCCGAACGCCGTCATCGAAGAAGTCCGCGCCGGTCAACAGAAAGACCGGAGTGCCGCCACCGCGCTGAAGTGGGCAGAGAGGTACAGAGTCGACAACGTTACGGTCGTCGCGAGCATCGAGCCCTGGGATCTTGGGCTCGGTGAGTCGCAGGTCATCGCGCACAGCGTCGGCGCTCCAAGATGGGCGGCGCTCGACGATCGTGCGGCTCGGCGTTGTGCTGTGGCTCATGGAGTTTCTGTCATCGGATCGCTCGGCGTCGTCCTGCGTGCGAAGAAGAGCCTCCACGTCGATCGAGCGCGGCCTGTGGTCCAAGAACTGATTGCGGCCGGCATGTTTCTTGAGGACGAGTTCGTGGATCGCGTGTTGGAGAGTATCGGAGAATGAAGTTGCTTGAGCGTATCGGCGCTGACGCCCACCAGAGCCTGTCTTATGGAACTGTCTGAAACGGCAGCCGTAGTCTTGAAGAGCGTCGTGGCACTCGAATCGCTTGCCGTGCCATCCAGACTCAGATTCGGCGCGAACGATGGCATTCCGCACATAGTCGGAACAGGCTTCGTGGTCGACTCGCGAGGCCTCGTGATGACCGCTGGCAGCAGCGTCTCGAGGTTGGTCGGCGTCAATTCGATCTGTATCCGGTTCGCCGTCTCGTAGCGCGGCGGCGTGTCGGCAGGGTCCTGCGAGCCCGGAGTCGGCGGCGGCAACCCGGGCAACATCGGATCGGTGTGGTCGCTCATGCGTGCAGGGTAGTACGATTTCGATCGGGTCGCAACCATCATGAGACGCGACAGGCGTATGATTGTTTCACAGGCTCCTTGGCCGGACCAGTTGGCGGTCCGCCTGAAGGCGGACACTACAACATTTTATCCGGAGCTATAATTTCGCGCGTGGCCACTATCCAGAAGATCTGCGCCGCCGCGCTGGCGATTGCGCTGACCACCGTGGGTGTGCTTGCGCGCGAGCAGGGGAGTGGTGCCGCGCCGGCAGCTGGACAGGCGACCGCAAGGGTTGCTGTCGGTGTCGTCTGTGAAGGTGGCATGCTGCTGCCAATCGCGCGACGCAGTCAAGGCGCCTGGAGATCGCTGACCGACGATGAAAAGGCCGAGGTCGGGGTCCCCCTGAAACTGACCAGCGAGGCCACGAGCCTGCCGCGGGCGGGCTGGACCATCGTCCCGTTCGATGCCAACGTCACCTCGCGAATCTTGAATCTTGAAGGCTCAGCCGTCGTGGACGACGCCTCTGCCTGTACCGACCAGGAAGGATTCCGTACGGACGCGCCGGCGAACGCTCGATCTCGTCGGCCGACGGATTTCATCGGGATTGCCGTCATGGGCCGGGTGATGGTCGAGCGGGTTGAAACCGTCCAGCACCTGCCGGATCCGTCGAGCCGTCGCGTCGGGAGTCTGGTCGTCCAATTGGTCCAGGCGCTCGAGGCCGAACGCGTTGAGGCCTCGGCGACAGGCAGGTTTGTGCCTTCCGCGAGTCAACGGGCGCGCACCCCCGTTGACCTCGACAACATGTGGCGGCACCGCCACGGTGAGAACGACTGGTACTACTTCGCAGCCCAAAAGGATTACACCAACTTCGACGACACGGGGAATACGCTTGTCAAAGGCTGGATCGTGGCGGCGGCGTCAGGCAACGGCGCGTCTCTGATGAAGGTCGGCGTGAGTGTTGGGAATGCGCTCGACGGCGTCACCGTTCAGACCCACGCGCTCGGCGTGCTGCGGGTGGACGACCGCGCGATCTGGATCCTCGACGAACTGACCTACGAGAGCCGCAAGTTCGAGCTCGTGGACATTCCATCATCCCAACGACAGCCGGTGTGTATCCTGCGCGGGTGTTGAGGCGGCGACCTGCGTCAGCCTCGAACGAGTTTCCTTGCCAGTCGTCCAACCTCCGGCAGGCTGAGGAATTCGCCCGGTCCCACAACGGCCACAGTTTGATAGTTCCAGGGCGTCGTGCATCGCGATCTCAAGCCGGCCAACATCAAGCTGCGCCCGGACGGCGCGATCAAGGTGCTGGACGTCGGGCGGCGCTGATTCAACCGTGATGAGGCGTTCGAAATGCGTGCCGGAGGATTCTCCCGACGTTGAGGCTGTCAAGGACGGTCGCCGTTAACAAACACCAGGCAGCCGCGCCGATGAGCGGGACGGCGTCGAAGGCCAGCCCGCCGGCCAGTGCCGGTACTCCAAACAACCACAGCGCGAACACGAGCAACTGTCCTTTGCGCCACGCCATGTTGTGGGGTGACGGCATCGGCCCTTTGTAGTCGCTATTGGCGGACGCCCAATACCATGCGAAGAGCGGGAGCAGCCGGCCTTCCATGCCGACGACCATCTGCGCAAGAAACCCGAGGAGGCCGAATACGCCGTACGCCGCCGCGATGCGGAGCGTGAACGACGAGGGGGCCGCGATCGTCAGATACAGGCCAAGCGCCGACGCAATCGCCAACGAGGCAGCGGACGCCGCAGCGTGCAGAACGGCAGGGTCTGGCGTACGTAAACCGGGTGGCTTGGGACGCGGGCGTCGCAGCATCCAGAGGACCTGAGACAGAAACGCGCCAAATCCTGTGACGACGATCAACGCGAACACCCACACGGATCGGTGGCGGAGCAGCAGCGTCACGAAGAGCCCTGAGACGCCGACCTGTAGGGCAACCGCGCTCGCCCACAGGCGCGGTCCGCTCGGCATCTCGGAGGGCAACACCATCGGTAACAGCCGGTACGCCACGCCGACCACCATCATGGATGCCCAGCCGATCGCGGCGAGATGCGCATGTGCGAACACATTCGTCAGCACATATCCGGGCAGGAAGTGATAGGCCTTGTCGAATCCGACGAGCGTGCCCATCGTCGCGGCGCCAAAGACGTTGAGAAAGGCCAGGGCGATGTGCGCACTGACGGCCGCGGGAAGCTTGGCCTGAGGAAGCCGCCAGGCGACCTGTCCGCCCACGACCATGATGCCGGCGCCAGCCGTGGCGGCCGACCATCCCATGCCCGGGTAATCCTCGATCCAGAAGTGCGCCACCATGCCGATGATGCCGGTCATCACCAGCCCGAAGGCGAAGTAGTCCACGCGGCGGGCGGGCAGAGAGAGCCGCAGGGCGATCGGCCCGACGAGGTAGAGCGCTCCGAGAATGGACGAGCTGATCCAGCCAAGCGTCACCAGGTGGACAGCGGCGAGCATCCGCGGGTGATAAAAGAACCCGGAGAACGCGCGGGGATCGGCCGCCACGGCGCCAAATGCCAAGGCCAGCGCCAGATGGGCCGCGCCAAAGTAGAGCACTGGCAGCCATCGAGGCGGTAATTGGGGGCGCGGTGGGGCCTGCACCATGCAGAATCAGGTGAGTTTACTTCGCTCCCCCCTGGCGCACGTGGATCGGCGTCAGGGGACGCGCAGAAGTTGGGGTGTCGCCCGAAAAGGTGGGCCGATTAACAACATAAATGTCTTCTGATTTGAGACTTCATACATTCGTGAAGCCCATGGCGAGCGATCGGCACTTCAACGTGGGCCAATGGGCCTGCGCCGCCGCCGCGCCTTGAAGTCGCCCGAGTTGGTGGCAGACAATATTGTCGGCAGTATGAATCATCAGCGACATTAGTGTGATTACAGTGGGGACGTCCCACATTCCCGTCCATGTCGTTTCGGACGAATTTGTGCCTAGAATGCTGCGGCCGACAATCCGAGTCGGCGTGGCAGGCTGGCGTGAGTCTTGATTCAGCATCCCGCGCCATCGAGAGCGAGGCCCACTCGAGCGACGCCTGTCTTCAACTGAGGTGAGACGATGAATCAAGCCGACACCGCGTGGATGTTGATTGCGACCGCCCTGGTCTTGCTGATGACGCCGGCTCTGGCGTTTTTCTACGGAGGGCTGGTTCGTTCGAAAAACGCGCTCAACACGATGATGATGAGCTTCATCTCATTGGGCTTTGTCGGCGTGCTCTGGGCGGTCGCCGGGTACTCCCTGGCGTTTGCGCCGGGCAACAACTGGATCGGCGACACCTCGCGCCTGTTCCTGAGGGGCGTCGGGCTCGAGGCGCAGGGGACGATTCCGCACTATCTCTTCATGTGCTATCAGGGCACGTTTGCCATCATCACCGCGGCCCTGATTTCGGGCGCGATCGTCGAGCGCATGCGGTTTTCGGCCTATGTGGTGTTCATCACCCTGTGGGCGCTGCTCGTCTACAGCCCGGTCGCGCACTGGGTGTGGGGCGGCGGATGGCTGGCCGACATGGGCGCACTCGATTTTGCCGGCGGGACGGTGGTCCATGTCAACGCCGGTGTCGCCGCGCTGGTGGCCGCGATCTGCGTCGGGAGGAGGAGCGACTACCGCTCCTCGGGACTCGCGCCGCACAACGTGCCCTTTGTCCTGCTCGGCGCGGGCCTGCTGTGGTTCGGCTGGTTCGGGTTCAACGCCGGCAGCGCCCTCACCGCCAGTCCTTCGGCCGGTCTGGCGTTCACGGCCACATTTCTGGCGCCCATGGGCACGTTGGTCGTCTGGACGCTGCTCGACTACACGCGGTCCGGCAGGCCCACGGCGGTCGGCGCCGCCACGGGCATCGTGGTCGGATTGGTCGCGATCACACCGGCCGCCGGGTTTGTCGGTCCCATGAGCGCGATTGCCCTCGGGGCGATCGCGGCCGTTCCCAGCTATTTTGCACTCCAGTGGCGGGCCAAGACGTCGCTCGACGACTCGCTCGACGTGGTCGCCGCGCACGGCGTCGGTGGCACGGTCGGTGCACTGCTGACCGGCGTGTTCGCGCAGAAGTCTCTCAACGGCCTGGCCGACGGACTGCTGTTCGGCAACCCGGCGCAGCTCGGCATCCAGGCCACTGCCGTGGGCGCGGCGATCGTCTACAGCGGCGCCGTCAGCTTCGTCCTCTTGAAGGTCATTGGACTGGTCATTCCACTGCGGGTCGAGGCCGCCGATGAGTCCACGGGCCTCGATGTGACGCAACACGGAGAGGAAGCCTACGTGCACGGCGGCGGATCGAGTATGCAGGGCGCTTGATGACAAGACGTCCAGAGACGTGGAGGACACGAGAATGACACTGCTCAAGGCAATCGTGCGGCCCGACAAAGTCGACGCCGTCAAAGACGCCCTGGAGAAGATTGGTGCCGGGGGCATGACGGTGACCGAAGTGCGGGGCCATGGCAAACAGAAGGGCCATACGGCGATTTATCGCGGACAGGAGTACAACGTCACCCTGCTGCCCAAAATGCAGGTCGAGGTCGTGGTCGCCGATTCGGAGGCGGACGCGGCGGTGCAGGCCATCATCCGGGCGGCGAGGACCGGAGAGATTGGCGACGGGCGGGTGTTTGCCATTCCGGTCACGCACAGCTACAAGATCCGTACGGGTGAACTGGACACGATGTAGAATGCGCGGCTGATTCTTAGGGAAGAAAAAGGGGGGCATGATGAGTTCGGGCGTATTGAGCGAGACTAGTCGAGATACCCGTGGGTCGTCGACCACGAAGGACCCTGTGCCGAGCGTCGCTGACGCGTTCGGCAGTCTGGTGTTCACCGACGCGGAGCAGGAACGCCGCCTGCCGAAGACCGTCCACCAGGCGCTGCGGCGGACCATCACCCGCGGCGAGCCGCTCGACGCGTCTGTTGCCGATGCCGTCGCGTCGGCCCTGAAGGATTGGGCGGTCGAACACGGCGCCACGCACTACACCCATTGGTTCCAGCCGCTCACCGGCATCACCGCCGAAAAGCACGACTCGTTTCTGGCCCCCACGAGCGACGGTAGGGCCGTGGCGGAGTTCTCGGGCAAAGAGCTCGTCAAGGGCGAGCCTGACGCGTCGAGTTTCCCCTCCGGTGGCATGCGGTCCACCTTCGAGGCGCGCGGCTACACGGCGTGGGACCCGATGAGCCCGCCGTGGCTGCTGAAGTTCGGCGGGGCCGTGACGCTGGTGATCCCGACGGCGTTCGTGAGCTGGACCGGTGAGGCGCTCGACAAGAAGACGCCGCTATTGCGCTCGATGGAGGCGATCTCGACACAGGCCGTGCGGGTGCTCAAGCTGTTCGGATCGCACGCCGAACGCGTGGTGACGACCTGCGGGCCCGAGCAGGAGTACTTTCTCATCGATCGTGAGTTCTACCTGTCCCGCCCCGACCTGATCAATGCCGGGCGCACGCTCTTTGGCGCCAAGCCGCCCAAGGGGCAGGAGCTCGAGGATCAGTATTTCGGCGCCATCGCCGAGCGCGCCATGGCATTCATGTCGGACGTCGAGACCGAGCTCTACAAGATCGGCGTGCC
This sequence comes from Acidobacteria bacterium RIFCSPLOWO2_12_FULL_65_11, assembly GCA_001767495.1. Taxonomy (GTDB): domain Bacteria; phylum Acidobacteriota; class Vicinamibacteria; order Vicinamibacterales; family CAVVIG01; genus 2-12-FULL-65-11. The sequence goes on along the minus strand of MELA01000044.1, from coordinate 8,793 downwards.
CGTCAAGACGCGGCACAACGAGGTGGCGCCGAGCCAGTACGAGATTGCGCCGATCTTCGAAAATGCCAACGTCGCGACCGACCACCAGATGATGACGATGGAGACGATGAGGCGATTCGCACCCAAGCACGGCCTCGCCTGCCTGCTCCACGAAAAGCCCTTCGCCGGCGTGAACGGCTCGGGCAAGCACCTCAACTGGTCGATGAGCGACGATCGGGGGCACAACCTCCTCAGCCCCGGGACCAATCCGCACGACAACCTTCAGTTTCTCGTGTTCTGCACGGCCGTGCTTCGAGCCGTGAACAAGTGGCAGGGCTTGCTGCGCGCCAGCATCGCCAGTGCGGGCAACGATCACCGCCTCGGCGCGAACGAAGCGCCGCCCGCCATCATCTCGATCTTCCTGGGCGACATGCTCACCGACATCTTCGAACAGATCGAAAAGGGCCGGGCGAAATCGTCCAAGCAGGGAGGCGTGCTCGACACCGGCGTGCTGGTGCTGCCGAAGCTGCCGCGCGATACGGGCGATCGGAACCGCACGAGCCCCTTCGCCTTTACCGGGAACAAGTTCGAGTTCCGCGCGGTCTCGTCCAACCAGAGCATCGCCTACCCGAATATCGCGCTCAACGTCGCGGTGACCGAATCGCTCGACTACATGGCCACCCAGCTCGAAAAGGCGACCGCGGCCGGCAAGTCCATCGAGGCGGCCGTGGCCGATCTGCTGCCGAAGGTGATCAAGGAGAACAAGCGCATCATCTTCAACGGCAACAACTACGCGAAGGAATGGGAGAAGGAAGCCGTCAAGCGTGGACTCTTGAACCAGAAAAATACGGTCGAGGCGCTCCCCAACCTCATCGCGAAGGACGTCATCGGCATCTTCGAGAAGTACAAGGTGCTCAACGAGCGCGAGGTGCACGCGCGTTACGAGGTCATGGTCGAAACCTACAACAAGACGGTCAACGTGGAAGGCCAGCTCATGGTCTTGATGGCCAACCGCTACATTCTTCCGGCGACCTTCGAGTATCAGAAGCAGCTGGCGCAGGCCGTCTCGGCGGTCAAGGCGGCGGGCGGGCGGTCGGTCGAGGGCCGTAAGACGCTGGACAGGCTGACGAAGCTTGCCGACCAGTTCAAGGGCCGTACCGATAAGCTCGAGAAGGCGCTGGGCCACGAGGGTCACGGCTCGGCGGAGCAGCACGCCAAGCATTTCCGCGACGTCGTCGTCCCCGCGATGAGCGCCCTGCGCGAGATCGGCGACGAGCTCGAGGCCATCGTGCCGCACAATATCTGGCCGCTCGCGACGTATCGCGAGATGCTCTTCATCAAATAGCGGATCGCCGGCGGCTCGAATCTTTCTCCCGCGGGAGCCGCCGGGCGCGATAGGATCATGCGCCGCGCGCCGCGGCGTCTGACTCCATGAGCCCACCCGGCAAAGCCGTCAGGGTCATCGTCGGCACGACCACCCTGTTTTCCCGCATCGCCACCGGGCGTGGCGGCGCGCTGGCGCTGGCCGAGATCGGCGCCGTCGCCTTCTTTGCCGCGGGGGTGGCCGAAGGAGCGCTCGGGCCGACCGCGCCGTGGTTCCTCTTGTGCGCCGTGCTCCTGGGCGTGGCGCTCCGAGCGATCGACCTGGAGAACTGTGCGCTGTTTGTCCCGGGCGGTCTCTACGGAACCGTCAGGCAGGCGTGCGGCCAGGCGGCCGCCAGGGCGGCGGCATCGGCGGTCCTGGTCGAGCATCTGCTGTTTGGCGCCTTGGCCGCCAGTGCGGCGGGCCACTACGTCGTGGCCCTGGGAGAGCTGGTCCCCGGGGCGCCGTTCCCGCGAGCGATCCCGGCCGAAGACCTCGCCACAGCCGTCGCGGTCTCGCTTGTTGGCGTCGTGTGGTGGCTGCAGCGGCAGGGCCGCACGTTCTCGACCACCTGGGTGACGCGTGTCATTGGCGGCGGCGTCGCGCTGTGTGCCGTGCTTGTCGCGTGGGGTGTCGCCACCCTTGCCTCGGAAGGCAGACTCTCTGCCCTGGTCGCTCCCTCGCCGACCGACGCCGGCCTGTCGGTTGCGAGCCTGATGGCTGCCCTCGGCACCTGCCTCTTCGCGGCGGGAGGCATCGAAGCGCTCGGGCACGTGGCCCCGGAATTCCCGCAGCCCAGAATCCGTCACCTCCGGGACACCGCACGGCTGCTCAACGTCCACGCGCTGCTCGTCATCGCGGCGACCGGATTTCTCTTCGTCGCGCTCGTGCCCGCCGCCAGCCGTCAGGCGTGGCGTGACGCGCCGGTCGCCGCGCTGACGCTCTTTGTCCGGGCGCCGGCCTGGATCGGGCTTGTGCTTCTGGCGGGCACGACGCTCGCCGCCTTGCTCTTTCTGACGCTGGCCGTTCAACGGGCGCTTGTCAGCGTCCAAGGGACGCTCTCACGGTTGTCCGAAGAGGGCGTACTGGCGCGCTCGATGCGCGTGACGCATCTACGGTTCGGCACGCCCACGCGGCTCATCAACGTCAGTAGCACCGCCGCGCTCGCCATCATTGTGGTGAGCGGCAGCCAGCTGTCATGGCTCGCCAGGGCGTACGCGATCGGCGTGGCGTCGTCGGCGCTTCTCGCGATCGCGGCGCTCGCCCGCTTTCGGGTGCGGCGATCCGAACCGCGCGCGTTTCGCGTGTCCCTCAATGTCTCTGTCGGTGGGCGCGAATGGCCGCTTGGGCTGCTCATCATCGCGGCGGCGCTCGGCGTCCCGGCGATCGTGCTGCTGGCGACTGGCGATCCGGCGGCGGTGGGCGGCGCGACGCTCGTCGGCGCGCTCACCGCGCTCCTCGCCGTCTCGGAGCGGAGGGTCGCCTCGCAGGCTGAGGCCGCCGGTTCGTTTTCCGACGTCGAGCTGCTGACGGCACCGTTCATCGGACTCGACCAGATGGAGGTCCGGCCGGGCAACCTGCTGGTCGCGGTCAGACGGCCCCATGTCCTGACGCACCTCAGCAACGCGCTCGCGGCCGCCGGCGACCGCGACGTCGTCGTGATGACCGTGCGCATGATCGGCACCGATGTCTCCGACGACCTGTCGTCGGAGTTCCGCACCACCGACGAGGAACGGAAGCTGCTCGGCGCCGTGGTCAGACTGGCCGAGCGACACGCCCGCGCCGTGCGCCTGCTGATCGTGCCCGCGACCAACGTGTTCGACGCCCTGGTCGACGCCGTCCTTCGACTCCAGTCGTCGGAGATCTACACCGGCGAATCCGAAACGCTCTCGGCCGCCGACCAGGCCCGGCTGCTCGGCGAAGCGTGGGAACGCGCCTCGAAGCCCGCCGCGCTCGACGTCCGGCTGGTCATCCAGCACAGCAGCGGCCGCACGGCCGTCTATCACCTTGGGGCCCACGCTCCGACGCTCAAGACCGACGATCTCCATCTGATTCACGCGCTCTGGTTGGACGCCGTCAACGTCATCGGCCCACACGTGCATCACCGCGACGTGGTCCGCGCCGCACTTACACATATGGAAGAACAATTGAACACTCCCGGCCCGCCGCGCGACACGGCGCTCGACCTGGTGCGCCAGGCTGCGCGTCCTGCTGACGAGCTCGCCGCCGTCGTCCACCAGCGCGACTTCACGCGGCTGCGGGACATGGTACGAAACCGTCCGGCGAGCGATTTGGCGGGCGTCCTGACAGACCTGTCGGCCGAGGATCAGGTCGTGATCTTCCGGACGCTGCCGCGGCAGACGGCGGCGGCCACCTTCGAGTACTTGTCGCGCGAGGCGCAGGAAGCGCTCGTCAAGGCGATGGCGCAGGAGGACGTCGCGGCGCTCTTGAACAACATGTCGCCCGACGACCGCACGATGTTCCTGGAGGAGCTGCCGGCGAGCGTCACGCAGCAACTGCTGGCGCTGCTCACGCCCGAAGAGCGCGCCGTGGCCGTGACGCTGCTCGGCTACCCCGAGGACTCGATCGGCCGGCTGATGACCCCCGACTACATCGCGGTCCGCGAGCACTGGACGCTGCAGCAGGTGCTCGACTACGTGCGCGAGCACGGGCACGACAGCGAAACGCTGAACGTCCTCTACGTCGTGGACGATCGCGGCGTGCTCGTCGACGATGTCCGCATCCGAGAAATACTGTTAGCCGCCCCGAACCGCACGGTTGCGGAATTGATGGACCGGCATGTCGTGGCGCTCAAGGCCACCGACGACCAACACACGGCGGTGGCGATCTTCCGCCGCGAAGATCTCTTCGCGCTCCCTGTGACCGATTCGGCCGGCGTGCTCATCGGCATCGTGACCATCGACGACGTGCTCGACGTGGCCGAAGCCGCGGCGACCAAGGAGATTCAGCGAATCGGCGGGTCGGAAGCGCTCGACGAGCCGTACATGAACGTCCCCTTCGTCCGCATGATTCAGAAACGCGCGGGGTGGCTGACGGCGCTCTTCCTGGGGGAGATGCTCACGGCGACCGCCATGGGCTTCTTCGAGGAGGAAATCGCGCGCGCGGTCGTGCTGGCGTTGTTCGTCCCGCTCATCATCTCGAGCGGCGGCAATTCGGGCTCGCAGGCGTGCACGCTGGTGATTAGAGCGATCGCGCTCGGCGAAGTGCAGCTGCGCGACTGGTGGCGCGTGATGCGTCGCGAACTCGCCGCGGGACTCGCGCTCGGCGGCATTCTGGGATCGATAGGCTTCCTGCGTATTGCGGTCTGGTCGAGCTTTTCGAGCATCTACGGCCCTCACTGGCTGCTCATCGCGGTCACCGTCGCCACCACACTCGTCGGCGTCGTGCTCTGGGGCACGCTCGTCGGGTCGCTGCTCCCGTTCCTGTTGCGACGGCTGGGGTTCGACCCGGCGGCGTCCTCCGCGCCGTTTGTCGCCACGCTGGTTGACGTGACAGGGCTGGTCATCTACTTCAGCGTCGGACTGGTGGTGCTCCGGGGGACGCTGCTGTGACCCCGGTCCGGCAGGATTTTCCCTTGAATGAGTCTCAACTCGGCGCAGTTGTGAAAAAAGCTTGACGCAAAGGCCGGCTCGTGGCACGGTGTCTCCCGGCCACACCCCTCGGGAATCCGGACCAGGCTAGGGGAACCGGAGATGGAGGAAATGTACCGCCTCGTCCCAAGAAAGATACGCTCCTATGTCGCGCGGCCGTGGCGCGTACGCCGAGTGGCGCCTCTGGACTCCTCCGACCCGCATCCAGCGCCTGCTCTTGCAGTTAGCCAGGAGCTGGCACGGACGACCGAACTGCTTCGCATAGAGATCGGCGAGCGGCAGCGTGCCGAGCAGGTACGCCTCCAGTTGCTCAACCGCCTTGTCTACGCTGAGGAAGAAGAACGCCGGCGCATCGCGCGCGAGGTGCACGATCAATGCGGTCAGGATCTGACCGCCTTGAAATTGCAGACGGCACGGATCAAGGCCGAGTGCGGTGGGCACGCCGAACTGCACAGGCGTGTTGAAGCGTTAGAGGCCATTGCCACACAGCTCGATCAGGACATTGATTTTCTCGTGTTCGAGCTGAGGCCGACAGCGCACGAGGGGCTCGACCTGCGAGTGGTGCTGGCCAAGTACGTGCAGAACTGGTCGGCCCACTTCGGCATCCCCGTCGAGCTGCACGCGGGCGAGATGAGCGACGGTCGCTTGACGTCGAAGATCAAGTCGACGCTCTACCGGATCACACAGGAAGCGCTCACCAACGTCGCCAAGCACGCGAGAGCGACGCACGTGGACGTCATCCTCGGTCAGTCGAGCGATCATGTCTCCCTTGCCGTCGAAGACGATGGCGTGGGATTCGAACGTGGCGATGTGAGCGTAGCCGGCCAAGGGCTCGGGTTGCTGGGAATGCGAGAGCGGGCCGGCTTGGTTGCGGCGACCGTGCAGGTCGAATCGGCCCCGGGCCGGGGCACGACGATTCTTGTGCGCGTGCCCATGCCGACGCCGGCCACCGATCGAGCCCTTGCCTGAGATGGCCGGTCCCCTCCGGATTCTACTGGCTGACGATCACGTGGCGGTGCGACAGGGGCTGAAGCTCTTGATCGACAGTCAGCCAGACATGAACGTCGTGGGCGAGGCGAGCGACGGGAACGCGGCCATCCAGCAGGCACAGGACGTGGAACCGGACGTCGTCGTCATGGACATCTCGATGCCTGGGACAAACGGTCTGGTCGCCACCCGAACGCTGAAACGGCTGCAGCCGCGCGCGGCCATCGTCGCCCTGACGCGGCACGACGAGGACGGCTACCTGCAGGAACTGCTGCGCGCGGGCGTCTCGGGGTACGTCTTGAAGCAGAGTGCCCCGGCGGAATTGCTGCAGGCCATTCGCGCCGTCGCGGCAGGCGGCCAGTATCTGGACTCGACGATGACCGGGCGCGTCACGGCAGGACTGCTGGCGAAGCACGCGGACCCGGCCCGCCCGCGTGGGACCGTGAACGAACGGGAATCGAACGTGCTGCGGCTGATCGCCAATGGCTATAGCAACAAAGAGATCGCGGCTCAGCTGGCATTGAGTGTGAAGACCATCGAGGCCCACAAAGCGAATGCGATGCGGAAATTGGGCCTCAATGGCCGAATCGATATCGTCCGGTACGCGATCCTGCAAGGGTGGTTGTACGACGCCTGACCTCCTCAAATCCAACGTTCTGGAATCTTCCGCTCGTATAGGGATTATCCCTATCTCGTAAGGCGCCTTCCCGATAGATCGGCCAGCCCGTGAGACGTAGTTTCATGCTCTGTAACGAGAGCTTTCGCCCAGCGGGTGGGGTCGTTCGGAACCGCAAGCCTTTGCAAGGAGGCAGATTATGCGGGGATTATTGAAGGGTTTGGGTGTTCTTACGTGTCTCGTGCTGCTGCCCACGGCGGTGTTCGCGCAGGGCGGCACCCTCACGGGCGTGGTGAAGGATACGTCGGGCGCGGTGCTGCCCGGCGTGACCGTACAAGTGGCGAGCCCGGCGTTGATTGAGCGCGTGCGCGAGACGGTGACCGATGGGACGGGCCAGTACCGGCTGGTCGATCTGCGGCCCGGCACCTACGCGGTGACGGCGACGCTGCCCGGGTTCAACACCTTCAAGCGCGAGGGCATTGAAGTGTCGGGGACGGGCGTCTTCACGATCAACGCCGATTTGCGCGTTGGTGCGATTGAAGAGACGGTGACGGTGAGCGGTGAAACGCCGGTGGTGGACCTGCAGAGCACGACCAAGGAACGCGTGATGTCGAAAGAAGTCATCGACGCGCTGCCGACCGGGCGGATGTATTACACGCTTGGGGTGCTGGTGCCTGGGGTCAACTCGAGCAGCCGCGATGTGGGCGGCGCGCTCGGCGACACGATGGGGAGCTTGACGGCGCACGGGAGCACGACCGGGGATCAGCGCGTGCTGCAGAACGGGCTCAACGTGATGACGCTGCAGACCGGCGGGGGCAACATCGGCGGCAGCGTGCCGAACACGTCGGCCGCGCAGGAAGTGGCGATTGACAGCTCGGCGGCGTCGGCCGAGCGGCAGGTCGGCGGCGTGAGCATCAACTTCATCCCGCGGGATGGGGGCAACACGATCCGCGGCTCGCTCTTCGCGACCGGGGCCACCGAGAGTCAGGGAGCGAGCAACTTCACGCAAGACCTGAAGAACCAGGGACTGACGCGGGTCAACCGGTACAAGAAGAACTGGGACATCAATCCCGGCGTGGGCGGGCCGATTCTGCAGGACAAGCTGTGGTACTACTACACGTACCGCAACAACGGCGCGCAGAACTACGCGGCCGGGATGTTTTACAACCAGAACGAGTTCCTCCCCCTCGTCCACACGTACGTGCCCAACGCGAACCGGCCGGCGCTCAGCCAGCACGGCGACTGGTGGGACAGCCAGATCCGGCTGACGTGGCAGATGGACCCGAAGAACAAGTTCGCCGGGACGTGGGACCAGCAGTACTACTGCCGCTGCCCGAACGGCGTCAGCGCGACGACGTCGCCCGAAGCGGCCAACGACCGGCGCTTCCCCGTGCAGCAGCTGATGCACGGCGAGTGGTGGTCGCCGCTGACGAGCCGGATCCTCATTGAGGTCGTGGCGCTGCACCGGACCGAGCGGTGGGGCAACATGGAGCTGCGGACGACCGACCAGGGGGGCTCGGTCGATCCGCGCGTGTTTAACCCGCTCACGTATCAGAGCATGATTGGCTACACCCAGACGACCGGGAACGCGCAGGGGGTGCCCAACGGCTTGCAGTTCCACGGGCCGGCCGGGACGTTCAACAACAACTGGGTGCCGAATTACACCTACCGGTGGGCCGTGTCGTACATCACGGGCGCGCACGCCTTCAAGGTGGGCGGCCAGGACTCGTTTGGGTTCGTCACGAGCACCCCGCACCTGCCGACGCTCGACGCGTTGAACCGGCCGGTCCGGTATCGGCTCAACAACACCGGGGTGAACAACGACACGCCGGTCTTTGACCAGGTGACGGTGTGGCACACGCCGTGGACGTTCAAGAACGATCAGAACCACGACCTGGGGCTCTTCGTGCAGGACCGGTGGACGCTGGACCGGCTGACGCTGAACGGCGGCGTGCGGTTCGACTGGTATACGAGCGAGGTGCCGGGGCAGACGCTCACGGCCTCGACGATTGGCCGGCCCGCGACGCACTTCCCGGGGATTCTGAAGACGGTGGACTGGAAGGATGTGACGCCGCGGGCGGGCGCCTCCTACGACCTGCAGGGGGACGGCAAGACGGCGGTCAAGGTCACCCTCAATAAGTACATCGCGGGGCAGGCACTGGGCGGCCTGCCGGGGAGCGCCAACCCGATCGGGCGGCTGACGAACAGCAACAGCCGGACGTGGGCCGATGGGAACG
>MELA01000043.1:17757-26572 GCA_001767495.1 Acidobacteria bacterium RIFCSPLOWO2_12_FULL_65_11 | reverse complement strand
CGGAAAGTCGGTGAGGAGGCCCTGCACTACTGCGGCGGCCCCCTCGCGCTGGCCGGCCGCTTCAAGGGCGTCCGCCGTCAGCAGGCCGTGCTCGATGCGCAGTCCGCGATCTTCCCGCGGGACCGTAATCTCCTTGAGGGTGGCGAGCGCCGCATCTGGATCCTGGCGGTCGACGAGCAGCGACTGCGCGGCAGCCAGCTGGACGTCGGGGTTGTTTGGAAAGCGCTCTGCGGCCTGCGCCACGAGCGCCGCCGCCTGCGCTCGGCGGCCGGCCTGCCGCTCGACCTGGGCCTGCTGATAGAGCCCCGCCAGCAGCAATCGTTCGACGTCGGCCGGATCGCCGCTGCGGATGCCGACGCCCCCCGCGTAGCTGTAGACGAGACGGCCACCGTGTGCCGCCGCCTGGTAGACGCACACCAGGCCGACGAGTCCGACGATGGTTGAGGCTAGATACGCGTGCCGGCGGCGCGGCGACTTGAACAACATCAGACCGACGGCTTCGATGGCGATGACACCCATGAACACGGTGAGCGTCCGCCGGCCCCACTCCTCGTGTTCCTCGACCGCGACGCGTGCGCCGGGGATGCGCTCGACGGCGCCATGCGCGGCGTCTCCCGAGTTGACCGCGAGAGCGGCCGCGCCCGTACCGAGGACGATCAAGACCAGCGCGCTCGGGCCGGCCAGAGCGGGATAAGGGATCAGGGACACGGCGCGGAAGATGACGCCCACGGCCAGGAGCGCGATGACGAAATGCACGATCTGAGGGTGGTACGCAGCCATCTTTCAACCTCTGTTAAGGATCTGAAGTACCTTAGTCCGGCTGAAGCCGGACACTACAACTGCGGTCCGGCTGAAGTCGGACGCCACAACTGCGGTCCGCCTAAAGGCGGACACGACAACCTCTGGAGAGGCGAACACCACAAGGTTATGAAAGCCGCCATCATTTGTGCTCTGGCGCTGTTGACGCTGCCGCTGCGGTGCCTGGCACAAGTGCCGGCCACGCTCAAGCTCGATGCGGTGTTCTACGGCGACAACGCGGAGTTCTTCAATCGTTTTCGATCGGGGGAGACGATCCTCGGATGGAACGGGCGGCTCTTCTGGGATATCGAGCTCAGCGATCGCGCGGCGCTGCGCCTGGGCGTCTACGCGCTCGAACGGATCGGATCGGAGTCCTCGTTCGACCGGGGGCTGCCCATCATCTCGATCGCCTTTGGAACGCCGCGTCACCGATTCATCCTGGGGACGCTCGAAACCGGCGATCGGCGTCAGGGGGTGGGACCCGATCGGACCACTCCGCATGGACTGTTGCCGCCGCTCTCCGTCGAGTCGCTCTGGTTCACGCGCGCGTACGAAGGCGGGGTGCAGTGGCGGATCGACGAGAGCAGGCTGAAGCATGATCTCTGGTTCAACTACCAGAAAACGAATACGGCCGCGCACCGCGAGCTGTTCGACGCAGGCATCGTCGATCGGCTGCGTGTGAAGGGGCCGCTGTCGGTTGGCGCCCAGTTCCACATCGTCCACCATGGCGGCCAGCAGTACGCGTCCGGGCCGGTAGCGGACAGTCTAGCCTATGGGCCCGGTGTGATTCTGGAAGGCCCCGTCGCCCGAGTGCGAACGGCCTCGGTCGAGGTGTACGGCCTTCGCGCGGTCGACCGTCCCGATCGCGCCGTGCCCGCGCTGACGGTTCGGGGTACGGCGCTCTTTGTGCGCCTGGCGGCAGAAACGGGGCCGTGGCGCGGTCACGCCAGCCTCTGGCGCGGCAGCGACTTCAACAAAGAGGATGGCGATCGCAACTACCTGTCCCGCTACACCGACGGCACGCTCTACCAGGGGACACGCAACTACGCGGAGGCCGGCCTGGCCAGGGTATTCACACCGGCGCCGTCGGTCGAGTTCGAGGCCTCGGCCCGTGTCCACCGCATCGAGTCGGAGTTCACGTATTCGTACCGCCTGCTCGCCACCATTCATCTGACCATCTGGCGCTTGACGCTCTAAAGTAGGCCGGGTCCTTTCGGACCCGGCGTCAGGTTCCGCAGTCCTTGACCTCGGCAGCCATCGCGCCGAGGTTCGAGACAAATCCCGGGCCGCGCCCGAATCCGCCGCCTCTGTTGTTCGACGAGCGGATGAAGGTGCTCGTGGCGTCGAGCGGCAGCGTCTGGACGTTTCTGCAGAAGGCCGTCCACTTCGAGTCCTGATAGAGGTACTGCTCGACGTTCGACAGGTAGAACGTCGAGACGGTCGCGCCGTGCGCCCTCAGATACGCGCCAACGGCTCGAATGGCCTTCGACCCACCGAAGTCGCCGACAACGGGGATGACGAGGTTTCGCGCCTGGAGATTCTTGAGGAAGGTGAACGAGGCTTCGCTGGCGAGGTAGCTTCGACTCATTCCCGCTTCGTCGGTCGCCGTCATCAGGTCCGCGTAGGTCGGCGTGGGCCGGATGGCGACGCCCCGCGTGTGGAACGCATTGAAGACGTAGTTGATGCCCTCGAGGTCTTCCGGCACGAGCGGCAGCCCGTGGATCTTCGTCAGGCGATCCTGGATCGCCCGGACGTTCTGAGCGTGGAGCGCGTCGCTCGTCGGAGATGCGGCGAGGGCAGAAAAGAGCTCCACGACCGTTGCGGTGGGGCGGAGACCGGCCGGCCGCGGCTTCGAGAACAGCATCGACACGAACTCGGTGCGGTCCCTCGCCATCTCGAAGAGCGCTTTGTACATGAGCTGCGCGTGGAGGTTCCCACGGCGGATGTCGAAGATGACCGCCATGGCGGGCCGCACGGCCGCCATGTAGGTGAAATTCTGCTCGGGACCGACGCCGAGGTAGACACCGCCCGGCCGCGTACGGCGCACGAGGTCCGGGATGACGTACTGATACAACAGCTCGTTTGACGTCAGATTGTCAGAGCGAAAAAAACCATTCGGCTCCGACGAGTCGGTCACGAGTCGCCAGAACTGCTGATCGCTCAGGCGCGCGGGCAGTGTCGAGGTGGAGGTGGATTGAGCCGCCGGCGCGAAGCCAAGCGCTTGACTCAACCCAAGCGCCATGGCACACGCGAGGAGCAGTCGCCGGGTCATGGTGTGGCGATGCTACCACGACGCCGGCCACCAGCCACCAGCCTCTAGTCGAGGTCGTTCATGATCGCGCGGCGGGCATCTTCGCCGACAACCGCCTGCGCGCGATAGAAAGGGTGATCGATCGACAGGCGCACCACGGTGCCCTCGGTCTTGAGGAGATCCCGCTGTCGCTCGTCCAGCTGCCACTTGAGGTACTGAACCGCCGAGACTTTGTCCTCGTCTATCTGGCCGCGATCGAAGGAGGCGAGCAGAGGTTCCGTGTCGCCGATCCGCAGCGTGACGTGGCGGTCGAGTCCGACCAACGCCCGGAGTGCCGTCGCGCGCTCCTCAGGCATCTCGTATTCGAGCATCAGCGTGGCCGACAGCTCGCCGGCGCCGGGAATCAAGGGGTTATACGCCGTGAGTTCTTCGTCTACGGCGCCGGGACGATCCCAACTCGACTCGGCGTGGAGCATCTCGTGCACCTGGTACCACATCGTGTCGCGGCTCTCGAAGTGAATCGTGCAGTGGCTGCCGACCTGGACGCGGCGATGGCTCTTGTCGACCATCACGTGACGGCGAAGGTCGGGTCGTGCCTGCGCGTACGCCTCGCGGCCCAGGATGTCCTTGCGAGTCAGGGGCTTCATGCGTCGCCGCCCTTCGATCCGGTGGGCGCCTGGGGAACCGGAGTGGGAAAGCCGTCGGCACGGTACGCGCGATCGAGAACCTGGACGGGGTGCAGCACCTCGCGGTTGCACGCCTGTCGGAACTGAAGCGCCGCCAGAGGACACTCGGTCGTCCAGGTCTCAGCGGCCGCTTCCTTCATGCCGTCGAACGCCTTCCGACCGTTCTCGATCGACTGTTCGAAGTGCTCCACCTTCATCGCCCACGTGCCGTCGTGGCCGCAGCACTCCGCGACGAGCGTCGGCTGCACCTGTGGGATGCGCCGCATCAGGTCGCGACCACGGAAGCCGACGCTCTGCGTGCGGAGATGGCAGGGCGCATGATATGCGACGGGCCCCGCCGGCGTGCTCTTGAAGTCTTCCTTGAAGTGCCCGGTCTGCCTCAGCTCGAAGAGAAACTCACCGAGATCCCGGGTGGCGGCGGCGACCTTCTTTGCGGCGACGGCAAGCGTCTCGCGCTTGGGATCGTCGAGCAGATCCGGATACTCCGATCTGAGCATCAGGCTGCAGGTTGGATTGACGACGGCCACTTTGTAGCCGCGCTCGACCCAGGGCACGAGCCGCTCGACGTTGGCGCGTGCCTGTGCGATCGCCAGCGGCATGTCGCCGCCATCGAGCGCGGGCATGCCGCAGCAGTTGTTCGACGGGCATGCGATCTTGCAGTCGTTGTGCTGCAGGACGCGGAACGCGGCGCGGCCGATCTCCGGATTGTTGTAGTTGACGAAACACGTCCCGAACAGCACGACCGGATGTGTGCCGGTCGCCGTTTCCGCCGCGCCACTCGTCTGTTCGGTGAGCCAGTCCTCGAGCGTAGGGCTCTCAAAGCGCTGCAGCAGCTTGTCGCGATGGACCCCCAGCAGCTTTTCCATCAGCACGCGATGCACTGGCTGACGGTTCGCCCAGTTCGCCAGCGCCGGCGTCTTGGTGGCGATCGCCCCAACCCGATCGGGATCGGCGAGCAGTTTCTCCCGCAGCGGCAGCCCCTGCTCCCTCCGCCGAATGGCGTTGGCGCGCAGCACCAGGCGGGGGAAGTCGAGCTTGAACTCGTGGCCGTCCTTCTCGGTGTACGGGCAGGTCGTGTAGCACAGCTTGCACTGAAAGCAGCCGTCGATGACGCGATCGACCGTGGCCTTCGGCAGCCGCCGCACGTCGCCCGCCTGCTCGACGGCGTCGAAGAGCGTCGGAAACGCCTGGCAGTACTTGAAGCACATGCGACAGCCGTTGCATAGATCGAAGGTCCGGTGGATCTCCTTGTCGAGCGCCGAACGATCCCAGTACTTGGGATCGTTCGGGTTGGACGTGAGTCCGTCGGTCGGGGCGTAGCGGATCTCGGCCATCAGAACGCGTCGAGAGCACGCTGGAACTTGCCGGCGTGCGACCGCTCGGCCTTGGCCAGCGTTTCGAACCAGTCGGCGATTTCGGCAAATCCCTCCTCGCGCGCGGACTTGGCCATGCCGGGGTACATATCGGTGTACTCGTGCGTCTCGCCGGCGACGGCCGACTTGAGCATCTGCGGGACGTCGCTGATGGCCAGGTTGGTCGCGGGATCGCCAACCTTCTTCATGTAGTCGAGGTGGCCGTGGGCGTGGCCGGTCTCGCCTTCGGCGGTATCGCGGAAGAGGCCCGCCACTTCCGGATAGCCCTCGATATCGGCCTGCTTGGCGAAAAACAGATACCGGCGGTTGGCCTGCGATTCGCCGGCGAAGGCGTACTTCAGGTTGTCGTAGGTCTTGGAACCCTTCAAATCTGGCATCGCTCTTCCTCCACAAGCGCGCGGGTTGTCCCGCGCCGCGATAAAGACGAGGGCCAAGCGTACCTCAGATAATAGTTAGGTGTGACGTCTGACAAGGTTGTTCACCGAGCGACCCTCGGAAAACGGACGCACGGTGGTTGATAGCCGAGCGCGGCGCGCGGGCGCTCGAAAGGTATAATGCGGCGCTCGTGAAGCGCACCCTCAAGATTGTCGCGCTCGTTGTCCTTCTGCTTGTCGTGGCCGTCGTGGCCCTGTTTGCGATCACGTTCATGGGGCGGCAGTCCATCACCGATGGATTCGAGGTTGGCGGCATCCGCATCGTCGCGGACGGCATTGTCAGCGTCGCGGTCGTGCCGGCCGGCCAGGGCCAGGTCGTCCTCATCGATGCGGGCAACGACAACGCCGGCCAGGCGATTCTCGCCGAGTTGTCGCGGCGCCAGCTTGGCCCCGATGCGGTCGCTGCCATTTTCATCACGCACGGCCATCCGGATCACACAGGCGCGATCGGTCAGTTTCGCAAGGCTCAAGTGATGGCGCTCGAGGCGGAGGTTGGCCTGATCGAGGGCCGCGAGGGCGCGCGTGGCCCGCTCACCCGGCTCTTTCCCGTGAGGCCGACGGGCGTGAAAGTCGCTCGCACGCTGCGGGACTCCGAGACGGTCACGGTCGGCGAGGCGCAGGTTCGGGTGTTTGCGGTCCCCGGGCACACCGCCGGAAGCGCCGCCTATCTGGTCAATGGCGTGCTGTTCCTCGGTGATGCCGCAGACACGAACGATGCTGGCGAGTTGAGCGGCTCGCCCTGGATCTTCAGCGACAATCAGGCGCAGGATCGTGCGTCGCTCGTGCGCCTAGCCCAGCGCCTCGATGGGGAGCGCGCCGACGTGAAGGCCCTGGTCTTTGCCCACTCCGGCGTCCGCACCGAAGGTCTCGCGCCGCTTACCGCGTTCGCGACGAAGTAGTGTCCGGCTTCAGCCGGACCGGAAGATTCGGAAGTAGTGTCCGGCTTCAGCCGGACCGGAAGATTCGGATGTAGTGTCCGGCTTCAGCCGGACCACGGAGGATCGAGGACGACAGCGTCATGGCATTGACCCCCGGAACTCGTCTCGGGCCCTATGAGGTCGTCGCCCTGATTGGCCGCGGCGGCATGGGCGAGGTCTACCGCGCGCGAGACACCAAGCTCGGGCGCGACGTCGCGCTCAAGATCCTGCCCGACGCCTTCATGCACGATCCGGAGCGGCTGGCGCGCTTCCAGCGCGAGGCGCAAGTGCTCGCCTCGCTCAATCATCCCAACATCGCGGCGATCTACGGGCTGGAAGAAGCCGACGGCATTCGCGCGCTGGTCCTCGAGCTGGTGGAAGGCCCGACACTGGCCGAGCGCATTTCAGGCGTGGCGTCCGACTTCAGTCGGACTGCTTCTGGTCCGGCTGAAGCCGGACCCCACAAAGAGAGCGGCCTGCCGCTCGACGAGACATTACGGATCGCGCGGCAGATCGCCGACGCGCTCGAGGCCGCGCACGAGAAGGGTGTGATCCATCGCGATCTCAAGCCGGCCAACGTCAAGGTGACGCCCGAGGGGCGCGTCAAGGTCCTCGACTTCGGCCTCGCCAAGCTTGTCGATCCCGTCGAAGGCGGCGCGTCCCTTGCGAACTCGAATTCGCCCACGCTCAGCATGCAGGCGACGCAAGCGGGCGTGATCATGGGCACCGCCGCCTACATGAGCCCCGAGCAAGCCAGAGGACGCGTCTCCGACAAACGGACCGACATCTGGGCGTTCGGCTGCGTGCTCTTCGAGCTGCTGACCGGCACGCGCACGTTCGATGGCGAAGACCTCACGGACATCATCTCGTCGGTCGTGAAGAGCGAGCCAGACTGGAATGCGCTGCCGGCCGACGTGCCCGAACAGATCCGGCTGCTGCTCAAACGCTGTCTCGCGAAGGATCGCCGCACACGTGTATCTGACATCAGCGTCGCGCGGTTCCTGATGACCGAGACGATCGCGGCGCCGCCAGTGCCCGCGAGTGAGCCTGCGGCCGCAGTGGCGCAAACGACCATCCCGCCGGACGGACGACGGTTTCTGATGATCAAGGCGGTTGGTTGGTGGTGCCGATCCAGCCTCCGCCCCGCCGCCGACCCTCATCGTCGTCCAGAACTGGTTCGAGGAGCTGAAGCGGCTGCTGCCGGGTAACTGACCGATGCCATTCGCGAGCGCGGTCCGGCGCAAGGGCGTTACCCGTCGCCGAGAGATGTCGACAAGTCGTCAGGTTGCCTTTCAATTGAGTCAGGTGTCGCACGTGGTGGGGCAAGACGCTACACTGACCCTGTGCCGACGGTTCATCGTGACGGTGCATATCGGTTCTTTTTCTACTCCGCGGATCGGCATGAACCCCTACATGTCCATGTGGAGCGGGACTCGAACCGAGCGAAGTTCTGGCTGGACCCGGTGCGACTGGCGCGCAGCGGCGGCTTTCGTCCGACAGAACTTCAACAGATCGAGCGGCTCGTGGTCGCACGCGAGCCACTCCTTTTGAGGGCATGGCATGAGTACTTCACCAGCGCCGACTGACATCAGCGAAGCACGAGCCCAGCGCGTGACGTGCGCGGAGGACGCCCTGGTGGTGGACCTTGTGGATGGGCGCACGATCACCGTCCCTCTGACGTGGTACCCGCGACTCGCCCATGGCAAGCCGGCAGAACGGGCCAATTGGCGGTTTATCGGGGACGGCGAGGGTATCCACTGGCCCGATCTGGACGAAGACATTAGTGTGGAAGGCCTTCTGGCCGGGCGGCGTTCGGGCGAAACACAGGCGTCATTGCGCCGCTGGTTCGAAAGCCGAAACTCCACGCTATGACCCTGGCCCCCGGCGAGCGCCTCGGCGCCTACGAGATCCTCGCGCTTATCGGCGCGGGCGGCATGAGCGTCTGCGACCATGCCGAAGCCGTGGCCGAGCGAAGCCACGGCGAGGCATCAGCGTCAGTTCGCGGCGGGTGTGGGGCCCCGCCGCCATTGAATAGGTAGACCACCGAGCCCATGCCGCTCACGACCGGTACTCGCCTTGGAGCCTATGAGATCGTCGCGCTGATCGGCGCGGGCGGCATGGGCGAGGTCTACAAAGCCCGCGACACGCGGCTCAAGCGCGACGTCGCCATCAAAGTCCTCCCTGAGGCGTTCTCACACGATCCCGAGCGGCTCGCGCGGTTCCAGCGCGAGGCCGAAGTGCTCGCGACGCTGAACCATCCCCACATTCCGGCGATCTACGGCCTCGAACACGCAGACGGTATTCACGCCATCGTGATGGAGCTCGTCGAGGGCCCCACATTGGCTCAGCGCCTTTC
>MELA01000043.1:15309-17742 GCA_001767495.1 Acidobacteria bacterium RIFCSPLOWO2_12_FULL_65_11 | reverse complement strand
TTCGGACCCGCCGAGGGGGCAACGCCGGGTCCGAAAGGACCCGGCCTACCTCTGGACGAAGTCCTCACCATCGGCGGCTGCTGCCGGCCAAGTAGTCGGCAGTCGGCAGTCAGCAGTCGGCCGTCGGAATCAGAAGAATTGATCAGAGTCCCAGAACCTCGAAGCGGCCGTATTGTTGAAAGTGATGATCGAAGGTGAAGGCTGCCGGTACGCGGCGAGCCTCGAGCACCGCGAACGAGATGGCGTCGCAGAGGCTCCAATCCTTGTCGGTGTGCCTGGCGAGGATGGCTTTGGCGCGTTCCTCCTCCTGCGGAAGAACCCGAACCACTGCTAAGCCACCGGAGAAGAGCCATTCCCTGGCGACCGCGCGCCCGAGCTTGCGGAGCAACAGGGCGTGGGCTTCGGCTTCCACGTAGTTGGTGATGAAGCTCGATCGTTCCTCTGCGGCGATTTCATGCGCCGTTGTCACAGCACGTTGGTGATCCGCGTCGTCGGCATCCAGGAGCGCAAGAACCGCGCTCGAGTCCCAGAGAACGCCGCGTCTCATCGATCGAGGATGGCGTGTTTGTCGCGTGCGCCTGGCAGCTGGCCCCCACTGCGGCCGGCGCCGACCAGACGAAAGATCGGATGGTCCTTGGTGAAGCGCGGGACGTCGGCGCTCCGCTTGGCGGAGCGTTTCGCGTGCAAGGCTGCCACGGGCACCCGCCGGCGCCCGCGCGCGCGAAAGCTGGGCAGTTCGCCGGTCCGGATCATGCGCCAGACGGTAGAAGTCGAGACCCCCAAGACCCGACCAGCCTCGTCAATCGTGACGGTCTTCATCGCGAGACTCATGGCGAGAGTCTATCAGTATCCTGTCACTGTATCAATCGTGTCATCGCTCCGGAAGAGTGCGCCGAGCGCCGCCTGCGGGCTACAATGCGACCCTCGCGGTCGATTCGAAATGTGGGCCTCAGGCGGTTGACCACCGTCGCGGCTCGTGCCGACTACGTAGTCGGCGGTCAGCAGTCGGACTGCGGTGTCTTATCATGATTCGCCACAGCGCCAAGTACGAGCCTCGGGAAGATCCTGAGGTCCTCGAATGGTGGGCGCTGACGCCGGCGGAGCGGTTCCGGCAGTCGGCGAAGTTGTGGCCGACGTTCCTGGCGCTGGGGGGATCGCTTGAGCCGGAGCCCGATTCACAAAGCCCTTTCTATTTTCCGGAAACACCGCGTCCGCGCGCTGCTGATGGGCGGTCAGGCGTGCATCCTGTACGGCGCCGCCGAGTTCAGCCGCGACATCGACCTCGCCGTCCTCGCTGACGAGAAGAATCTCTCACGATTGCAAGCGACGCTCGACGAGCTGAAGGCGAAGCCCGTCTTCGTTCCGCCGATGAGCGCAGACGTGCTCCTCCGCGGGCATGCCTGCCTCTTTCGGTGCGGGATGCCCGGGACCGAAGGCCTTCGAATCGACGTGATGTCCGTCCTCAACGGATGCGAGCCGTTCGAGAAGCTATGGTCGCGCCGGCGAACGCTGGCGCTTCCAGGCGCCGGACGCATCAATGTCCTGTCGCTTGCGGATCTGGTCCAGGCGAAGAAGACGCAGCGAGACAAAGACTGGCCGATGGTCCGGCGGTTGCTCGAGGCCGACTATCATGGCCGGTCATCCAAGCCGAAGCGCGCGCGAGTCGAGCTGTGGCTCCGCGAGCTCCGCACCAGCGAGATCCTCATTGAGATCTGTCGGAAGTACGCGCGAACGGCTCGGGCATTGGTGAAAGTAAGGCCCGCTCTCGGGCCGGCATTTCGGGGCGACCGGGGAGGAGTCGAGCGAGCCCTCCAGACGGAACAGGATCGGTTTCGCGCCTTGGATCGACAGTACTGGGCGCCGCTTCGGACCGAACTGGCCGAGTGGCGCCGCGCCCTTCGGAAATAGCCGGCGCGCTACAATGCCACGTCCGGACACCATATGACGATCACGGCGAGGTCCCAACGATGGCTGCCAGCGCTGCTCCTGCTCTTCGTGGGGAGTGGTGCGGCGGCGCTCATCTACGAGATCGTCTGGCTCCAGCTCCTCCAGCTCGTCATCGGCTCCTCGGCTGTGTCCATGGGCGTGCTGCTCGGCACGTTCATGGGCGGCATGTGTCTCGGCAGCCTGCTGCTGCCGCGATTGGTGTCGCCCCGACAGCATCCGCTGCGCGTCTATGCCTTTCTCGAGATCGGGATCGGCGTCTTCGGCATCGTCCTGCTGTTCCTCATGCCGCTCGTTGGCCGCCTCTACACGGCGTGGGGCGGCTACGGGCTGACCGGGTTCCTGCTGCGAGGCATCGTCGCCGCGGTGTGCCTGCTGCCGCCGACCCTCGCCATGGGCGCGACGCTGCCGGCCGTCGCGCGCTGGGTCAAGACGACGCCAGAGGGTATCTCGTGGCTCGGGTTTTTTTACGCCGGGAACATCGCGGGG
>MELA01000043.1:7137-15173 GCA_001767495.1 Acidobacteria bacterium RIFCSPLOWO2_12_FULL_65_11 | reverse complement strand
ACGACTGTGGTTTATGTGGCCATTGCGCTGTCGGGGTTCTGCGCCCTGGCGGGCGAAGTGATCTGGACGCGGCTGCTCGGCCTGCTCTTCGGCGCCACCGTCTACACCTTCTCGATCATTCTCGCCGTGTTTCTCATCGGTCTGGGGATTGGCAGCAGCGCCGGCTCGATGCTGTCGAGAAGCCTGGCGCGCCCGCGCCTGGCGCTCGGCTGGTGCCAGCTGCTGGCTGTTGCGGCCATCGCCTGGACGGCGCGGACGCTGACCCAGTCGCTCCCGTACTGGCCGGTCAGCCCGACGCTCTCTCCGGATATCTGGCTGAGCTTCGAGTTTGATTTCGTGCGGGCGCTCTGGGCGATCCTGCCACCCGCAATCCTCTGGGGCGCGAGCTTCCCGCTGGCGCTGGCCTCGGTGACGTCCGAGGGCCAGGATCCCGGCCGGCTGGTCGGCCGGATGTACGCGGCCAACACGATCGGCGCCGTGGTTGGGTCGTTGAGCGCGAGCTTGCTGCTCGTCGCCTGGGTCGGCTCTCAGCGCGCGCAGCAGGGAATGATGGCGCTGTCGGCGCTGGCCGGATTGCTCATTCTGGTGCCCGCGATCGTCAAAGGTCCGCTTGAAAGCGGACCCCACGACAGACACGCCGACGGTCCGCCTAAAGACGGACACTACAACAGAAAGCTCAGGTGGGCCGGCGCGCTCGCCGTGGTCGTCGTCGCACTGGGTCTGACGGCGCTGCTCGTCAGGGTCGTCAGGCCTGTGCCGGGGATTCTCGTGGCCTACGGCCGGTACGCCGCCACCGTGTTCGGCCAGGCCGGCGACATCTTCTATGTCGCCGAGGGACTGAATTCGTCGGTGGCCGTCTCCCGGCTCCCGAACGGCCGGCTCGGCTACCACAACGCCGGCAAGATCCAGGCGTCGAGCCAGCCCGAAGACATGCGGCTGCAGCGGATGCTGGGGCACTTGACGACGCTCGTGCCGAAAAATCCCCGCTCGGTCCTCGTCATCGGCTGCGGCGCCGGTGTGACGGCCGGCGCGGTGAGCATCAGCCCACAGGTCGAGCGCGTCACGATCGCCTAGATCGAGCCGCTTGTACCGCAGGTCGTCTCCACCTACTTCGGCGAACACAACTACAACGTCATCCGCAACCCCAAGGTGCGCGTGCAGATCGACGATGCGCGGCACTTTTTGCTGACGAGCAAGGAGAAGTTCGACGGGATCACGTCCGATCCGCTCGATCCGTGGGTCAAGGGTGCCGCGACCCTCTACACGAAGGAATTCTTCGAAGCGGCGAAAGCGC
Source organism: Acidobacteria bacterium RIFCSPLOWO2_12_FULL_65_11 (assembly GCA_001767495.1). Taxonomy (GTDB): domain Bacteria; phylum Acidobacteriota; class Vicinamibacteria; order Vicinamibacterales; family CAVVIG01; genus 2-12-FULL-65-11. The sequence continues at coordinate 13,879 of MELA01000043.1, read as the reverse complement.
ACCTCAACCCGGGCGGTGTCGTGACCTTGTTCGTCCAGCTTTACGAGAGCACTCCTGAGGCCGTGAAAAGCGAAGTGGCGACCTTCTTTGAGGTGTTTCCGAACGGCTTCATCGCAGGCAATATCTTCCGGGGAGTCGGGTACGACATGGTCCTGGTCGGGCAGGTGGAGCCCATACGCATCGATCTCGATGAGGTGGACGCGCGTCTCACGCGGCCCGAGTACGCGGCCGTCGCGCAGTCACTGCGCGAGATCGGCATCACGTCGGCGGTCGATCTCTTTGCGACCTACGCCGGTCGCGCGGCCGATCTCACGGAGTGGATGAAGGACGCGTTCATCAATCACGACAGCGACCTGCGGCTGCAGTACCTCGCAGGGCTAGGCTTGGAGCGCTACGAGAGCGACCAGATCTACGGCGACATCCTCAAGCACCGGCGCTTTCCGGAAGGCCTCTTCACCGGCTCGGAGCCGCTCATGCGAGCGCTGCGCCAGCGAATCGATCGCGAACCGTAAGAAGCCGGGTCCGGAAGGACCCGGCCTACGTACTCCGAATCCCGAGCGCCGTTATCTGAAGTTGTAGCCGACGCCGAACTTGAAGTCGGGACTGTCGGCAACGCCGAACTTGATTTCGGTGAACAGGCCCCTCGAGTGCTGGAGGCCAAACCCGATGTTGAATCCGCCTCCGGTGCTGCTGCCGCTGAAGTTACCAACCGAGGTGTGAGCGTAAACCAGCGCTGGCCCGGCGATGATGTACGGTGACCACGGCGCATTACTCAGACTGCCGGTCAACTTGATTCGATACTGAAACTCGATGTTGAATGCAAGGACCGTGACGTTGTCACCGAAGCCGGCCTCGAGGTTGGGACGGAACCAGAGCTGATCGACAAGCGGGCCAAAGGCACCATGTCCGCCGATGTAGAACTGTGAGGGACCGCCACTCACACCGAGTCGGCCACCGAGGTCGCTGAGGCTTTGCGCCCCCGCGGAGCTCGCCGAAAGGCCGACCAGCAGACAGGCGAGCAGTACAACCGTACGGATCCTTGCGATCGTCGTGGTCATGTGGGCTCCATCAGGAAGATGTGAATCTGCGGACCAGATATTACCCCAATCTCGGCCACCGATCGCATCAAAACCTGTCGGACACCCTCGTCAGTCCCGACGGGTGTCGCCCAACGTCATTTGCCCTGGGCCGGCTCGAGCACGAAGTCGAATTCCGCCGTGCAGAACGGCGGCTCAATCCCGAAGCGTTCTGCGGCCTGATCGCGCGTGTTGTGATAGATGAACTCGCAGAGCAGGGACTCTTTGACCGCGAATAGGGTGTCGGACTCCAGGTGCTTGTCGATCGAATCGAAGATGTGGGTCGTGACCGCAGAAATCGGCCGTTTCGTGCGTTCACCAGTCCAGATCCGGTCTCTGCCGACGGATTTCCGGCAGCAGCGCCTCTTTTCCAGCAGCGCACTCGATCGCAAACGGCTGCTCGTCTGGGGCAAGCGCTTCCTCGGTCGCCACCTGATGGTTGAGGACTGCCAATGTCGCTTCCGACGCGTCGCGTCCGGTCTCGATGCGCCTGGCGATGCGCTCCCGCAACATCGCGGCGTCCGCCGCGAGGTCGAGGATCACGAATGGAATCCCGAGCTCGTTGGCCAGGCCGTGGAACAAGTCGCGCTGCCAGCGCTTGAGAAACGCGCCGTCAGCGATGGCGATGTACCCGGCCCTTAAGACGCCACGCGCCAGCGCCTGCACGCGGAGGTACGTGTGCCGCGTGTCTTGCGGTGCGTACAGCCCGGCGTCGATGGCTGAGCCGCTGTCGGTGTCGGCCCTCAGTCCGTGAAGGCGCTTGCGCTCGACGTCGGTCCGAATCCGGATGGCGCCAAGCGATTCGACGAACACCTGCGACAGCGTGGTCTTGCCGCAGCCCGACAGGCCGTGCATGACGACCAAGGCGGGCTGCGGACGCCGAGCCGATCTTGCCGCCAGCCGCACGTACGCTCGGTACTCCATCATGGGCGCCTCCTTCGCATCGGGCGACCCGAGCTGGCCCGCTCGGAGGCACGCGACTTTCGCACGCACCATCGCGCGATACGCGAGATAGAAGGGGAGCACGTTCAGGCCGCTGTAGTCGGCCATCTTCTCCAGGTACCCGTTCAACAGCCGAAATGCAAGGTCGGCCCTTTGGCGGTACTCAAGGTCCATGACGAGAAACGCGACGTCGCTCATGACGTCAATCCAGCGCATGGAGGGATTGAACTCGAGACGGTCGAACAGCGTGACGCCACCGTCCAAGAGCGTGATGTTGTCCAGATGGAGGTCGCCGTGACACTCCCGCACGAACCCGTCACGACGCCGCTCGTCAATGTCGGAGGTTCGACCGGCGTGCTCGCGCTCTGTCCACTCGGCGACCGCGTCAAGCTCCGCCCGATCGCAGGCGGTGTCGAGCTGCAGGCGGATCTGGCTGAAATTCTGCCGCGCCGTCTGCAGAACGTGCGCAGCAGTTCCGAACGCCGACTCGGGGCGGGCCACGTCGGCGCGACCGTGGAACGCCGCAACGGTTGCCGCCAGCGCGTCGATGTCTGCATCGGTCAAGCGGTGTGCCGAGAGCAGGTGGGAAAAGAGCGCCTCCTGAGGGAACTGCCGCATCTTGACCGCGTACTCCAGCACCGGGCCATCACCGTTGATGGCGGGTGTGTCAACCGTACCTGTGATCGCGACCACGTCGAGGTAGATGGAGGGCGCTAGGGGGCGGTTGAGCCGCAGCTCCTCCTGGCAGTCGAAGCGCCGGGCGGCCAACGTGGTGAAGTCCAGGAACTCCAGGTTGACGGCCTTCTTGATCTTGTAGGCGTACGGCCCTGTCAGCAGGACGTACGAAATGTGTGTTTCGAGAACCTCGACCCGCGCGACACCGCTGCCGTAGATCGCCGGATGAGCCAGCGACGCGATGAGGCGCGCTTGCATGGGGTCAACACTTCCAACTTTGCAGCACGCGAATGTAGTTGGCCCGTTCGAAGGCGGCCGGATCGGGCGCGCCTTCCAGGCTCACCCGCCCCCGCACCTCTGCCAGGGTCGGCAGCTTGTGCCATTCCATCCAGCGTTCGAGACCTTGTCGCATGACCGACAAATACGACGGGCCGTGCCGCAGAATCGCCGACACGATCTGCACGGCGTCGGCACCCGCGAGCAGCGCCTTGATGCCGTCAATGGGGGCTGACACGCCGCCGGTGACGGCGAGCGACGATCGAACCCGGCCGTGGAGGATGGCCAGCCATCGCAGACGCAGCAGAAGCTCGGCGCTCGTCGACAGCTCCACCTGCGGCACGGCGGTCATCGTCTTGATGTCGATGTCCGGCTGGTAGAAGCGGTTGAACAGCACGAGCCCGTCGGCGCCGGCTGCGTCGAGCTGCCGCGCCACATTGCCGAAGGCTGCAAAAAACGGCGACAGCTTCACGGCGACCGGGATCTTCAGTACCTCTTTCAAGTCCTTGACGATGTGACACAGCTGGCGCTCGACGGCAGCGCCCGGCGTGTCGAGATCGGTGACCACCTCATAGAGGTTCAACTCGAGGGCGTCGGCACCGGCCTGCTCGATGATGCGGGAGAAGCTCAGCCAGGATTCGGCCGACGTGCCGTTGAGCGATCCGATGACCGGGATCTTGACGGCCTGCTTGGCCCGGCTCAGGTGTTCCGCGTACTGATCGGGCGTCAGCGCGTAATCGCTGTCCGCCGGATAGCTCGAGAGCGCACCTGCGAATTCCTGCTCGAATGGATCCATGTGTCGGACGCGTCGTTCCGCTGCCAGCGTGATCTGTTCCTCGAACAGCGACGGGAGCACGATGGCCGCGGCCCCGCTGTCCTCGAGCCGTTTGATGCTGTCGAGGTGCCAGCCGAGGGGACACGCGCCGGCCATGAACGGATGGGATAGAGGTAACCCGAGATACGAGGTTGCGGTATCCATCTCTAGGGCCCCCCTCAGCAATCCACGTACCGAGGTGCACAGCGCGTACGCCAGCGTGGTCACGCACTCGATGTGGGTGATTTCACAGGTGGGCGGGGAAAAGTCCACGACCCCGCGGTGAATCGTGGCAGTGTATCCTGTTTAACCAAGCGGTTGAGCATGGTCCTTCAATTGCTCAGACCGACGTTGCTCAGGAGGCTGACATGGTTCGCACGGGTTTCCTCGCTGTCGCATTCTCGGCCCTCGTCGTTGCGACGCTGGCCGCCCAGGACGCGAGAGCGAGAGGCGAGAAGCTGTTTACCGATCAGAAATGCACCCTTTGCCACTCGATTGGCGACAAGGGCAACAAGAAGGGCCCGATGGATGAGGTCGGCCGTAAGTTGTCGGCCGACGAGATCCGGCATTGGATCGTCGACGCCAAGGCGATGACTGAGAAGACCAAGGCCACCCGGACGCCGGTGATGAAGCAGCTCAAGTTGAAGCAAGGCGACGTCGACGCGCTGGTCGCGTACCTCCAGTCGCTCATGGGGCAGTGAGCGGTGAGCGCTGAACGGCGGAGGTTTCTCGGTGCGCTGCCGTTTCTCGGTGCGCTTCTGGCGGTCGGCACGTCGAGCGTTGGCGCGTTGCTGGCCGTGCCGCTTGCCAGGTTCGCCATGTATCCGCTCCGGCGCAAGCCGGGGGAAGTAGCTTGGTCCGATATCGGACCGACAACCGACCTCACTCCGCTGGCCGCGCCCGTCAAGATGCTCGTCGAGATCGAGCAGCGCGATGGCTGGCGGAAGATGATCTCCACCAAACCGGTCTACGTGACTCGAACCGCGGAGGGCCGCCTGCGTGTGCTGTCCGCCGTGTGCCCGCACCTGGGATGCAGCGTGGCCTGGAATGACAGCCGAAGACAGTTTAGTTGTCCCTGCCATGTCGGGGTGTTTGCCGAGGATGGTGCGTTGGTGTCCGGACCTCCGCCTCGTGGAATGGACGAGCTCGACAGCACGGTCGAGGACGGCCGTCTGAAAGTGCGGTACCAGTACTTCCGCCAGCTGGTCACGACGCGGGAGATCATCGCGTGAGCCGGCTGGTCGACTGGTTGGATCGCCGCACGGGTCTCCAGCATCTGCTGCGTGAGGCGCTCGGCGAAGCTATTCCCGGTGGAGCACGGCTCGCGTACGTGTTCGGCTCGGGCCTGTTGTTGGTGTTTCTTTCTCAAGTGATTACGGGCGTGTTTCTTGCGCTCTACTACGTCCCATCGGCGGATCACGCCCATGTGACGGTCGCTTACATGGTCAAGGAGGTCGCGTCGGGATCCTTCCTGCGGAGCCTCCATGCCTACGGCTCGAGCGCCATGATCATCGTCGTGCTGCTGCACGTGGCGCAGACCCTCATCTATGGCTCGTACAAAGGGGCCCGCGAGATCCTCTGGATGGCTGGATGCGTGCTGTTCGCGCTCGTGCTCGGCATGGCGTTTACCGGCTACCTGCTGCCCTGGGATCAGAAGGCCTACTTCGCGACCGCAGTCGGCACCAACATTCTCGGCGAGGTGCCGCTCATTGGTGAGTGGCTGCAGCGGCTTGTCCGTGGCGGCGCCGACATGGGCACGCTGACGGTCTCGCGGTTCTTCGTGGCCCACGTCTTCCTCATTCCAGGGGCTATCTTCGCGTTCGTCGGACTTCATGTGTTCCTGTTTCGGAAGGCTGGGCCCGCCGGTCCACCATCGGTCGAAGCAGGCCGTCAGCGGACGGAACTGTTCTATCCGCGTCAGCTACTGATGGATGTCGGGTTCGCGGTGACGATCATGGTCTGCCTTGGAGCCATCGCTTGGATGTGGCCGGCCGAGCTCGGGCCCGAGGCCAACCCTGCCGATACGCGCTTCCTGCCCCGGCCAGAGTGGTACTACGTGCCGGTGTTCCAGTGGCTCAAGTACTGGAAAGGCTCCAGTGCGGTCGTCGGGATCGTGATCATCCCGGCGATAGTCGCGGTGTTCTTCGTCGGATTGCCGTTCTTTGACAGGAGCCCGGAGCGAGCTCCGTCGAAACGCCCCGTCACGGTCGGCGCGTTTGTGGCGGTACTACTCTCACTCGCCCTACTGGGCGTGCTGAGCGTCGTGGAGGATCGTCGTGACCCGGCGATCGCCGAGCAACTGGCCGCACAGCGGGAAGTCGATCGGCAGTTCACCGCCGAGCCCTTCGAGCCGGAAGAATCGCCGGCCTCGCTTAAGACGGCCAAGGCCGCGCTTGCCGATCCCGCGACGGCGCGTGGCAAGGCCATCTACGAAGCGCAATCCTGTGACGCGTGTCACGGCGACGCCGGACAAGGCACACCTGGCGCGTCGGCGCTCATCGGCCTCGCCGCCAAGTACCCGGCTGACGAGCTGCAGCGGGTGCTCAAGATACCCACACAAGAGATGACTGATGGCGGAATGATGCCGGTTGATATCTCTGACGATGACCTGCGGGTTCTCGTGGCCTACGTCAATGCCCTAAGGTGACTTATAGTTGTGGCCCCAATGCACGAGCAACGAATGAACCGTATGCGGAGACACACTAGCGGAATTCCTTTACGACTGCTGATCGCCTGTACGTGTGTATGGGCGCTCGTAGCCGGCCTGCGCGGCGGCTGGCCAGCCGTCGCCCAGACCAACGACTATGTAGGCACGGAAAAGTGCGTGACGTGCCATGACACCGAGGGCAAGAGTCTCGGTAGAACCCTGCACGGCAGGGCGGAGAATCCCCGCTCCCCGGCGGCGAACCAGGGATGTGAGACGTGTCACGGGCCCGGTCGGGCGCACGTCGACAGCGAT
>MELA01000043.1:5496-7103 GCA_001767495.1 Acidobacteria bacterium RIFCSPLOWO2_12_FULL_65_11 | reverse complement strand
TGGCGCCTCGTGACGTCTCGGCGACCTGCCTGACGTGCCATAACCGCAGCAACCATACGCAGTGGCAGGGAAGTCCGCACGACTCGCGGAACCTCTCGTGCGTCACGTGTCATTCGGTGCACAGTCCCAAGTCGAGCTCGGCGCAACTGAAGACGGTCACCGAGATCGACACCTGCGCGAGCTGCCACAAGCCGCAGGCGATGAAGGTGAAACGGGCGCAGCACATGCCGCTCGTCGAGGGGAAGATGAGCTGCTCGTCGTGCCACAACCCGCACGGCTCGACCAACGGGAAGCAGTTGAAGGTGGGCAACTACGTCAACGAAGCCTGCGTCAGTTGCCACGCGGAGAAGCGGGGTCCGTTCCTCTGGGAGCACGCGGCAGGACGCGAGAGCTGCGTCACCTGCCACGACCCGCACGGATCGTCGAACGACCGGCTGCTGGTCGCCAAGCTGCCGATGCTCTGCCAGCGGTGTCACATCGGCACAAGGCATCCGTCGACGATCTACGACGCCACGCGCGTGGTGCCGGGGGCAGGCACCCCCAGCAGTCGAATCTACGGACGGGGCTGCGTGAACTGCCACTCGAACATTCACGGATCCAATCATCCATCGGGGCACGCGTTCGTCCGATGACGAGGCTACACATGAGGGTGAGAGCGATTCTGCGTACCACACCGAGCCTGCTCGCGGTGGCGTTTCTTCTGACGGCGGCGCAGGCCCGCGCGCAAGAGGTGGGGGCACTCCTCAATCAGATCGACTTTGGTGTCCGCGGCACGGATTTCCACGCCGGATCGGACAGAGCGCGGTTCGAGCGCTACAAGGATCTGCGGAGCGGAGGGTTCTTGGATCGTCTCCGGTTCGGCCGCCAGACCGATCAGTGGCTTTTCGACCTGCAGGCCGATCACGTCGGCTATCGCGACCAGCGTTACGCGGTCGGCTACAACCGATTCGGCAAGGTCAAAGCCTCGTTCGAGTGGGATCAGATCCCCTTGTTTTACGGCCAGAACACATCGACGCTCTACGCCGACCAGGGCGGCGGTCGGCTTCGCATCGTCAATCAAGCGGTGCCGACCGGCATTCAGAACGGCACGCTGCTCATGCAGAACGTGAAACCGCTGCTTGGTTCGCCGTTCGAGTTGAGACAGCGGCGCGACACGGCGGCCTTCAGTCTCGTCGCCTCGATCGGCCGGGCCGTCGATGTGAAGGTCAAGCTCTCGAGTACGCACAAGCAGGGCGAGATGCCGTGGGGAGCGAATCTCACCTTCGGAGGGGCCAACGAGATCGCCGCGCCGCTCGACCACCGGACCAACGAGCTCGGTGCGGGGCTCGAATGGGCGAACAACCGGGGCATGGTTCGTGTGGGCTACGACGGCTCGTGGTTCGTCAACGCGATTCCGACGCTCGTCTACGACAGTCCGCTGAGAATCGCCGATTCGGCCACGGCCGGCTCCTCGCAGGGCCGTACCGCGATGTGGCCCGACAGCATGGCGAACACGGTGAGCGCCGCCGCGGCGTACAATCTGCCGCGCAGGAGCCGCGTCACCGGATCGGTATCCATCGGCAATTGGAGTCAGGACGCGACGCTACTGCCGTTCACCCTCAACAACG
>MELA01000043.1:0-5433 GCA_001767495.1 Acidobacteria bacterium RIFCSPLOWO2_12_FULL_65_11 | reverse complement strand
CGTTCAACGTGAATCTGACCTCGCGTCCGACCGATCCGACGTGGTTCAGCGTGCGGGCGCGCCGCTACAATTACGACAACCGGACGCCGCCATTCAACGTGACGCAGTACGTGCGCCTCGACCAGCAAGCCGCCTCCTTGCCGGCCGGAGTCAACGGCTCGGAGCCATTCGGGTTCGTCCGCAACTACTTCGACGTCGACGCCTCGGTCACTCCAGTGCCGTTTACGTCGCTCAAGCTCGGCTACGGTCTCGAACAGGTCGATCGAACCTTCCGGCTGTTCGAGTCGACGACGGAGCACACGTTTCGAAGCGCGATCGACACGAGCCGCAGCCAGTACGTGACGGCGCGTCTGGCCTACGAGCACTCGAATCGCACCGGCCAGGGTCTCGACGAGGAAGTACTCGACGACATCGGCGAGCAGGTGTCGCTCCGGCAGTTCGACATCTCGAACCGCAGCCGGGATCGCATCACCTTCACGACCCAGGTGACGCCGGTCAGCATGGTCGCGGTCATGCTGTCGGCGCAGGCAGGACGCGACACGAGGCCGGCCGGGAACTTCGGGCTGCGGAAGCTGGACACCAACGGCTACTCGATCGGATTCGACGTGACACCGGTCGAAACCGTGGGTGTCGGTCTGACCTACACTTTCGAGGACGCTGCCACGGAGCAGAAGTCGCGCCAGGCGAATCCCGGAGCGCAATTCAACGACCCGACGCGGGACTGGTTCACCGATGTGAGCGAGAAGGCGCACTACGTCGTCGCCAACGTCGATCTGTTGAAGACCTTCCCGAAAACCGATGTGCGACTGGCGTTCGACTGGAACGAATCGTACGCGAACTACGTGTACAGACTCGGGCCCAACAGCACACTCGCTGCGGTTACGCCGCTGCCGAAGGTCTACAACCAGCTGCGGCGCGTGAGCGCCGACGTCAAGTACTCCCTGACGGCGCATCTGGTAGCCGGCATCGTGTACTGGTACGACACCTACAGAGTCAACGACTTTGCCATGAGCCCTGGCTATGTCATCGGGAATCAGACGCTTGCCGATGGGATCATGCTCGGGTACGTGCTGCAGCCCTACACCGTCCATGCCGGCTGGGGCCGTCTGACGTACTTGTGGTAGGCGTCCTCGCGGGTTTCTCCCCTCACGCTGCGGAATAATCCCCGCTCGTCACAACGCGCCTCCGTGAGGACTGTCGGAATCCCGCCAGATTTCCGGGAATCCGGCGGCCTTCGCCCGGCACGCCCGTTGCCCTCTGTGGCCACTTGTGTGTCCGCCTTCAGGCGGACCGTGCTGGTCCGGCTGAAGCCGGACACTACGTGCGACCAGGCTGTAGTGTCCGCCTTCAGGCGGACCGTGGGACGACGAGGGAGACCAAGATGATCGCGAGGGAGCGGGTCGAAGAAGTGCTCGATCGGGTGCGGCCGTTTCTGCAGGCCGATGGCGGGGACATCGTGCTCGTGGCGATCCACGGCAATTCCGCCGACGTGCGGCTGACCGGTGTCTGCGCCGGGTGCCCGAGCGCTCACATGACCTTGTACGTGGGCGTCGAGATGGCGCTGCGGCAGGAGATTCCCGAGTTCGAGACGTTGCGCGTCGCCTGAGAGGCTCACCATGACGCCACAGCCACAGATCACGATGGATTCGGTCGTCGTCGGCCCGAGCGCGCGGATGCGCGCGGTGTTCGAGTTTCTCCGGGTCATCGGCAGTAGCGACAGCACCGTGCTCGTCACCGGCGAGAGCGGCACGGGCAAGGAAGTGATGGCCTCGCTTATCCACCAGAACAGCCGCCGGCGACATCAGCCGTTGGTGGCCGTCAGTTGCGCGCTCTTCTCCGAGACGCTCATCGAATCGGAGCTCTTCGGCCACGAGCGCGGGGCTTTCACCGGGGCGATCACGGATTGGCCCGGACGGTTCGAGCTGGCCCAGGGCGGCACCATCTTTCTCGACGACATCGACGACGTGCCGCTCGCGATGCAGGTGAAGCTGCTGCGCGTCCTGCAGAATCGCACCATCGAGCGGCTGGGCGGCACTCGCACGGTGCCCATCGACGTCCGCGTCGTGGCCGGCAGTAAGCGGGATCTGAAGCAGCTCGTGGCGGAGGGAAGATTCCGGGAGGACCTTTACTACCGGCTCAACGTCCTGCCGATCGCGCTGCCGCCGTTACGCGAGCGGCCCGAGGACGTGCCCGTGCTGATGCCGCACTTCCTCGAACGGTACTTCCGGCGCCGCAACGAGAACGTGCCGGCGATCTCCGACGCCGTGAAGCAGGCCTTCATGCGCTACGCGTGGCCGGGCAACGTGCGCGAGCTCGAGAGCGCGTGCGAGCGGATCGCGCAGACGTGCTCGTGCGGGACGGTGCGGGTCGGCTGCCTGTCGGCGAGCGTTCTGTTCCGCGCGGGAGAGCAGACGGCCGACGCGGCGTCGCCTGTTTTGCCTGCCAGCAGCGCCGCGCCCATCTCGCTTGACGATCGGCTGCGCGAGGTCGAGGTCAATCTCATCAGCTGGGCGCTCAAGGCGAGCGGTGGCAACAAGTCGCGCGCCGCCGAGCTCCTGAAGATCAAGCGGTCGACGCTCGGCGACCGCATCAACCGCTGCGGCCTGAAAGCCGCTTCCGACAAGGCTCGACTGCAGCTCGTGACTGGCTAGCGAGCCGGTCCGGACCAATGGAGAACTCGGGCCACATCAGAAGGATTCAGCGCCCGCGGCGCCTTCACGACGTCGCCGGCGACGGAAAGCCAAGGAGACTGGACATGGCATCATCGAAGTCGTCAATCTCTCGCCGTCGTATCCTCAGAACTGGGGCCGCCGTGATCGGGGGTGGGACCGCTGCCTTGCTCGGTGGCGGCGCCGGTGTCGCACAAGCGACGCCAGCCGCCCTCCAGCAGAGTGGGAATGTCGCCGGCCGGCGGTTCAAGGCGATGGTGACTCGTGGGTTCGGGCCCAACACCACGTCGCTGCAAGAGCTCCGGTTGCTGCCTATCAGCGGACGGCAAGTCGTCGTTCGTACTGAGGCGACGCAGTGCTGCTACACGATTGTCGGCCGGATGCTTGGGGTCCAAGCGCCACCGAACCCGGCGCCGGGCGCGCCGCCGCCCAACCTGAATCCCAATCAAGCCGTCATTCTGGGCCACGGCGGCGTCGGCATCGTCGAAGCCGTGGGGCCGAGCGTGAAGCGCCTGCAGGTGGGCGACCGTGTGATCGTCGGCGTCACGCCCGAGTGCGGCGACTGCTACCAGTGTGTGCGCGGACGGGCCGACCGGTGCCAGGTCGTCTTCGGCACGCCGCCCGACCCCATCATTCCAATCGCCGAAATGGCGGACGGGACAAGAGTCGTCCAGGCCACCAACATCGGCGGCTTCGCCGAGCTGATGGTCACGCTCGATGAATGGGTCGTGCCGATCTTCACCAACGCGCCGGCCGCCGAGCTCGCGATGCTGCACTGCGTCGGCGCGACGGGCCTGGGGACGACGATGACGCTCGCGCCGGTCGAGCCGGGCTCCGACGTCGCCGTCTTTGGCTGCGGCCCCGTCGGCCTGAGCGCGGTTCAGGGCGCTCGCATCATGGGCGCGAACCAGATCATCGCGATCGAGCCAATCAAGGCGCGCCGCGATCTCGCGCTCAAGGTCGGAGCGACGACGGCGCTCGATCCGAACGCCGAGGGAGACAATCTTCTCGAAACCATCCGCGAGCTGTGCAAGGGGGCGACCGACCGCAGGTTCTCGGGCGCTCGAGCCCGAGCGGGCGTCAATCGTGGACCGGATTTCATCATCGAGGCTGTCGGCGGCGATCGCGTCAAGCCGAGGGTCGAGCAAGGGCCCGACCCAACCGGCATCGGCGCGCTGCAGCAGGCGTGGCAGCTCTGTCCGGCGGGAGGGCACATCTGCACCACCGGCATCGCCCAACAGGGGAACGTCTCCTTCCCGGGAGGGCAGTGGTCCAACGGCAGCAAGAGCCATCACTCGAGCCAGTGGGGCGGCACGCACTTAAAGCGCGACATCCCGCGGTACGTCAAGCTCATCGAACGCGGGGTGTACGACGCGAAGGCGCTCGTCACGGCACGGTATCCGCTCGAGAAGACACTCGAGGCGTTCGAGGCCGTGGGGTACCGCACGACCGTCACGGCGGTTGTGGAGTTCACGTAAACTCGCGGCTCTAGGCAAAAGGAGGGTCGCGATGATTGTGGTAGCGAATCGGGTTGCGGTTGCGAAAGGGCACGAAGCAGCGTTTGCCGCACGGTTCCGGGACCGCGCAGGTCTGGTCGAGCATCATCCCGGCTTCGTGCGGCTGGAACTGCTACGGCCGGACCCGATCATGCTGCACGGGCAGCAGATGGGCGGCTCTGATTACCATGTCGTTCTCACCTACTGGGAGCGGAAGGAGGATTTCCTGGCGTGGACCGAGAGCGAGGACTTCCGGACGGTCCACTCGCAGCGTCCGCCGACAGAGATGTTCGCCGGTCCGAACGTGTTCGAGGCGCACGAGATCATCCAGTCGGCCGGTAAGGCCAGCGATCGCGGTGTCCCCAAGTCCGAGTAGCGGGGACGATAGACCGGAGTGCTCGAACTCTTGACACCGGCGATCACGAGGTGCTAAAAACCTCCTGTTTCTGGGCCGCTTTCCGATCTGCAGATTGCTCCATCAAGACGAAGGAGAACGGGAAGGGCTACCCGCCGAGAGTTTCTTCAAGCAGGCATTGCCGCGTCGGCCCTGTCGCTGACCTCATCCGCCCATATCGTTTCGGCAGCGTCCGACAGCGATCCAGTGGCCGGCCAACGTCCCGGCCGGAGGCCGTTGTACGGTGTCATCTTTGACCACCGGTACCAGGAGAGCGTCGCATTTGGCGCCGAGGCCGAGGCGCTCGGGTATCAGATACATGGCATTGGCGGGGACATCACGGACCTTTGGTACAAGCATCTGTCGGTGCGCTGGAAGACCGGGCCGGCCGCGATTGCCGGATTGACCGACGAGCCGGCGCTTTTTTGTCTCGAGCGGCTCGCGTGGGATTACCAGATGCGCGTGGTGTACCATGCGGCCCACGATCGGCGCCCGGGCGGCGCGGTCACGGCCTCACGGAACTGGCCGCGCGAGCTGGCCAGGACGTTCGCGAACCACACTTCGGATGCGGATGCGCTCCGGATCGGAGGAGGACCGCCGTTTGTGATGGGTTCAACGGCAGTGTCTGACGGTGATCCCGAACCGTTGGTCTCCTGGATCATCGCGCCACGGGCGCGCGCGCAGCAGAACCTCGTTTAATAGCCCCTTAGAGCCGGCCTCTAGGCCGCGGAGCATCGATATGGCCATACCTCCTGGCGTCAACACGCGCGATTGGGCCGCGGCTCTCAAGCAGTTCGAGGATGCCGTCGGCTCGCAATGGGTGTTCACGAGCAACGAGGACATCGCGCTCTATCGCGACGCGTACTCGGTGTTG
>MELA01000042.1:12091-13608 GCA_001767495.1 Acidobacteria bacterium RIFCSPLOWO2_12_FULL_65_11 | reverse complement strand
CTCGCGACGGTGGTTGGTTTCCTCCGTGGCGAGGTAGGAAACCGTGCTCATCTGTGGATCGCTCATGCCGACGACGATGCCATCGTCGATGGCTGAAATCAAGGGGGGGTGACAGGCGCCGCAGCGGAGATGACGCGCCACGGGCATGGAGAGGCCCTTGCACCGGCAGCAGCGCGATCCGCGCAATCCCGCGCCACATGGAGTCGCGAATGCAGATTCTGATCGCTCTGTTCGTTGCCGGTACGCAATTCTTTCAACTGCCGTCGTCGGCGCCTCGGATGACGCGCTCCGATCCGGTGCTGGTCCGAGCCGTCATCGATGGCGACACCATCGACGTCGAACGATTCGGACGCGTGCGGCTTTTGGGAATTGATGCGCCCGAGATGGGCCGCGGCTTCGACACCACCGCGCCCTTCGCTCGTGAAGCGCGCGACAAACTCGCCTCCCTTGTCCTGCGACATTGGGTGCGACTCGAAAGGGATCAGCAAGGCGAAGCCGTCGACGCCTACAACCGTCGCCTGGCCTACGTCGTCCGCGAAGACGGCTTGTTCGTCAACCTGGAGATCGTGCGGGAGGGCCTGGCGCGCGTGACCGCCCGGGCGCCTCTTGCGCGGCTCGACGAGCTCAAGCGCGCCGAGGCCCAGGCACAGTCCCTGCGCCGTGGGATCTGGGGCGCCGTCCCGCAGATTCCGTCCCCGCGCTATACTCGCCCTTCGCCGTAATGTCTGCGATTCCTGTCGAGTACGCATCAGACCGAAAGATCCGCGAGCGCAACAAGCTCTACTACCGGTTCAATCACTGGCCCATCTGGATCTTTGTCTTCTTCATCGCGCCCGGCCCGCTCACCTCCGACCTCTTCGAGCGCGGATTCGACTCGCGGATGGCGCTCTGGCTCGGCGCGGTGCTCGTCGGTACTGGGGTTGCGGGATTGCGCGGCCGATTGCCGGGCGTCGAGCCAAAACCCTACATCATCCGCTTCACCGAGGATCGCCCCAATCCCCTCTACCGTCGCGTCTGCTACACCTTTGCCTGGAGCGAGGTGATCACGTTCGCCGTGCTCAACGCCGCAGGTCTCGCGATTGCGATTGCGACCGGCGGGTGGCAGCTGAAGATGGCGCAGATTTACCGCTCGGCCTACTTCCCGCTGGCTGGCACGATCTGGCTGCTCGGCGCGCTGGGACAGTTGCCCCGGGTGAAGGCGTCGACCAAGGGCGAGGGCCACGAGCGGCGTTATTTTTATGGTTCGGTCTGGGCGGTCTGCTGGGCGCAGCCGGCCCTCTGGCTGATGTGGAAGGTGCTGCCGCAGACGCGACTGGCCGATGCGATCAAGCTCGTGGTGTTTCTCGGCATCCTCGCGTTTGTCGGAAACCTTGCGCGGCGCGGCAAGCTGCCTCGCACGCGTCCCATCGTGCCTGGAGAGCTCGCGGTCTCGGACTAAAGGGGTTTTCAGTTCCATGTAGCGCGTCCGACCTTGGCGCAGTGGTCGTACCGGCCGGCTGCGGCCGGGTCGCGCAGAC
>MELA01000042.1:0-12081 GCA_001767495.1 Acidobacteria bacterium RIFCSPLOWO2_12_FULL_65_11 | reverse complement strand
CGCCGCCGACCCAAGGACGTCGGATCCGAGTCGTTGCGGCGAACCGCGCCAGGGTCACCGCACACGTTCCAATCTCCAACCGATTCACGTCACGGCAATTGCCGCGTCTGTCGACTTGGCCGTCTTTCAGCGTTCGCTGCAACCGGCCGCAGCGAACCAAACCAGCTTGCAGCCAACCCCACCCGAGCCTGCGCCATCGAAATCCCGCGTAGTCTCTGATACTTCCCCACATCGACGCGAGACTCAGTGCGGGGGATTCCAGCGTTGGACGGCTCACAACACTCCAACCGTGCCGAGCTGAGAAATGGGAGAAGCCAAGAGATTCACCTCGGAGGAGGCAAGGGTCAGATTATTCCGCAGAATATTCGTCTCGTACAACGACTTCAAACATGATCATCTCGTACGCTCGGCCTTTCTCCGGTAACACCGGCGCGGAGACGATGTTGCCTGGACTTCCCGAGAGATTCCTCGGCGGATTCAGCTCAGAGGAGCGTGACCTTCATGAAGTTGTTATGAAGGACCGCAACGAAGTCCTAGCACATTCGGATTCTGCCGCTTGGAATCTGCGCTTGAGCGTCATGCGCTCTCCAGGTCACAGCATGCTGGCGCCCCTCCATCACGACACCACTGCGCCCCTCAAGGAAGAACCTACACGGATGTTCAACGGCATGGCTATCAAGCTCATGGAGGCGGCGTTTGCTGAGCGGCTGGTCCTCGAGAAGGAACTGATCGATGTGCTTCCGACTCTTGAAGATGGCCACGTAAGAGGTGATGAACGTGCAATGCGCTACGGCGGCTGGAGTGACGAAGACCGGCAACGCGCATGTGCGGCGCATCGCCATCGAGGCGGAGCCGCATCGCGTCACGCGGTTCAAGCTTTCGAAGGATCTGCACTTTGTCGACAAGCTCCGGGATGTGGTCGGGCTGTACCTCAACCCGCCTGAGAAGGCGGTCGTCTTCTGCGTCGACGAGAAAAGTGGGATTCAAGCGTTGGACCGGACGCGGCCGGTGCTGCCACTGCGCCCGAGGATCCCTGAGCGCCAAACCCGTGATTACATCCGGCACGGCACCACCTGCTTGTACGCCGCCTTGTGCTTGCTCGATGGGACCGTGTTCGGCACGTGCCGGCCCAAGCGCGACACCAAGGAATGTGTCCGGTTTCTCGACCGCGTCGAGCAGGCCACGCCGGCTGACGACGCCATCCATGTGATCCTGGACAACTTGAGCCCGCACAAGAGCCCACCCGTCCACCGGTGGTTGCGTCGTCATCCGCGGGTGCACTTTCATTTCATTCCGACCAGCAGTTCGTGGCTGAACCTCGTCGAACGGTGGTTCGGCGAGATCACGCGCGACCGCATTCGTCGGGGCACCTTCGAGAGCGTGCCAGCCCTCATCGCCGCGATTGAAGGGTACCTCGCTCATTACAACCAGACCCCACGCCGCTTCATCTGGACCAAGAACGCGGACATGATCTTGGACAAAATCGCGAAATGTCCTAAAGCGTCAAACGCATGAGACTAGGCTGCGTGGACTCGAGGCTTCTGATTCAAGAAGCGCGCGATGTCACGCTGATTGGCGCCGAGGCGGAATAGCGACTTCAGGAGGAGATCGGTGCTCACCGTTCGGTGGGCGGCTTCCATTTTTGCGACGCGCGACTGACTGGAGCCGAATCGCTTGGCCACTTGTGTCTGGGTCATGCCCAGTTGTTCTCTCCATCGGCGGAGTCCCTCAGCGAGGGCCAGCTTCGTATCGACAAACCGGCGTTCCTCGTCGGTCAGGTGCAGGAAATCACCTGCGTCACCGACGGTCCATCCCGCCCGTTCCAAGCGCCGACGCCTATCTGCTCGCACGGCGTACTCCTTTCTTGGGTTGGGTCTGCTTCAGAAATTCGGCCAATCGCCTTCGACAATCGTCCAACACGGTGTTGGGTGTCGTCTCGGTCTGTTTTCGGAACACGTCCAGAATCACTACCGCGTCGGTCGCAATGTAGTACATGATGCGCCGGTTCAGATCGCCGTCGACGATTCGCAGTTCGTGGCAGCCGGACGCCACGCTGGGCATTGGCCGTGAATGGGGTAAGCCCAGCCGCTCGCCTCGTTGCAAACGGCGCAGCACAAACCCCGCTTCGACGCGGGCGCTCGCGCTAAAGGGCGGCGTCTTCACCTCGCCCCGCAACCAGGCCACCGGTTTGTCGCAGGGGCTCACGAGATCATGGTATGTCAGATTAGACATACTGGCAAGCGCAGCCTAACATGGCTTGCAGCCGACGGCGGCCAGCGGGACAATGAGCCGCCGCGGCTGAAGCCTGACGTCAGACCGCTGAAAGAATTAACCACCAGAGCAAACCACTCGAACAATCACCATCGAGCCCTTCCAGCCTCTCTCAGTTCCGACAGGAGTTCCGTGACAAGGGAACGGTTTCGGTTATCCTGAGGCGTGAGTCCGACCGTTCTTCGCGTCCGTGGGTTCCGCTTCTACTTCTTTTCCCGCGAAGAGCCTCGGATGCATGTCCACGTGTATCATGCCGACGGAGAGGCAAAGTTCTGGCTGGAGCCGACCGTTGAAGTGGCCGCCAACTATGGGCTCAACGCCACCAGGCTCAACGACGCCATAAGAATAGTTGAGGAACACCTTGATGAAATCCGCAGCGCTTGGGCCGAGCACTTCCCAGGTGGAAGTCACTAACATCTCACAGCACGGATTCTGGCTGTTCATCACCGAGCGAGAGCTGTTTGTTTCGTTTCGGGAGTTTCCGTGGTTCAAGGACGCGTCCATCGCGGCCATTACTCGAGTCGAGCTACCGAGTCCCCATCATTTGTACTGGCCAGACCTAGATGTCGACCTTGCGGTCGAGTCCATTGAATCTCCGGAAAAATACCCGTTGGTTAGCCAAGGGCGGTCTAACAGGCGCTTGCAGCCGACGAAGGCGCGCGCATCGAAGGGAAAACGGCGAGCGACTGGGCGGCGCCTTCGCGGCTGAGCGGCGATCGTTATACGGACAGGCGAAAAACGAAGTAAAGGAGTGAAACCCCAAGGCTGGGAGGGCTGGGACGAGTACGCGCCGTTCTACGACTGGGAGAACGCGCGGACGCTCGGCCGCCGCGACGTGCCCTTCTGGCGTCGAGTCGCGCTCGACGCAGACGGTCCGGTACTCGAGCTGGGCTGTGGCACGGGCCGCGTCGCCAGGCCGCTCGTGCGCGCCGGGGTGAGACTGGTCGGGATCGATCGATCGGCGGCCATGCTGGCCCGCCTTCGCGCGGCGATGCAGCGAAGCCGCCGAAGCGCCAAAGGCCCGAAGGCGGCTCGGCTGCAGCTCGTGCGCGGCGACATCCGCGATCTGCCGTTCGCGGCAAGCACGTTCTCCGTCGTCCTTGCGCCCTACGGGATCCTGCAGTCGCTCGTCGGCGATCGCGATCTGGCGGCCGCGCTCGGATCGGTTGCGCGCGTGCTGGCGCCGGGCGGCGCCTTTGCGGTCGATCTGGTGCCCGACGTCGCTCGCTGGCGCGAATATCACAATCAGATCCGGCTTCGGGGCCGCACGGGCCGCGGCACCCACCTGACGCTCGTCGAGTCGGTCCGGCAGAATCGCGCGCGGCGGCTCACCACCTTCGCCGAGCGGTATATTTTGCGCCGCAAAGGCGGCACGACCGAGCATCGCTTCGATCTGACGTTTCGCACGCTCTCGATGCGACAGATGAAAGCCCGTCTCGAACGCGCCGGGTTGAGGGTCGATCGCGTGCTCGGAGACTATCGGGGCCGTCCCTGGGACCTTCGCGCGGAAGTGTGGATCATTCTGGCGAGGCGGTGGTAAGATTTCCACGCCTTCCGCCGTTTTTCCGGAGTTTTTGAGGAGTTTCGACCATGTCCGGCCATTCCAAGTGGGCGTCCATCAAGCATAAGAAGGGCGCGCTTGACGCCAAGCGCGGCAAGATTTTCACGCGCCTCATCAAGGAACTGACGGTGGCCGCGCGCGCGGCCGGTGGCGATCCCGACATGAATCCGCGCCTGCGGACGATCATCGCCGATGCCAAGCAGAACAACATGCCCGCGGAGAACATCAAACGGGCCATTCGCCGCGGCACGGGCGAAGAACCGGGCGTGTCGTACGAAGAGGTGATGTACGAAGCATACGGACCGGGCGGCGCCGCCGTGATCATCGACGCGCTCACCGACAACAAGAACCGTGCGGTCGGAGAAATCCGGCACATCCTCACCAAGCACGCCGGCAACCTGGCCGAGACCAACGCGGTCGCCTGGATGTTCACCAAGCGCGGCTACATCGTCATCTCCAAGAAGAAGGCGAAAGAAGAGGACTTGATGACCGCGGCGCTCGATGCCGGCGCCGACGACTTGCGCGACGATGGTGACAACTGGGAAGTGCTGACGTCGCCCGAAACGTATCCGCAGGTGCTCGAGGCGATCAAGAAGCTCGGGATCGAGCCCGACGCGGCCGAAGTGTCCATGCTCCCGCAGAACTATCTGAAGCTCGAGGGCAAACAGGCGCAGCAGATGGTGAAGCTCATGGACGCGCTCGACGATCACGACGACGTGCGGCACGTGTGGTCGAACTTCGACATCGAGGAGAAGGAGATCGAGGCCTCGCTGGCGTGAGAATCTTTGGGATCGATCCCGGCTCGGCGCGCACCGGCTACGGCTGCGTCGAGACCGACGGGCGGCGTCACCGGATCGTGGTCTGTGGCGCCATCGCCTCGCCTGCACTCGCGTCCTTCCCCGAAAAGCTGCTGCAGATTCATCGGTGTCTGGCGGAGCTGCTGGCCGAGTGCCGTCCCGACTCGGTGGCGATCGAAAACCTGTTTCACGCGAACAACGTCCGAAGCGCGCTCAAGCTCGGCCATGCGCGCGGCGTCGCGATGCTGGCCGCCGTCGAAATGGGCCTGCCGGTTGTCGAGTACACGCCGGCCGAAATCAAGCGCGCCGTCGTCGGGTACGGCCGCGCCGAGAAGCACCAGGTTCAGCAGATGGTCAAGCTGATGCTCGGCTTGCCGGCGGTGCCCTCGCCTCACGATGCGGCCGACGCGCTCGCCGTCGCTATCTGCCACGTGCACTCGCAGACGTTCCACCGGATCGCCGCCGCGGCGGACGCGCCGCGCGAAAAGGCCACGAGCTGGCGCACGTACCGTCCGGTACGATCGTGATCGCGCACCTTCGAGGTCGCATCCTCGAGAAGCATCCCAACCGCCTGGTGCTCGATGTGAGCGGCGTCGGGTACGACGTGTTCGTCCCACTCTCCACCTTCTACGGCCTCGGCGATCCGGGCGTCGAGATCGCGCTGCGCATTCATACCCACGTGCGCGAGGACGCGCTGGCCCTGTACGGCTTTGCGACGCCGCTCGAGCTCGATCTGTTCGAGCGGCTCATTTCGGTCAGCGGCATCGGTCCCAAGCTCGCCTTGGCGGTGCTGTCCGGCATCGAGCCGATCGAGCTGGTCCGCGCCATCGAGCGGGGCGACCACGCCAGGCTGACCGCCATCCCCGGCGTCGGCAAGAAGACCTCCGAGCGCATCGTCCTCGAGTTGAAGGATCGGCTGCCGCGCGGGCCGATCGTGACGGCGGCGGCCGGAGCCACCACGCCGGAGGCGCCGGCGCTCGGCGACGACGTGCTCTCCGCGCTCTTGAACCTGGGGTATCATCGGCCGCTTGCCGAACGAGCCGTGCACGCGGCGGTCAAGGCCGTCCCCGAGGGCGGCTTCGAGCGCACGCTGAAGCAGGCGTTGCGAGAACTGGCCAAGTGATGGGCCCCACGAGCCTACATAAATGACTGACCCTCGCCTCGTCACCGCGGCGCGCGTCGAGGAAGATGCGCAGTACGAAGCCGGGCTGCGCCCGCGCGTGCTGGCGGACTATATCGGCCAGGATCGCATCCGCGAGAATCTGGAGGTGGCGATTGCCGCGGCGACCAAGCGGCAGGAGCCGCTCGATCACGTGCTGCTGCACGGTCCGCCGGGCCTCGGCAAGACGACGCTCGCCTACGTGATCGCCAACGAACTGGGCGTGCCGATCCGGGCCACCTCGGGGCCGGCCATCGAGAAGCCGGGCGATCTCGTCGGGATCGT
The DNA here is from genome assembly GCA_001767495.1 of Acidobacteria bacterium RIFCSPLOWO2_12_FULL_65_11. Classification (GTDB taxonomy): domain Bacteria; phylum Acidobacteriota; class Vicinamibacteria; order Vicinamibacterales; family CAVVIG01; genus 2-12-FULL-65-11. The sequence goes on along the minus strand of MELA01000042.1, from coordinate 6,008 downwards.
CACCAACCTTGCGCCGCGCGAGGTGCTGTTCATCGACGAAATCCACCGGATGTCGCCCGCCGTCGAAGAAATCTTGTACCCGGCGCTCGAAGACTACGAGGTCGACATCGTCATCGGCCAGGGGCCGAGCGCGCGGACGGTGAAGATGCGGCTCGAGCGGTTCACGCTCATCGGCGCCACGACGCGGACGGGGCTGCTGACCTCGCCACTCCGGTCGCGCTTCGGCATCGCGCATCGCCTGGAGTTCTATGCGCCGGCCGACCTCGAAGAGATCGTCCGCCGATCGGCGCGGATTCTGGGCGTGCCCATCGAAGGGGCCGCGGCGAGCGAACTGGCCCGGCGGGCGCGTGGGACGCCGCGCATCGTGAACCGGCTGCTCCGGCGCGTCCGCGACTATGCCGAGGTGCGGGCGGCCGGCGCGATCACGATGGATGTGGCGCTTGCCGCGCTCAAGCTTCTCGAGGTGGACGAGCACGGCTTCGACGAGACCGACCGGAAGCTGCTCAAGACCATCATCGAGAAGTTCGGCGGCGGGCCGGTCGGCCTCAATACGATTGCGGCGGCCATCAGCGAGGAGAAAGACGCCATCGAGGACATCTACGAGCCGTTTCTGATTCAGATCGGGTTCCTCGATCGCACGCCGCGCGGTCGCGTCGCCACGCCCCGCGCCTACGGCTACTTCGGGCTGGATGCGCCCGACGAACGAAGAAGGGATTCACGACTGTGGTGAGGGAGCCCACGACGTCGCGTGTCGGCGGGCGGCCGACGATGATCAGGTCGCTCGCGACCTACGTGCCGCCGCGCGTGCTGACCAACGACGACTTCGCCAGGATGGTCGACACCACCAACGAGTGGATTCTGCAGCGGACCGGGATCCGCGAGCGCCATATCGTGGACGCCGGCGTGGCCACGTCCGACCTCGGAAAGGAAGCTGCGGTCAGGGCCATCGAGCGTGCCGGTCTGACACCCGACGACATCGATCTGATCATCGTCGGTACGGTCACGCCGGACATGATGTTCCCGTGCACGGCGTGTCTGGTCCAGAACAAGATCGGCGCACACCATGCCTGGGGCTTCGATCTGAACGCCGCCTGTTCGGCCTTCACCTACGCGGTCACCACAGCCAGTCAGATGATTGGGTCCGGTGCCCACGACCATGCCCTGGTCGTCGGCGCAGACGTCATGTCGAGCATCATTGATTACAAGGATCGCTCGACATGCGTGCTGTTTGGCGACGGCGCCGGGGCGGTCGTCGTGTCGGCGGCCGGCGAGGACGACGTCGGCCGGATCCTCGATTTCGAACACGAGATCGACGGCGCCGGCGGACCGGCGCTGTACATGCCGGCCGGGGGCAGCCTGCGGCCGCCGTCCCACCAGACGATCGACCTGCGCCTGCATTACGTGAAGCAGGACGGACAGACCGTCTTCAAGTTCGCCGTGCGCAAGACGGAGGAAATCTCGCGGCGGGTCCTCGAGCGCAACGGGCTGAAGCCCTCCGATCTCGATTTGTTCGTCTCGCATCAGGCGAACCGGCGGATCATCCAGTCGGCGACCGGCAAGCTCGGCATCGACGAAAGCAAGGTCATCATCAACATCGAGCGATTCGGCAACACGACGGCGGCGACCATCCCGCTGGCGCTGAACGACGCCGTCTGCGGGGGGCGACTGAAGAAGGGCGACCTCGTGCTGCTCGCCTCGGTGGGCGCTGGGTTCACCGTCGGGGCGGTGCTGCTGCGCTGGGGCTTCTAAGAGCAGGTCCGGCTGAAGCCGGACACTACGGTGTATCTGTTGCAGTGTCCGCCTTCAGGCGGACTTTCGGTGATGGACGTCCGCGAGTTCGATTTCGACCTGCCTGCCGAACTGATTGCGCAAGAGCCGGCCCTACGGCGTGGCGATGCGCGCTTGATGCGCCTCGATCGAGACGCCGGCGCCATCACCCATCACACCGTCTCGGCCCTTCCTGATCTGCTGCGTCCCGGCGATCTCCTCGTGGTCAACAACACGCGAGTGTTTCCGGCCCGGCTGCTCGGACACCGCGTTCCAAGCGGCGGCGCGGTGGAGTGTCTACTCGTCGCTCATCTCGGCGACCTTCGGTGGGAGGCGCTGATGCATCCCGGCCAGAAGCTCAAGCCGGGCGCCAAGGTGGTGTTCGAAGGGGCGCGCGTCCTGCACGCCGAGGTGGTCGAGCGCCGCTTCCACGGGCGGCGCGTGATTCGACTGTGGACCGACGACGGCTCCTCGGTGGACGAAGCGGTCGACGCCATCGGCCACGTGCCCCTGCCCCCCTACATCAGACGGGAGGATCGGGCGGAGGACTGCCAACGTTATCAGACTGTGTTCGCACGCGATCGCGGATCGGTCGCCGCGCCGACGGCCGGACTGCACTTTGACGGCGCGCTCCTCGCCGCTCTCAAAGAGCGGGGCGTCGAGCTGGCCGACATCACGCTGCACGTCGGGTACGGCACGTTCCAGCCGGTGCGCGTCGAGCGCGTCGAGGAGCATCGGCTGGAAGCCGAGCGGTACCAGATCGGTGACCAGGCGGCGGCTGCGATGACTCGGGCGCTCGCAGAACGACGCCGGATCGTGGCCGTCGGAACGACGACCACGCGCGCGCTCGAGACGATCGCACGAGAGCATGAGGGCCGAGTGGTCGCAGGCGGCGGATGGACCGATGCATTCATCTACCCGGGGTTTCAGTTTCGCGTGATCTCGGGCCTGATGACGAACTTCCACCTGCCGCGCTCGTCGCTCCTGATGCTCGTCTCAGCATTCGCGGGGCGCGAGCGCGTGCTCGAGGCCTACCGCGTGGCGATCGCCCAGCGCTATCGGTTTTACAGTTACGGCGACGCGATGTTGATCCTCTGAGCCCTTCGTGTCATCGTCGTCCCTGGTCCTTCGTTCTCGGGGCTTGGTCCGTTCCGAGTCCTAGGTCCGTAGTCCGGACCAAGGGCGACGAAGGACGAGGGACGGACCACGAACCAAGCGCCGGGGACCAAGGACCTCAGGTCCAGTGATAAAATCCGAAACTCGGGCCGGGGTAGCTCAGGTGGTTAGAGCGGGCGTCTCATAAGCGCCAGGTCGGCGGTTCGAGTCCGCCCTCCGGCACCATCGCGTTTGTTGCCTACCAGTTGACCATGCGGATTGTCGATCGCGTCCGCGACTTCTCTCGGCGACACCATCTGTTCGGCTCCGAGACGCGCGTGGTCGTCGCGCTCTCGGGCGGATCGGATTCCGTCGCGCTGGCGCACGTCATGGCCGCCCTCGCCGGACAGGACGCGGTGCGGGTGGTGGGCCTGGCGCACTTCAACCATCAGCTCCGGGAGACCGCGACGCGCGACGAGCAGGTGTCGGCCGCCGTCGCGGCGTCGTTGGGCGTGCCGATCGAGATCGATCGGGGAGATGTCGCGGCACGCGCGCGCCTGGAGCGGCGCTCGATCGAGGACGCCGCCCGCAGGAGCCGCCACGAGTTTCTTGAGCGTGTGCGTCAACGACTGGGCGCAGACGAGGTTGCCCTCGGCCACACGCGCGACGATCAAGCCGAGACGTTCCTGCTCCGGCTCATCCGCGGCGCCGGGCCGCGGGGCCTCGCCGGCATCCACCCTCGGCACGGCGCCATGATTCGGCCGCTTCTCGACTGCCGCCGCCACGATCTCCGTGCGTACCTCGACGAGCGGGGCATCGGCTACGTCGAGGACGAGACCAACGCCGACGTCGGCATCCCGCGCAATCGCGTCCGCGCGGAGCTCCTGCCGTTGCTCGTCGAACGATTCAATCCGCGCATTGTCGACGTACTGGCCGATGAGGCGGAGCTCGCCCGGGAGACCTGGCAGTGGATGGAAGAGGCGTCGACGAATCTGATCTCCAGAAGTCTCACGTCTCACGTCTCAAGTGAGATCTCGTCCGGCCCTGAGCCTTTAGCCGTGAGCCCTGAGCCTGCGGTGTTCGACATCCCGGCGCTGATGATGGCCCCGGCGCCGCTGCGACGGTTGGTGCTCTGGCGGGCCATGAGCGACGTCGCGCGCGGCCGGCCCGTCTCCTTTCGCCACGTCGAAGCCGCGCTGCGTCTTGCCGAGGCGGATCGAGATGGCGCGGTCGATGCGCCGGGCCAGCGCGTGCAACGTGACGGCCCCCGGCTCGTCTTGACAGGTCGGCCGCCGGCGAGCGTCGGCCGATTGGTGAACCCCGGGAACCTTTTTGAGTATCCGCTGTCTATTCCAGGAGCGGTTCAATTGACCGAGGCGGGCTGCGTGGTGTCGGTGGAGCCAGCCGGCGCGGGGCCCCCTGGGCCCTCTGGGAGCCCTGGGATTGTTGATGAGTGGAGTGGGGCAGGCGAGGCAGATTGGCGGGCGCGGGCAGAGGCCGGCAGGGGCGAGGTGGCGCTCGTCCGAGGCGATCTCTGCCGCGGTCCGCTGCTGGTTCGGAACAGGCGGCCGGGCGACCGGTTTCGGCCGGTTGGGCTCGGCGGTCGCAAGAAGCTCCAGGATTTCTTCGTGGATCGAAAAGTCGCCCGAAAATGTCGCGATTTCGTGCCGATTGTCGTGGATCAGGCAGGCCGGATCGTCTGGGTCGCCGGGCACGGGATCGACGAGGCCTATAGGGTCACGGACGTCTCGCAAGGTGTGCTAATCTTGAGGCTCAAGTTGGTGGGAGGCGTTGCATGAAACCGACCTTGCGGAGTCTGGCGTTCTGGATAGCGTTGGTGGTGGTCGCCGTGTTGCTCTGGAACTCCTCGACCGCGTTCCAGCGGCGCGACCGCTCCGTGACCTTCAGCGAGTTCATGTCCTCGGTGAAAACCGACAGTGTCGCCCGTGTGGTCATCTCGGGTCAGGATGTCACCTACACCACCAAGACCGGCGAGACCTTCCGCACCTATGCGCCGAGCCAGTACGAGGGCTTGGCGAACGCGTTGATCGAGAAGGGCGTTGTGGTCCAGGCCAGAGAGGTGACCGCCAGCCCCTGGATGTCGTTGCTGTTCACATGGGGGCCGATGCTCCTCATCCTCGGCTTCTGGATCTTCTTCATGCGCCAGATGCAGGGCGGGGGCAACAAGGCGCTCTCCTTCGGCAAGAGCAAGGCGAAGCTCGCGTCGAGTTCGCAGAAGAAGGTCACCTTCAAGGACGTCGCTGGCGTCGACGAGGCCAAGGAAGAGCTCCAGGAAATCATCGAATTCCTCAAAGAGCCCCATAAGTTCCAGAAGCTCGGCGGGCGCATTCCGAAGGGCGTGCTGCTGATGGGCCCTCCAGGCACCGGCAAGACGCTGATGGCTCGTGCGGTCGCCGGCGAAGCCAACGTGCCGTTTTTCTCAATCAGCGGCTCGGATTTCGTCGAGATGTTCGTCGGCGTGGGTGCCTCGCGCGTCCGCGACCTCTTTGAGCAGGGCAAGAAGAACGCGCCGTGCATCGTCTTCATCGACGAGATTGACGCCGTGGGCCGCCATCGGGGCGCGGGCCTCGGCGGCGGACACGACGAGCGCGAGCAGACGCTCAATCAGCTCCTGGTCGAAATGGATGGCTTCGAGAATAACGAAGGCGTCATTCTCGTCGCGGCGACCAACCGTCCCGACGTGCTCGACCCGGCGCTCCTTCGGCCCGGCCGCTTCGATCGCCGCATCGTCGTCAATCGGCCCGACGTGAAGGGCCGCGAGGGGATTCTCGGCATTCACACGCGCAAGGTTCCGATGGCGGACGATGTGGAGGTGTCGATGCTGGCGAGGGGCACGGCGGGCCTCTCGGGCGCCGATCTGGCGAACCTGGTGAACGAGGCGGCGCTCAACGCCGCGCGCTACAACCAGAAGGTCGTGCGCATGGACGACTTCGAGTTCGCGAAAGACAAAGTGCTGATGGGATCGGAGCGCCGCTCGCTGATCGTCAGCGACGCGGAGAAGCGTGTCACGGCCGTTCACGAGTCCGGTCACGCGCTCTTGACCGTGCTCCTGCCGCACGCCGATCCGATCCACAAGGTGACGATCATTCCGCGCGGCATGGCCATGGGGCTCACGCAGCAGCTGC
>MELA01000041.1:6203-7760 GCA_001767495.1 Acidobacteria bacterium RIFCSPLOWO2_12_FULL_65_11 | reverse complement strand
ACGGGGACACGGCTGCAATGAAGGGGGCTCCAGTAGCGCGAAGGGCTTGGGGAACGATCTTCCTGCGGAGACCGTGGTCAACAAAGAAGGTGCAGGAGACTACGGCTTCGAGCGCTGGCGCAGATCCTCCAGAACGTCCTCGATCTGCTCCAGCGCCGCCCGTAGGTCGTCGGCAATCTCGGCGGCCAGGACATGCGGCTCGGGCAGGTCGGCCGCGTCCTCCAGGCTTTCGTCGCGCAGCCAGAACAGGTCGAGGCTCGCCTTGTCCCGGGCGAGGATCTCCTCGCGGCCATACGGGCGCCAGCGTCCTTCGGGCGCCCTCTCGGACCAGGTGGCGACGCGGTTGTGGCGGTCGCCCGGGCGGTAGCACTGGACGAACTCGTCCAGGTCCGCGCGGGTCATCGGGCGCTCTTTCAGCGTGAAGTGCTTATTGGTCCTGAGATCGTAAACCCAGACGGTCCTGGTCCACGGCGTCTCGCTCCCAGGCCTCCGGTCGAAGAAGAGCACGTTCGCCTTCACACCCTGGGCGTAGAAGATGCCCGTCGGGAGCCGCAGAATCGTGTGCACGTCGCACTCGTGGAGGAGCCGTCGACGGACCGTCTCGCCCGCACCGCCCTCGAAGAGCACGTTGTCGGGCACCACGATGGCGGCGCGCCCGTTCACCCTGAGCAGGCTCTTCACGTGCTGGACGAAGTTGAGCTGCTTGTTGGACGTCGTCGTCCAGAAATCCGAACGGTTGTAGCTGAGGGTCTGGCGGTCCGTCTCCCCCTCTTCGTTGACGATGGTGATGCTCGACTTCTTCCCGAACGGCGGATTCGTCATGACCACGTCGGCGTGCTCGCCGGGCTCGGCGCGGAGGGTGTCGTCGGTGCGAATGGGCGGCTCGTGTCCGCCGTCGTCCGGGCCGATGCCGTGGAGGTAGAGGTTCATGGCGCAAAGACGGGTCACGCCGTCCACCAGCTCCACGCCGCGCAGGGCTTCGTAGCGGAGGTGGCGCTTCTGGTCGCGGTCCAGCTCGTAGTGGCTGGCGAGGTAGTCGTGCGCGGCGAGGAGGAAGCCGCCGGTGCCGCACGCCGGGTCCGCGATCACCTCGCCGGGGCGCGGCTGCATGCAGTCCACGAGGACCCCGATCAGGGCGCGCGGCGTGAAGTACTGCCCCGCGCCGCTCTTGATGTCCTGGGCGTTCTTCTCGAGCAGGCCCTCGTAGGCGTCGCCCTTGACGTCCGTTGACATGCTCGTCCAGGTTTCCTTGCCGATCAGCTCCACGATGAGCTGGCGTAGCTTGGCCGGGTCCTGGATCTTGTTCTGGGCTTTCCGGAAAATGAGCCCGAGCATCCCGCCCTTCCTGCCCAGTTCCTCGAGCGTCCTCCGGTAGTGGGCGTCCAGCCGCTCGCCCTCCATCTGCGGCGCAGCGAGATCGGCCCAGCGATGGCCCGCGGGGATCGGAGACTCCGCGCCCGTGAGCGCCGCCCGCTCGTCGGCCATCTTGAGGAAGAGCAGGGACGTGAGCTGCTCCAGGTAGTCCTGGTAGGACAGTCCGTCGTCTCGCAGGACGTT
>MELA01000041.1:0-6193 GCA_001767495.1 Acidobacteria bacterium RIFCSPLOWO2_12_FULL_65_11 | reverse complement strand
CAGAGCTTCTGGACGATCTGCGTTGAGCCGTTGACCATGTTCAGGCGCTCGATGGGAAGATCTTCAGCGCTCTGCTCATGAGAGCCGGTCAAGCGCCTCGATCACCCCGTCGTCGCTTTCTTCGTCCGGCAGTCGACCAAGAATGGCACCCACCCCGGTCCTCGGCGTTTGTCGTTTCCGCAGCGAGCTCAGGTCCAGCGGGCCGAAGGCCAATCCCAGCGAGGTGTCCGACCGGGAGAGATCGCGCTCCTCCGCCCGCGAGGCGCTGCCTGCTTTGGAAACTCGACTCCTCCGCGTGTCACGCTTCATCGTTCAGCCTTCCCTCGTCGGTTCCATAATACCGGAGCCGCGGACGCGATCCTTCTCGTCACAGTTGCCATCCGAGCTCACGAAGGAATCCAAACCAGTCGATCCATGGGATCCCGTAATACGTGCAGGCGTCCGGAATCTTGAAAGGTGCCGTCGTTGCGCGCCGGGGGCGCTCGCCGGTGACTACCGTGCCGTGTCGCACACGCGCGAGAGCGACCACGAACGGATCGGCGCGCCCTCGCTCGGCTTCCTCGTTGACCAGCCCTGGGCACGCCTGGATCACCTCAGCGACGGCCACCATCTGCGCATCGTCGAGCGGCGCGAAAAGCCCTTGGCGGGCATCGAGCAAGGCAGCCAGGGTGTCCTCTCCTCGCTCGAGCTCCTGGAGAACCTCGTCAGGCGAAACGAGATCGCCCGAAGCAATGGCTCCATCGAGCCTCCGCCAGAGGGACAGGAATATGTCTGGCGGATGGTGTCGGCCGATGTGGATCCAGATACTGGTATCAATTACGTAAGGTGGCGGCACGCGCTATCCCGCCGCACTGACACGCTCGACAGCCCCGGCGATGTCATCCAGATGCTTCAGACGGACGCCGAGGTACTCGCTGACGTCCGCGAGAGTGATCCGCTCTCGATCAAGCGCCTCCAGGACGAGACGTGTGTATCGTCGTCCGTTGTCCCGCACCACAACCCGAAAGAGCGGCGCGAAGCCCTCGCGCTCTCGCGCTCGGCTCGCAAGGGCCTGGTACTGGGCCAGGTACTGCCTTCGCTTGCGTTCGTAGAACTCGTCGGTCGTGCGGCCCAAGATCAGCAGGCGGCGTAGCACGACCTCCCGACTGACAGCGAACTCGTCGGTGAGCTGCTGGAGCGCCTCGTCACTCCACTCGCGGGGGCCGCGCAGAGGAGCCACCACAGGGTGACCGACCAAGGCGTCTCGTGGCACCAGAATGGCCCCGGCGACACGGTTGCAATAGACCTCGATCCGCTCGTCGTCGGTCCGCGCGTGGCGGCCGAGCCGAAGCGGGTCACACACCCCTCCCTGACTCAGGATGAGATGAGTAAATTCGTGCATCAACGTGAAGGCTCGGCCGCGTGGGGCATCTTTTGCATTCAGCACGATGACAGGAAGGCGGCGCTCATTGAGCGAGAACCCACGCATCTCTCCGAGTGGAACGTCGCTGGTCTGGAAGACCAGAACGCCGCGCGCTTCGAGGACTGTGAGCCATGCAGTCAGTGGCTCATACTCACCAGCCCATCGGGCTTGCTCGTCCCTGGAGACGCCGAGCCACGTCCGCGCCTCTGCCGCCACCTCCTCAGGGTCGTCGCCAAGCCGGGCCCGAAGCGGGAACTCAGGAACCGCGTGACCGAGATCGGTCAGCAGATCGAGAGCCACCGCTCGCCGACGACGCGCGCGCCGCATCTCGAGGAGGAGTTCGGGCGAAAGCCTGGCAGCCATTCCACCGGGAAGCCGTCGGAAGTCGTGCAGCGGTGCTGGCTGCGCCGGCGGTTCACTGAGAAAGAAGGCGGCAAATGGTCGCCTGTACACGTTTGCTGCCTTCCGTAGCTGGGCGACCGTCGGCCGAAGACCGCCTTCCTCCCACTCGGCGAGGCGTTCCGGCTTCACGCCGATCTTCTTCGCCGCCTCCGCGGGGACGAGCCCGGCCGTCTCGCGCGCCCAACGGAGCAGCTGGGGCTTGACGACATCAGAGACCCGGTAGGTGGTCATGGCATTCGTGGCTCAGCGATCGAGATCCTGAAACGCCAAATTATCAGCGCGGCGCCTTCATTGTTCCACTTCTCATTCTATCCTTGCCTGCTTGGGGCTTCGCTCCTGTTCGGTCGCCCGGCGCGGTCCTCGTTGCTGTCTCCATTCGGATTCGCTCGAGCAGCACGCTCGCCGGCTCGTCGCTGGGGTCCTGATCGACGAGCTTGCCATCAAAAGCCCACTTCAGGATAGCCTGACGAAGCCGGGCACAGCGCACAGTGTTCCCTTTCACGAGTAACTCGGCTTCGTCGGCGAGAGAGAGCAGGCGTTCCGTATGCTGCACGATTCTCATTTGCTCTACCAATGGTGGGATAGGCAGCGGCAACCGGCGCAGCTTCGTCAAGTTAATGGAAGCCAGATTCGTTGTCTGCTTCCCCTGCTCAAAGAAGTACTGCTGCCCCGCCGTGTTGCCGTACCAAGACATGAATTTGGGATGCAGGTCTGCGCTGAGGATGCGCGCCCGGAATACGTGATTCTGGTGAATGCATTCGGGTAGCTCGCCATTCCACACCCAACCACGACCGAGCTTGTCACGATCACCGCCTTCGTTGAACAGAACGTCTCCTGTCTGAAGCCGGAGTTCATCGATCTCGGCCTCCGTTGCCAGGATCGTCTTGATGACCGAGAGGTCCAGTCGGGCCCGCTGCACATTCGCCACTCTCAGGTATGGAACCGCGCGTAAGGAATCCGTGGGCTTGCGAGTCTGCCCCTTGGTGATACCGCCCTTCAACTCGGCGAGCATATCAGCCGTGGCCCAGCACCAGCCCTCCGGCAATTCGGGCAAGTCCTTGGTGTCTGGAGGGATCGGCTCGTCGTACTTCCCCCGGCCGCCGCCTTCGTGCCTGCGACGGCGACGCTCGGCGAGGATGCGCTTCAGGAGGACGTCGGCCGCCTCGTAGTCGCGGCCCTCAGCGCGGGCCACTTCGGCTTCGGTAGGGACCAGTCGTCCCTCGACGGCGGCCTTGAGGACCGCGGCGCGGTAGCGTTTCAGGTTGCGCTCGACCCGCTCGAGGAGCGTGACGGCCTCATCCATTCGACTGAAATACGATTCGATCGCCTCGACGATACGGGCTTGTTCCCGGAACGGCGGCACAGGGATTGTGAGATCGACGAAACGCTCCAGAGGCAGGTGTTGAATAGTCGTCTGCGCGATCTTCGATAGGAGATCTCCGTTCAGCGCTAGGTGCCAGAGCCAGTATTGAAGCAGTTGAGGTGAGAGCGCACCGGAGCGAGGTCGAACCCGATGAAGAGCCTTCTGATACCAAAAGGTTCCCCGGTGACCGGTGTAGACTGCACATCGCCCGGGTTCGCCTCCTTCACATACCAGAAGATCGCCGGGAAGAACGCCGTAGCGATCAAACTCCTCGGGCCGGAACCCCATCGTCTTGACGTCACTGAGGTCGACCCGGCCCCACTGCACGTTCTCGTTGCGAAGGTAGGGACGAACGACGAGGCCCTCAACGAATGCCTTTCGGGACAGCATTTTGCCGAGCTTGACATCCGCAACCTCACGAATCGTCGCTAGCGCCCAGCCTGGAGACAGCGCTGGAGCCTCAGAACTATTCACGCCGCCAACACCTCATTCAGTTCCCGCAGGAGCGGCATCAAGTCCGTCCCGAAGACCTCGGTGGCCTTGCCCAGCCCACCGGCCTGAGAGAAGGGCGCAAAGCCGAAGTCGTCGGGCTCGATCTCCAGACTGGTGGCGATGTGGTCGCGGATCATTTCGAGCCAGTGGAGTTGGTCCGGGGTGAACTGCCGGCCAGGGCCGGGCTGCTGCGCGAGCCAGCGGGCGAAGCGCTCGCGGACGCGGTCGGCGTGCGGGACCAGCTCGGGTTCACGCCGGAGAGCGTAGCGCAGGAGCGAGATGATGTCCGCCAGGAGCCTCCGGCCCGAGGCGCCGCGCACGCGGTGCTTGTCGAGTAGCTCGTAGGCCCGCCAGAGGACCTCTGGCGTCCACTGGCGAGGTGGAGCTTTGATCGCCTCCGCGAGGGCCTTGATGTCTAGGTAGCGGAGGCGCGTGCCGTGGGGCTGGGCGTAGAAGAACTGGAGCGCGTCCAGCTCGTCGCGGTGGTCGCTGATCCACTGCTCGAAGGAGGTCACCAGGGCGCGGGCTTTCGCACGCGCCTCCTCTGAATGCCCGGCAAGGAGTAACGCGTCCTTACTCACCTCGTCGATGATCTGCTCGAACTTCCGCTTGAGGTCTTCGAGAAGGTTGCGGAACGCCGGGTGGGTCGCCAGCGGCCGAACGGCCTGTTGCAGGAGGGCTTCAGCCGCCGATCGGATCTGGGCCTCTGTCGGTTCCGCTGTCGCCTGTAGGCCATGAGTTCTTCGGGCCGCCGCGATTCGGGTGTCCGGGTCGAGGGCGTCGATCAACGCGTGGTTGATGCCTGCCAGGCTTGCTCCCCCCGAAACCTCGGCGATCGTCTGGCGATCCTCCGGCCCGCACTGCCGGTCAAGCCTGGCCAGCCGGCTCGCGAGGGACGAGAGCATCTCCTCGTCCGTGCCGCCGGCCGCCACGTGTTCCAGGAGCGTCTTGAAGGACAGGTAGCGCTTTCGATCGAGCGGCTGGGTGTCGGCGAGCTTCGTTTCCGTGACGCCGACACAGTCGACGACGACGAAGTGAGTCTTGGCGAGCGCGTCGGGAGTCACCGCCTTCAGCTCGTCTGGGCTGATGACCCGGACGCCTCGGCCCTTCATCTGTTCGAAGAGCACGCGGCTCTGTACGGCTCGCATGAAGACGACGATCTCGACCGGGCGGATGTCGCTCCCCGTCGCGACCATGTCGACGGTCACGGCGATCCGGGGGTTGAAGCTGTTGCGGAATTCCTGGATCAGGTCGGCCGGCCTCCTGCCGGTGGTCCGGTAGGTGATCTTCTGGCAGAAGTCGTTGCCTTTCGCGAACTCCTCGCGGATCGCCTCGACGATATCCTCGGCGTGGCTGTCGTCCTTTGCGAAGACGAGGGTCTTCGGCACCTCCGTGCGCCCTGGGAAGATCTCGTTGAAGAGCTTCTCCTTGAAGGTGCGGACGATGAGCCGGATCTGGTCGCGAGCGACGACGTTTCGATCGAGGTCCTCGGCGGCGTAGCTGATGTCTTCGTCTGGCGCCTCCCAGCGCATCGTGCGCGTCCGCCGGTCACGTACGCCGACGATGGGCTCGTCACTAGCCTCGATCGTGGAGCCCTGGGCGGTGATCCGGGTGCGAATACGGTAGATCTGGAAGTCCACATTCACGCCGTCGGCCACCGCCTGATCGTGACGGTATTCCATGACCAGATTCTGCCGGAAGAATCCGAATGTGTGGGCGGCGGGCGTCGCCGTGAGGCCGACCAGGTAGGCGTCGAAGTACTCGAGCACCTGCCGCCAGAGCGAGTAGATCGAGCGATGGCACTCGTCGACGAAGATGACGTCGAAATACTCGGGCGGAAGGCCCGGGTTGTAGACGACGGGCAGCGGTTCTCGGACGGCCATGCCGGCAGGACCGAACTGCGAGCCCTCCTCCACCTCCGGCGGCAGCTCGGGCTCGCCCTTGAGGATCGAGTAGAGGCGCTGGATCGTGCTGATGACCACCTTGGACGAAGCGGCGATCGTGTTCGAGGTCAGGCGCTGGACGTTGTACAGCTCGTTGAACTGTCTGGCGTCGTCCGGAGCACGGTAGGCGCCGAACCCTTCCCGCTCGGCCTGTTCCCCGAGGTTCGCGCGATCCACCAGGAAAAGCACCCGGCGGGCGCCGGCATACTTCACGAGCCTGTACGCCGCGGCCACCGCCAGCAGCGTCTTCCCGGAGCCCGTCGCCATCTGGATGAGCGCCCGTGGCCGGTCCTCGCGGAGAGACCGTTCGAGGTTCGTCAGGCCTCTGACCTGGTTTGGCCAAAGGCCCCGCGGGTCGAGTTGGGGCAGGTGGTGGAGACGCGCGCGGAGGGTGGACGGCCTCGGCGCGAACGCGACGCCTGCCGGCGCGGGCTCGGCCGTGGTGAGCAGCGGTGACCACGCCTTCACCCAGTTCGTCACCGGCTCCGCGGCGAGCCATTCGGCCAGCGTCTCGGGCCGGTGGACCTGGAAGATCGAGCGGCTCCGAGGGCGCGGGTCGAGCAGGTTCGTGAAGGTCGTGACCTCACCGGT
>MELA01000040.1 GCA_001767495.1 Acidobacteria bacterium RIFCSPLOWO2_12_FULL_65_11 | reverse complement strand
CGAGCCGCTGGAGATGTCCGTAGATGGCCATGGGCAGGTCGAACATGATGCGCTGACCCGTCAACTGAAGCAACCACGTCTGGGCGTACTCGGCCGCGAACGCAACCGCCACAATGCCGAGGTACAGGGCGGCCAGGTTTTCGAGGCCCGCGAGTTGGCCGTTCGCGATGTACCGATCGATCGCGACCTTGAAGAGGTAGGGCTGCGCGAGCTGGGCCGCGCCTCCCACAACGATGGCGACCAGGGCGAGGCCGACCTGACGCGAGTACGGCCGCAAGTACTGCAGCAGCCGTCGCATCAATCGTGCGTCGTAGGCTTTGCCGATTATCTCGTCGTCGTGGATGTTCGTCACGAGGCCGCCAACTCCTCTTCCAGCAACTGCTTCCGGTGCAGCTCGGCGTACAGGCCGTCATGACGGATAAGCTGATCGTGAGTGCCGCGCTCGGCAATACGTCCCTGATCCAGCACGAAGATCTGGTCGGCCTCGCACACCGTTGAGATTCGGTGCGACACGACGATTGAGGTCCGACCGCGCATCACGCCGGCGAGTCTCTCGAGAATTTCTTCCTCGGTATAGGTGTCCACGGCCGACAGCGCATCGTCGAGGATCAAGATCCGCGGATCGATCGCCACGGCGCGGGCGATCGCCGCGCGCTGCTTCTGGCCCCCCGAGAGCGTGATGCCACGCTCGCCCACCATCGTGTCGTAGCCCTTTGGGAACCCGGCGACGTCCTTGTCAAGCCGCGCGATCGCCGAAGCGCTGAGAATCCGCTGGTGGCGATCGGGGTCGTGGGTGATAGCGTCGAGGCCAAAGGCGACGTTGTCTGCGATCGTGTCCGAAAAGAGGAACGGCTCCTGGGGCACGAAGCCAATGGCGCCGCGGAGAACCGCCAGCGGCATCTCACGGACGTCGACGCCATCGATGAAGACGGTTCCAGGCGGCGGGTCATAGAGGCGTGCGACAAGGCTAATGAGCGTCGACTTGCCCGACCCGGTGACGCCGACGATGGCGACCCGCTGTCCGGCCTCGATCCGCGCCGACACGTGATTGAGGACAGGCGTTCCGTTATACGCGAACACGAGATCGCGAAATTCGATTTCCCCGCGAATCGGAGAGATCCGGCTGAAGCCGGACACGACATCTGAAACGGTGACGCCTGAAGGCCTCACTGTCGTAGTGTCCGGCTTTAGCCGGACCGTGTCCGAAATCGCCGGCTCCGCGTCGAGCACCTCCAGCATCCGCTTCCACGACGCCATGCCGCGCTGCAGCATGTTGGTCACCCAGCCGAAGGCGATCATCGGCCAGCTGAGGAGCGTCAGGTAGGCGTTAAAGGCGACGAACTGTCCGATCGTGATGCGTCCGGCAATCACCTCGCGGCTGCCCATCCACAAGACCAGGAGCGCGGCCAGCCCGAGAAAGAACGACATGCTCGGGAAGAAGAACCCCTGGAGTGCGATCAGCCGCCGATTGCGCTCCACGTATTGCTCGTTCGATCGACGAAACCGTTGCAGCTCGGCCGCCTCCTGGCGATAGGCCCTGACCACGCGCACACCAGCCAGCGTCTCCTGGGTCACCGCGCTCATGTCGGAGAGCTGTGCCTGAATCTCCTCGAAGCGCTTGTGAATCTCGCTGCCGAAGTACTTCACCGAGAGAGACACGAACGGCAGCGGTACGAGCGCGAGCAGCGTCAGCCGCACGTCGATGGACAGCATCAGCGCCAGGGCGATCACGAAGGTCAGCCCGGTGTTGGCCGAGTACATCACCGAGGGGCCGATCATCATGCGCACGGCGTTGAGGTCGTTGGTGGCGCGCGACATCAAGTCGCCGGTCCGGTGCGACTGGAAGTACGACAGCGGCAAACGCTCGAGGTGCGCAAAAAAGTCGTTCCGCAAGTCGTACTCGATGTACCTCGACGCGCCCATGAGCACCCGGCGCATGAGGAACCGGAACAGACCACCCACCAGGCCGATGGCCAGCAGCAACGCCCCGTAACCAGCGAGCTTGCCGCGAGTGACACCCGTTGTCAGGTCGTCGATCGCGTAGCGCAGCACCAGGGGAGACACGAGCGTCACGGCCGTGGTCATCACCACGCAGCCGAGGCCGATCAGGAAATCGCGGCGGTACTTGAGAACGTAACCGAGGAGCCGGCGGGCCGGAGACATCAACCGTAAAGTATAGGACGGAGCTACGGCAGCTCGAGGTAATCGAGATCCTTGCCGTAGGTCTCTTCGAGGCCCCACAGCGACAGGTAGGCAATCGCCAGCGCGACCGCGCCGACAATCATCGCGCTACCCTGGATGCCGACCAAGGGTCGAAGGGCCTGGAACGCCATCGTCAGAAGCACCAGCGAGCCGCGCACGAAATTCGGCGCTGTCGTCGTCACGGTGGCCCGGATGTTGGTGCCGAACTGCTCGGACGCGATGGTCACAAACACCGCCCAGTACCCCACCGCAACGCCAAGCAGCAGGCACACCACATAAAACACGGTCAACGACAGGTGGGCGATCGTGAAGTACGCCGCGATGAACAGCGTCGTCAGGCCGACAAAGAGCCCCACCACGCGGTTTCTGCTCTTGATGAGCTGACTGAGGCCGCCGCTGGCAAAGTCGCCGAGAGCCAGGCCGATGTAGGCGAACATGACGGCCCGACCTGCGTTGGGGGGCGTGGCCATGTTCATCGCCGCGCCGAGCTCCGGAGACAGCGTGATGAGAATCCCGATGACGTACCAAATGGGCGCCCCAATCAGGACGACCCGGACGTACTTCCAGCGCGTGTTCGGCCTGGCGATGAGGGACCAGAAGTCGCCACGCACCACGCCGGCGTGCCTGAGGCCCTGGAACATGCCGGATTCGGCCACGCCGACGCGCAGCACGAAGAGCGCGAGGCCCATGGCGCCGCCGACAAAGTACGCCGTGCGCCAGTTGAACGCATCGCCGACCAGCGAGGCCACGACCGCGCCCGTCACGCCGACCGTGGCCACGATCATCGTGCCGTAGCCGCGCGAGTGCGCCGGCATGATCTCGCTCACCAGCGTGATCCCCGCGCCCAACTCGCCCGCCAGGCCGACGCCCGCAATGAATCGCAGCAGCGCGTACTGCGGCACGCTCGAGACGAAGCCATTGGCGATGTTGGCGAGGGAGTACAGGACGATCGAGCCGAACAGCACGGTCAGCCGGCCGCGCTTGTCCCCCAGAATGCCCCAGATGATGCCACCGACCAGCATGCCGCCCATCTGCATATTGAGCAGCAGCACGCCCTGCCCGAGAATCTCACCCTCCGGAACACCGATGCCGCGCAGGCTGGGGATGCGAACGATGCTGAAGAGAATCAGGTCGTAGATGTCGACGAAGTACCCGAGCGCAGCCACCAGGATTGCCAGACGGACGGCCTGGGGCGACAGCGCCGCGCGCTCGACAGGTCGCGAGACCGTGGCCGGTTGGGGCATCGGCAGGACGCGCAGCCTACGTCCGGAGGGGCTGAGGCAGAATCGCGGCGAGCTTGCCGAGCCGGCGGTCCGCTTCGAGCAGCGTCTGCTCCCGCTTGCAGTAGCAGAACCGCAGCTTGGTGCGGCCGCGGGCAGGGTCCTTGTAGAAGCTGCTGCCAGGGACGGCGGCGACACCGACCTCTTTGACCAGCACACGCGCGAACTCGACGTCGTCTCTGACGCCAAAGCCGCTGATGTCGGTCATGATGTAGTACGCGCCGTACGGCTTGTAGCAGGTGAAGTGATGCCGCTCCAGGATGCCGAGCAGCATGTCCCGCAGGCGCTGATACTTCGCGGCGAGATCGACGTAATACTGGTCCGGCAGCCCGAGCGCGGCGGCGCCCGCCTCCTGGAGCGGCGCGGCCGCACCCACCGTCAGAAAGTCGTGCACTTTGCGGATCGCGCCGGTCAGCGAGGGCGGAGAGATGGTCCAGCCGACCCGCCACCCGGTGACGCTGTAGGTTTTCGACAGCCCATTGATCGTCACGGTACGCTCGGCCATGCCCTCGATGGTCGCGATCGGGACGTGCCGATGGCCGTCGTAGAAGATGTGCTCATAGATCTCGTCTGAGATCGCAATGGCATCCCACTTGCGGCAGAGCGCCGCTATCATCTCGAGTTCCTCACGTCTAAACACCTTGCCCGTCGGATTGTTAGGCGTGTTGAGGATGATCGCCTTCGTCTTGTTGTTGAAGGCGGCGGCAAGCTCGGCAGGGTCGAACGACCAGTCCGGTTCGCGCAGCGTCACATAGCGGGGGGTGGCGCCGGACAGGATCGCATCGGGGCCGTAGTTCTCGTAGAACGGCTCGAAGATTACGACTTCGTCGCCCGGATCGATGACCGCCATCATCGTCGACATCATCGCCTCTGTCGATCCACAGCACACCGTCACCTGCTCGTCGGCGACTACCGGCAGGCCGTAGCGCCGCGTGAACTCCCGGGCCACAGCCTCGCGCAGCGGCCGCGCACCCCAGGTGACGGCGTACTGATTGATGTCGTCCTGAATCGCCTGGCAGGCCACGTCCTTAATCAGCTGCGGCGCGGGAAAATCGGGAAACCCCTGCGACAGATTGACGCCGCCGTGCAGATCGTTCAACCGCGTCATCTCGCGGATGACCGACTCGGTGAACTGCGTCGCCTTCTTCGACCCCGTAAGTTTTGACATGTCACCGAGTAGCGACAGTGGATTCGGGGCCGTAGAGCCGGCGGTAGTCTTCGGCCATCCCGAGGACCTTCTTCACGTAGTTCTGCGTCTCAGGGAACGGAATATCGTCGACGAACTCGTCGATCGCGAGCCCAGGTCGCTCGGCGATCCACCGACGCACGGACCGCTCGCCGGCGTTGTAGCTGGCCAGCGCGAAGTGCAGCTCGCCGAATTCCTTGACCGTGTCGGCCAGATACGCCGTACCCATCCTGACATTCGCCTCCGGGTTGGTGATCAACCGGGACGAGTACTGCAGGTGCAGCACTTTGGCGTACCGCCGCGCCGTCGACGGCAGCAGCTGCATCAGCCCGACGGCCCTGGCCGCCGACCGGATGTCGGCTACGAAGGTCGATTCCTGCATCACGAGCGCCGCGACCAGGAACGGATCGAGATTTCGCTCGGCTGCATGTTTCTGAATCAGATCCCAGTACGCGACCGGAAAGATGATCGTCTGGAGGTCCTTGGGCAGGTGCTCGCCTCCTGCGGCCATGAACTGCGGGTAGGCGCGCCGCATCGTGTTGATCGCACTGCGGTAGAGCGTGAAGCGTTCCGACCCAGACGCCGACTGGCCCTGCTGCCAGTAGATCCAGGCCAGCGTCGCCTGGATGGGCGCCGAGTCGCCCCACACCTGCTGCGCATAGCGCAGCTCGTCGATCGCCTGGCTGTAGAGACCGAGGGCGAGAAGCGACCGGATCACGTCCTCGTTCGGTGGCAGCGCCACGCTCGGCGCATCGACGACCACTGGACGCTCGGGGGCGCGGCCGCCGAGACGCGAGAGCGCGAGACGCCCGTAGTAGCTGTGCTGATAGTCGGCGACCACGAGCGTATAGCGCGCCGCGGCCAACGAGGACTCGCCATTGAGTTCGTGCGCCCGCGCCGCCCAGTACAACCAGGGCGGTCTGTAGTCGGACCGCGCGAACCGCCAGGCGGCGCCTTCAAACGTGCTCGCCGTCTCCGCGTAGCGGCCTTCCTTGTACGCCTGCCAACCGATCTTCCACGCGGCGCGCTCGGCGTAGCGGCCCGCCGGGAACTTCGTGTACATCTCGCGAAACGTCTCGTCGGCCGACGCGTCGTCGTCCTGCTGAATGAAGTTCGTGGCCAGGCTGTTCAGCGCTTCCTCGGCCCAGCTCCCCATCGGGAACTCGTCGGCCAGGCGGCGCATGAGACGGAAGTATCCCTCGCGGCCGCCGAGCCCACGAATGGCGAGCGCGTGATAGAACATGGCTTCGGCTTGACGCGGGGCCTTGGCGAGGTAGAGCCGCGTCACGTCTCTCGACGCGCGCAACCGTTTGAGGTAGTAGTCGCATTCGGCGACACGCAGGTTGACCAGGTCGCGGTCCTCACCAGACGTGGAGATCCGAACGCTCGCGAAAGCCTGCCGCGCCTCCGCATAGCGCTTGGCTGCAAACAACTGTTCGGCGCGCCCCAGCTGCTGCCTGAGCCGATCGGTGCGCGGTGCCAGCGAATCGAAGCCCGGCATCTGCTCCAGCTCGGCAGCCGCCTCCGCGGCCCGATCGCCGAGCGGAAACTCGAAGTACACCCGCGAGAAGGCCGCCGCCGCCCGGTCTTGGTCGCCAACGGCCTTGGCGGCCTTCCCCAGTCGCATCAGGATGTCGTCGGGCGCCGCGGCCGTTCTGGCGTTCGACAGACGATCGAGAATGGCCAGCGCGGCGTCTTGATCGCCCAGCGTCTCGGCGGCCTCCGCGTCACGAAGCGGGCCCGCTTCGGCAAGATAGCCGGCTCGAGCGGCGGCGGCGAGCGCCTGGAAGGTGCGACGCGCGTCCGAGAGACGCCCCAGGCGCAGCTCGGCCAGCCCTTTGTAATACTCGGCATAGCCACCAAGCGGGCCCTCCCGAAGCGAAGCCTGCGAAAGGACCGGCAGCGCCTTGGTGAAGTTTCCGGCGGACACGAGCCTGATGGCGGAGACCAGCTCCATCTGCGCCGGCGCTGGCGCGCGCCGCGCGCCGTCGGGCGCCATCCAGAGCTGTGAGAGGTCGGCTGAGATTGACGGATGATTTGTCGGCGCGAGACCATCGAACGAGCCGGTGCTGTCCTGCTGGGCCGATGGAGTCCCGACGGGCCCGACAGGAATGAGGAGCAGCGCCAACGTGACCGTGACTACGCCAGACGCCTTGACCATCGGCTCTCTACTTTTTCCTTTTCACTTTTGACTTCTAATTTTTTCCCAACAGCCCCGCGTCTCCATCGGCGAGCGTGCGCACCAGCTCCTCGCGGAAGTAGTCGGTCTGCTGCCGCACGGGCGGCGCCACGCGCTGCTCGAAGAGAGCGCGCGCCCGCGCGATTTCGGCGCCCAGCCGCTTCGCCAGGTCGCGTTCGCGGCGGCCCGCCGCGACTTCGGCCTCGTGATACAGCTTGATCTCCGAGACGAGCAGCCGCGCGTATCGTCGCGCGGCGGCTGATTCCTCCGAAGCCCCGTCACCGCCGGTCCGGCCGGCGGCCGCCTTCGGCAGCTCGCTCCCTTCGGTCAACACGCGGGCGGCCTTGATGGCCGTCAGCGCCTCGAGACATCGGCCAGCATAGCTCGCGAGCGCTTCGAGGGCCCCGGCCGCTGGCGCTGCTGCGCCCGAAACGGGCTTCCCGGCTCCTTGATCCGCGTAGAGCACCGCGACGGGCTGGCCGCCAACAGCGACCGGGACTGCCACGCTTCCATGCCCCGGCGGCAGATCCTTGAACGACGGCGCCGCACCCGACGCGGCGGCCCCCGTTCGCACAGCCTCGGCAATCACGCCGGCCGTGTCGCGCGGAACATCGATCTTATCGGCGTCAATCGCGCCAAACCCCACGAACCGCCAGCCGCGGAACCCTTTGGCGCTGACAAGCAGCACACCCGCTCTCGGCGCCTCGCGCCCAGCGCATCCGACGAGCGTATCCAGGATTTCGCTGAGCGAGCGCGCGCCGCCAATCGAACGGATCGCCCCCGTCAATCGATCGTTCGTTCGATCGATCTCCGCCAGCCCGGCCGATTTCAGCTCGTCTTTGGCGGCGGCTTTGGCGCTCTCGATTGCCTGCTGAGCAGCCTGTTCGGCCTCCTGGCGACCTTCTTTCAGTCCCTGCTCCCGGCCCTCCTGCTTCCCCTTGTCGCGGGCGCGCGTTTCGGCCTCGGCGACCGCGGCATGCAGACGCTCTTCGAAGTCGCGCGCGACAGCCTGCCGGATGTCGGCTGTCGCGCCTTCCTTTTCTGCCTGGACCGCAGCCTTCAGGTCCGTGGTAATGGCCCCCTGAGCCTCGCGGGCAATCGTGTCCCGTATCCGGTCGCTTAGGGTGGTGAACGCCCGTTGGAGCTGCTCGTCAAATGTCATACGTTTGCTCGCGCACTGGGTGAAGGGACGCGCCTCATCGGTCCGACTTAAGTCGTGGCATTATAATAGGCATCGAGTCAGATCGCGAGCTTGCCGCATACCTCAGACGGCAGAGCACTTAACATCGGTCGCATCACAGGGGGGCGACACGGCTTCGACGGGGGTAAAGACTCGCGGGATGCATGCCGAGCCCCATCGACTCGTAAATCCGATGGAACATCCGTTAACTGCGGATACTCAGTACGCTCTCGCTGCTTAATAAGCAGTGAGCGTCTGCCCTGACCTCGCCTGGTGGTTGGGGGCCAGATGTCATTAGACAGGCTGGCGGTCGGACGGCGGCTCGGCGTCTGGTCGTGAGAATTACCGGGTCTGGTGCCTGGCGGTTTTTAGCCGTTTCCTCACGTCGGGCATGAGAAATCAGAAACGGACACGCATGTAGAGTCCCACGGGGAAGTGCTCTCGGACGCGGGTTCGACTCCCGCCGCCTCCACCACTTTTAAGTTATTGATGTGCAATAACTTATCAAGTTCGATGGCCTTTAAAGTTGGTACATAACAGGTACACGTCTGCAGACTGCTTCCATAAGTTGTTGATGAAAGACACGCTAGCAGTGTTGTCACGGTCCTAGTCCCGCCGCCTCCACCAGTGGAAATGGATTTAACAGTGTTGTCTGTATTATACTGTTGCCCACTGTGGACAACACCACTATTTCAGACAACAGACTCATTGAACGCGTCCTTCAGCGCGTAGCGACGCGTCTCCCCTCGGGCTGGCGGCCTCGCACCAGTGTCTCCCGAGCCGTGCGCGGGAAACGCGACACCGTCCTCACGATTGTTGGCCCCGCCAAGGCGACCGGTTCCGTGATCATCACGCCGAAGAAGCGTCTTGAACCCAAGGACGTCGCCGACTTGCTGGCGGCAGCGCGGCCTGCAGCCGATCGGCCCATTCTTATCGTGGCACCCTTTCTGAGCCCACGGACCCAAGAACGCCTGAAGGCTGGCGGTTTCGGGTACGCCGACCTTACAGGCAACGTTCGCCTCAGTCTTTCGAAACCGGGATTGTTCCTGGAAGCGACCGGCGCGATCGAGAACCCCGAACCTACCGCTCGCGATCGAAAATCACTCCGAGGCGCCAAAGCGGGTCGACTCGTTCGCGCGCTCGCCGACTTTCGTCCCCCTCTGGGCCTCCGCGAGCTGGCAAAGCGCGCTGGCGTCGATGCCGGCTACGCCTCACGAGTGGTGGACTTTCTGACGCGCGAAGCGCTGGTGACCCGCACGTCCCGCGGTCCCATTACCGAGACCGATTGGCCCGCGCTCCTTCAGCGGTGGTCGCAAGAGTACTCACCGTTTCAACGGAAGGGCGCGACGTGGTACCTTGCACCGCGCGGCCTGGCCCCAGTTGCCGAAAGATTGAAGACCGCTTCCTCTCGGTACGCGGTTAGCGGATCCTGGGCCGCCACGCAGTTCGCCTCGGTCGCACCTGCACGGCTACTCCTTTGCTACACCGATGATGCCGAGAGTATGACGCGCCAGCTCGACTTGCGGCCACTGGATACGGGCGGCAACGTCGCGCTGGTGACGCCGCTCGATCCAGTCGTCTACGAGCGGACATCGCAGAAAAAAGGCATCACGGTCGCCGCGGTGAGCCAGATTGCCGTCGATCTGCTGACCAGTCCGGGCCGAGGGCCGAATGAAGGGGAAGCGCTGATCGAGTGGATGCGCGAACACGAGCATGTCTGGCGAACCTGATCGGCACTACATCGTCGCCCGGAGTGTCCTTCTCGATGCCCTCGAGGCGCTGGGCGCCCAGCGCAAGGCTGTGATTCTGATCGGCGCGCAGGCGATCTACCTCCACACCGGCGCCGTTGAACTCGCGATTGCCGAGTTCACGACAGATGCCGACCTCGCGCTCGACCCTGTGTTGTTGCAACCGGCTCCAGAAATCGAATCCGCCATGACCGCGGCGGGGTTCTTTCGCGGTAATCGTATCGGAGCCTGGGTAGTGTCGCGCGACATCGACGGCACGCCCACCCACGTCGAGGTCGACTTAATGGTGCCGGAGGCCGTCGGTGGCGGTGGCAGCAGGGCGGCCCGACTCGACGGCCACGCCAAGCACGTGGCCGGAAAAGCTCGCGGCCTGGAAGCGGCACTCGTCGACAAGCGCGCGACAATAATCGCTGCGCTGGATGCCGCGGACGCTCGGTCATTTTCCATAGCCGCCGCTGGATCGGCGGCGCTCATTGTGTCGAAGATGCACAAGATTCGGGAACGTCTTGCGGAACGCACACTCCGTCGACTCGATGACAAAGATGCGCTCGACGTGCTGCGGCTGCTGCAGGCCACACGCACAGAAGCCCTGGCCGCCACCTTCGCACAGCTCTTGAACACGGACGTGTCCAAGACGGTCACTGACGAGGCGTTAACCACTCTCAAGGAACTCTTCGCCGATCCACGGGCGATTGGTGCACAAATGGCGGTGCGGTCGGCCGGCCCATTGGCCGCTCCGGATGAAATCGCCGGCTCGTGCGCCGTGTTGGCGTCAGATTTGGTCGCAGCAGTCGATCGGCCGCGTCAGCGCTCATAATTTTCAGAGTGAGCACGATACGGAATTCGTGCCTCTCCAGAGCAAACAACCGTCATGAAAGCACAGGCAAAGAACCAATGGAGCGCCGTCAGGAAGCGCTTGGACACGTTCGATCGAACAGGTCTCCTCAACCTGCTCACGGATCTGTACAATGCCACCGCACAATGCCACCGCGGAGAATCGACGCTTTCTCGAGTTGCGTCTGCTCCCCGATTCCGACGTGATTGAACAGTGCCGGCGGACTATCGTCGGCGCGATCTACCCGGATCCTTCAGTCGCCGTCCCATCAGCGTGCGCGAGGCGAACGCGGCGATCACGCAATACCGGAAAGCAACGGGCGATCCCGTCGGCACCACCGACTTGATGCTGTCGTTCGTCGAGGCAGGCACTGAACAATCAGCCGACCTCGGATACGGCGACCACGGCTACTTCACGGCGCTCGAACGGAAACTCGACGCGATCAACGACATGCCCACGAGCAACCAACGGTCCTTCGCCGCCTCAACCGCATTCGACAGCGCGCGCAAGCTATCGGATGGGGCTATGGCGACTACGTGGACAACGTCGTGGCACGCATCGAACGTCGCGCACCTAAGGTGGGGGATCGGCCGGCCGCTCGCGGCGCCGAATGAGCGGCTCAGGGCTTTCGGACGGTTTCGGCTTCTCGGTACCATCCGCCTGGCGTCACCTCGACCCGCATGTATTGCTTGAAGTCGGCCATCGATGCTCGCACGGCCTCGAGCGTGACGCCGCGCGCAAGACCCGCGCGCCACACACGCGGCGCTACGGTGCCGCGCACGAGACAGGCAGGCGACTCACTCTCGGCGGCGACACCGGAGGCGACGAGCAGTCGCGCGATGTCAGCGTCGTGCGCGATGAGCATCTCGCACACGAGACAGAGGCGACACGTCTTGCCGAGAATGGTCAAGCGCGCGCCCTCGGAATGCTCGACATGAATCACCAGTGGGAGTTTTCGCAGTCGGGTGTGCGCGTTGCATCGTGGACAACTGGTGAACCGGTCCCGCACATCCGGATGGAGCACGAATGAATAACGAGGTGGCAACGCCCCGAGACGCTGAGCCGAGGGGCGCCGATTCGATCTCTTGGCAGCCTGGGCCACGCCGAGAGTATATTCAGGTCATGCTCTCAAGATCACGACACAAGCGTCATCAAACGCCTTCTGCAGCGTTTTCGCGCCCGTTCGCAAATGCCTCGGCGGTGCGACTGCCGCGCGGGCTCGGATTCGAAGGCGACCGCGTCAGGCTCCGCCGGGCGGGCGAGGCTGTACTCGTAGAGCCGACATTCACGAGTGTGTCAGAGTGGTTCGTCGCGCTAGACCGATTCGCGTCTGCGCCGTTCGTGCCCGAAGGGCGCCGGCAGCCGTCGATGCCAGAGCGAACCACCGGCTGCTAACACCATCCGAGTCCCACCGATGGAACTGAGTCCGAGCCTCGTCAACCAGACGTCCTCATCTCAGTCCAAGATCGCGCTGTTCCGATCGCTGTTCCGCGGCCGCGACGACGTATATCCGCGCCGGTTCGAGAGCCGGAAGACCGGCAAGTCCGGGTATGCGCCCGCCTGCGCGAACGAGTGGGTGCGTGGCATCTGTGAGAAGCCGCGGATCAAATGCGCCGAGTGTCCCAACCGTCGATTCCTTCCGGTGACCGACGACGTCATTCGCTGGCACCTGTCTGGCCGCGATCCTGACGGTCAGCCCTTTGTCGCGGGCGTGTATCCGCTGCTGCAGGACGAGACGTGCTTCTTCCTGGCCGTTGATTTCGACAAGGCCGGCTGGCACGAGGATGCAAAGGCGTTTCTCGAGGCGTGTCGCCAGCTGAACCTCCCTGCCGCGCTCGAACGGTCACGCTCCGGACGAGGCGCGCACGTCTGGATCTTCTTCGAAGAGGCGATTCCAGCCGCCCTGGCTCGAAGACTGGGATCGCACGTCCTGACGGAAACAATGGAAGGGCGCCCGGACATCGGATTGGATTCGTACGACCGTCTCCTCCCGAACCAGGACACGATGCCGCAAGGAGGATTTGGCAACCTCATTGCCCTGCCGCTGCAGAAGGGACCACGCAAGCAGGACAACAGCGTCTTCCTCGATGACCACTTGGTGCCTTGGTCAGACCAGTGGGCGTTTCTCGCGAGCGTCGGCAAGATCGACCGAACGCAGGCCGAAGCGATCGTCCAGGAGGCCGAACGCCGAGATCGCATCCTCGGTGTGCGTCTGCCACCACAGGACGACGGAGAAGATGAGCCGTGGACAGCCCCGCCGTCGCGCCATCGCAGGGATCCGCCGATCGCGGGCGAACTGCCTCAGACGTTGGAGCTGGTGCTCGGCAATCAGATCTACATTGCCAAGGAAGGGTTGCATCCGGGCCTCCGCAACCGGCTGCTTCGCCTGGCAGCCTTTCAGAATCCCGAGTTCTACAAAGCGCAGGCCATGCGGTTATCCACGTACGACAAGCCGCGTGTCATCGCCTGCGCCGAGGATCACCCGCATCACATCGGCCTGCCACGAGGGTGCCTCGATGAGGCTCGCCAGGCGCTGGCGGACCTGCACGTTCGCGCGGTCATTCGCGATGAGCGCTACACCGGCCGCCGATTGGAATTGAGCTTTCAGGGGGAGCTGCGGCCTGAGCAGAAGACCGCGGCAGACGCGATGCTGGCACACGAGACCGGCGTGCTGGCCGCGACGACGGCGTTTGGCAAGACGGTGATCGCCGCTTGGCTCGTCGCACAGCGCGGCGTCAACACGCTCGTGCTCGTGCATCGGCGTCAACTGCTCGACCAGTGGGTCGAGCGGCTCTCGGCGTTTCTCGGCATGCCGGCGAAGGCGATCGGTCGAATCGGGGGCGGGCGAACCCGGCCGACCGGGCTGCTCGATGTCGCCGTCATGCAGAGTCTGGTCAGGAAGGGTGTCGTCGATGATCGCGTGGCGGACTACGGCCACCTGATCGTCGACGAATGTCATCACCTCTCAGCGCACAGCTTCGAGCAAGTGGCGCGTCGGGCCAAGGCGCGGTTTGTCGCGGGACTGTCCGCGACCGTCGCGCGCAAGGACGGCCACCATCCCATCATCTTCATGCAGTGCGGACCGGTTCGACATCGCGTGAATGCACGAGCACAGGCAGCCGCCCGCCCATTCGAGCACCTCGTCTTGGTGCAACCGACGACGTTCCAGCCGTGCAGAAGCCCTGATGCCGACAAGCGAGTGGAGTTCCAGGCGCTCTACCAAGAGCTGGTCGAGGACGAGCTGCGCAACCGCCGCATCTGCGACGACGTCGTCGAGTCCATCGGGAATGGTCGGTCGCCACTCGTGCTCACTGAGCGGAACGACCACCTCGACCGCCTCGAGACCGGGCTCGTCGGAACCGTGCGCCACCTCGTGGTCTTGCGAGCGGGGACGGGAAAGAAACAGCGGCGGGCCGTCGCCGCTCGGCTGGCGGCCATCCCACGCGAAGAAGCTCGAGTCATTCTGGCAACGGGCAAATACGTGGGAGAAGGATTCGACGATCCACGCCTGGACACCTTGTTCCTGACGCTTCCAGTTTCGTGGCGAGGAACGGTCGCCCAGTACGCCGGCCGGCTGCACCGCCTCTACGACGACAAGCGCGACGTGCGTATCTACGACTACGCGGACCTCAACGTACCCATGCTGGCGCGGATGTTCGACCGACGGTGCCGGGGCTATGAAGCCGTCGGGTACAAGATTCTCCTTCCAGCCAGCGCGATTCCGGGCTGGCCAGCGGATGTCGTCCTTCCATCGGACCCGGTGTGGAAGCGCGACTACTCCGGCAGCGTACGAAGGCTCGTCCGGGACGGCGTCGATACACCGCTCGCGAGCCTGTTCGTCTGCGCCGCGCGGGCCGTGTCTCCGGATGCCGAGGGCGCAGGCCGAGCGCGGAGCGCGACC
Organism: Acidobacteria bacterium RIFCSPLOWO2_12_FULL_65_11; assembly: GCA_001767495.1. Lineage (GTDB taxonomy): Bacteria > Acidobacteriota > Vicinamibacteria > Vicinamibacterales > CAVVIG01 > 2-12-FULL-65-11. The sequence continues at coordinate 1,224 of MELA01000040.1, read as the reverse complement.
GAAGGGTTTCTCTATCGGCGCCTGGAGACCCTGGAGGAGACCAAGGGGCGTTTCCGAGTCAACGTGACGCTGCCAATCGCGTTTGATGGTTTCGGACAGCTGGAAGTCGATCTCCTGTGCGCCGATGCGCGTGTGGCGGTGGAGTTGGATGGTGCCCAGCATCTCGCGGATCCGATTGCTTACCGCCGCGACCGGCGCAAGGATCAGGCGCTGCAGGAGAACGGCTACTTCGTGTTGCGTTTTCTGGCTGAAGACGTGGGCAAGGAGCTGGACTTGGTGCTCGACACCATACTGCGGTCACTGAGTCATCGCCGCGCAATGTCTTCCACGACCCAGATCATCCGAATCTCAAGGCGGACTCCGGCGTGAACCCGAATGATTCACGCGGAGCGCGGTGCGATGGGATCGCAGTGTGATGCGACCTTTGCCTCGGTGGGCGCGCATCGCCCGCACCCCCGCCATCATCTCGGCGAATACGTTACGCTTCTTCGATTTGGCCATCACTGTTTGGCGAGTATGCACGTCCTGCGTCGTCTACGCAATTCGCGTAGGGAGGAGCCCTGCGGCTGTGTTCCTATTACGTACCTGCAGGCAATTTGAGCGGATCGGACAGGCTTGAGCGACTGAAAGCAGGCCTAAGTACTGAGGGGAAGGGGGTTCAAGCAGTTCGACTCCCGCCGCCTCCAAGTCACTAAGTCATTGTGTATCTATAACTTCCACAGATGTTCTCGCGCACGTGGGGGCGATTTGGGGGTTGATGCCCCCCCACACGGCAGCAGAAATGGCCGTTTTCTGGCCTGATTTGCGATCGACTTGCCGTGGATGTCCATGCGTCCGCCGCCTCCACGGTCCACGTGGACGGGCGCGGTGCGCCCAACTTTCTGAACGAGATCCCGCCGACTACAATTGAGGCGTTCCGCTCGACTCCGTTCGCCATTTTCGATGCGGAATCCTCGACCTAATGGTCAGCCGACGTGCAACGAAGAACTCGACACGAAGTCGTCCTGAGTTCGTTCATCAATTCCTGATCGTCCTGAGCGGAACTGCACCGCTCGTGTGGCGCCGCATCCAGGTCCCTTTGGCGTATTCCTTCTGGGATCTCCACCTCGCTATCCAGGACGCGATGGGTTGGCTTGATTACCATCTGCACGAATTTCGACTGGTGGATGCCAACCTCGGTGGACACCCAAAACCGGCCACTGATGGACACCTGAAAACCGGCCA